>CAZJDM010000083.1:0-19977 GCA_964544765.1 uncultured bacterium
GATTAAATTAGTTCAAATAAATGGAGTCAAGGTGGGGTTCAGGCCTAACTTACATAATAATAGTAATAACAATGATAATAATAATGATGATAATGACCAAATTCATTTAACCAAGATGTTAAGGTACGTGAAACATCGATCTTCTTTAAGTTTTAATGATAATACTAATAATAGCGATAACACAGGTGATTCAGAAGAAGTGGAAACACCTAAAAAAGATTCAATTATAGTTGATGATAGTGATATTACCGAAGTAGAGGTTGATATTCTAGTTCTAGAGAATACAGCTATAACTCATGGTGATGTTTTATTAGGTGACATTAATGACATTAAAAGAAATAAAAAGGGTCAGGGTTATTTACCTGTTCCCAAGCCTTGGCCGAGAGGGGTTATTCCCTATGAGATAGATCCTAACTTACCAAATCCTAACAGAGTAGTTAGTGCGATAAATCATGTTAACAATAATACTAATGTTCGATGGATAGAAAGATACGGTGAGACCGATTATGTTTTTTTTACTATGGGTAATTTATTTTGTTTTTCCTATGTAGGTAAACAAGGCGGTGAACAAAAAATACTGTTAGAGGACCGTTGTCAACCTCACCATATATTACATGAAATGGTACATTCTATGGGCTTCTTTCATGAACAGAGTCGTCAGGATCGTGACAAATATATTATTATTCATTGGGATAACATTAAAGAGAAGTTTAGATCCCAATTTGCCAAATTACCGCTTCATTTTATGAATCACGGTGATACATCTTTTGATTATAGATCTATCATGCTGTATTCCGCACGAGCTTTTGCGAAAGATCAAAATAGCATAACCATAACTAAAATTGATCACACCACTAAATTCGGTACAACCGGCAAGTTAAGCGCTGTAGATATAGAGCGAATTAATAAGATGTATCCCAAGGAAGAAGATTAGGGCAAGATCATTTTAAAGAATTGTACAATATTTCTTTCAATTGAGTTAAAATAATACCTGGTAAAATATATAGAAAAGATTAATCGATAAAGAATGTCATAAATAGTAGGATTGGTTTATCTATGAAACACATAATTAGATTATCATTTCGGTTTGTGATTTATATCTGTCTAATGTTAAAAATCTGCACGATATTTAATTTCCAGACAATTCTAGGTGCTGAAGAGAGATTAAAGAAAATATTTTTTAAATCTGATCTTTTGTCATTTCAGAGTGGAAATATTTACTTATCTTCGAATGAAAATAAAAATACAGTTAGTGTAAAAACATTGTCTTTAATAAAGCAATACCTTGAGAATGATTTTCAAATACCATCCTCAGCTTATGAATTATCATTAGTTCGATCCTCAGTGGATGATAATGTTCAGCATTATATGATGAATATGATGGTACATGGTCTTCCAGTTGATAACTTACAGATCTCTATTCACATGGTTGATGGATATATCATTCATATTAACGGTACGGTGTTGTATAAAATGCATGAATTGGAATACCCCAATGAATTTCTAATTTCTGATGATGAATCTGATGATGATTTGCGGGAGGTAATTAACGACTATTTTGCCATTAATAGTTTTCATTCTTTTCATTCGCAGAAGGTTTATTATTACCACGATGATCATATGTACCTAGCCTATAAAGTACAGTTTTCCAATTATCAAATGGTATCACCTCATGTATGGGTTGTATGGGTTGATGCCGAGACGGGTTATGTTTTGAATAAAGAACCATTAACCTTTCATCTTACTGGTGAAGGGCAGGTGTATAAAAAGAATAAGGTGCTGACTCCTAAGCCGGAGATGGTTGATTTAATCGAACTAGATGAGGAAGGTGGTAAGTTAAGTGGTAAATATGTGAGAGTGTACAATGCTGATCCTGACGAAGAGGGAGCAAGTGAAGAAGAAAATAGTTTTATTTACGATGAGGATGATAGCCGTTTTGCTGAGGTGTCAGCCTATTATCATGGAACTTCTTATCTGAAATGGATGGAAGAATTGGGAGCGGAGTATGAGGTGGTGTTAACTGTCTATGTTCATGCCTATAGAGGAGATAGTTCTGTGGGTTGGAACAATGCGCAATATCATTTTGAAAAGGGAGAAAATCCTTATACACAATTCGATCCGTTGGGAGATTTTATTGAGATTGGTGATGGAGATGGTAAAGTACTGCAAAATTTAGGTACCGATGGTGATGTTTTGATGCATGAAATCGGACATTTTATTCTTTATCGTTATGGAGGATTGGAGAGTCTAGATGGAGAGAGTGGAGTACTTCATGAAGGGGTATCTGATTATTTTCTTTATCACTTTACTGATGATCCGTGTTTAGGTGAGTCAGCCGTAGCAACCAAGAATTTTGGAATTTTTTGGGAAGACTGGCACTGCATAAGAGGAGCTGCCGATGGAGTTATTAAAGATGAAAATGGCCAACCTGTTTTTGCCAGATATAAAGAATGGATACCGCCGAAAGATAATCAAGGATATGTTGATAAGCAAGTCTATGGTCATTTAATATCAGCTACCTTGTGGCAAGTACGACAATCATTAAAGAAAGAGGAAGATAAGGAAACATATACTCAAGTAGTCTTGAAATCCTTATTATTCATATATAATAAAAGTGGAGATTTTGAGGATTTTGCTAACGCTCTATTACTTTCTGATAAGACGCATGCTGAAGGGAAATTTAAATGTGATATAGCTAATGCCTTATATCAACGCAATCTAACTTATACTTCTGAGGAGGTTTCTACTTCTGATTGTACTTTGATCCCTTATGTGCCTCCAGGAACGGAAGAAGAAGATGATGATGACGATGATGATAGTTGTTGGTGGGGATGCAGTATCAATCCTAATGCCTACAATAATAATTTTAAACATTTATCAACATTCATTTGGTTGGTTTTGTTGACCATTGGTTTGTTGGTGGTTAAGCGCAATTTTTTTATGAGGAGAAACCTAAGTGGAGACCAAGATGAATCCGCTTGAAAAAATCATATTGAAGCTAATCCAGGGTAAGATTGCAAACTGGTTTGCCTTGGAACGGACACTGACAAAACTTCCTAATTGCTATAAATCAGTTGAAGGATCGCCTGAAAAGTCCTGGCCCAATCCAGATAAGATTCCGTTGGGCGGGGAAATTCCTTTCAACATTAAAAATATTTTTAGAGTAGGCATGCGTCTGAAATCATGTATTCATCAAGGAGAAAAGGCTATAAGATCAATTGAGGGAAATCCCTCTTCACCTACAACATCTATTAGTCTGGAAGAGTTGAAGACTTTTGAAAATTATGCGAAATCTTTAGGAATAGGTGCGATAGGCTATGCAAAACTTCCTCGTAAGTTGATTTTTAAGGACAGGGCAGTACTCTATGAAAATGCGATCATTTTTTTGAAGGAAATGCCCAAAGATAAAATAGACAAAGCTCCCAGTATTGCTACATTCAAGATGGTTTTTGAATCATACGATTCCTTGGGCAAGATCATTAATGAGTTGACCACGCACCTAAGAAGTTTGGGGTTCGGTGCTCAAGGAGGACATCCTCTCGGTGGACTCAATCTCTACCCACCTTTGGCGGTTGCCGCAGGTTTAGGATGGATGGGCAGGCACGGGCTTTTGGTAACACCTCAGTTTGGACCCAGACAAAGAATCGGTGCTATATTTACTAGTATCGAAAACCTTCCTTTTGCAAAAGGCAATTCCCATTCCTGGATCGGGGACTTTTGTAAAAAGTGCGGACGGTGTATTCGTAGTTGCCCCTCGGATGCTATCCGACAAACACCTCTTGTTCATGATTCAGGCCGAAAAACCCACATAATAAGAAAAAAATGCCTTCCAATTTTCGTAACTAAACATGGTTGCACAATTTGCGTAAAGGAATGTTCATTTTGTAAAAGTAGTTATGAGGATATCCACAAAGGATTTCTAAAATTTAAATAAAATTGAATAATTTGTTAATATTATTGAATATATACACTAGCTTTAGATTGGTTTTGGGTTAGTTTGTCCATATTTGTCCATAATATTTGCATTTATGTCCATTTTTTTGTTGAAATACAAATAAAATATTAATACTATGCAAATGACTGGTTATATAGGAGTCATATTATGAACATACTATATTATAATAATTATAGAAAATTTTTAAATGACTTTTATATAGATTATAAACTTAATAAAAAGGGCTGGAATGTAAACAGTTGGGGGTCAAGAATGGGGTTAAAGGATGGATCCTATATTCGTAAGATTCTTATTGGAGAAAGGCATCCCGGTGCTTCTATGGTTGATAAGTTTATTAAGTACTTTAAATTTAAGCAAAGAGAAGCTAATTATTTTAAAAATCTTGTTCAATTAGAGAAGGTTCAACATTTACCTGATGTTAAAATAAACATTCTTAAGGCGCTTTCAAGTGAGAGTATGGCTAAGAGGTTTTTTAATTTTGACAGTCGTATGTTTGATCTCATTTCTGACTGGTATTACACTCCTATTCTAGAATTAATGCATCGGCAGGATTTTGTTTTTGATGAAAAGTGGATACAGGAACAGCTTCTTTTTAAGATCTCGCTTTACAAAATTCGAACCGCTATTAAAAATCTAATTCAGGTGGGTTTAGTTGAAGTGTATGACAATAAAAAGTATCGTCTGGTTAATAAAAATATCGAGGTGGAATCTGAAACATGCAATATTGCCATACAAAATCATCATAAACAGCTTCTCGATAATGCGCAAAAGGCTTTAAAAGAAGTGCCAGTCAATCAACGTGATTTTTCATCATTAACATTTAATATTGGTCCAGAATACATTGATAAAATAAGAGATTTGGTAAAAGATTTTCATTCAACTATTGAGTCTCTCTCATCAAACAATTCTACATGTACCTATCAATTGCAATTACAAGTTTACCCAATTACTAAATTAAACAAAAAAAAGGAGATTTAAATGTCTAAAAAGTTGTTAATCATAATTTTTTTGATAGTGAATTCACTAGTTGTCCAAAGTTTATGGGCTGGCTCTCGCATTGGCAATGGAGGGGATATCGTTTACTGTAGACAAAGTGAAGAAAATAATCTAGAGGGCTATTATTCTCTTGATTACATACAAACTCGCCGCTCAGACGCAAAAACTGATGAAGATATAGTTTCTGCAAACTCTTGAGAAATATCTGTTAAACGTATTTCAACAATTTTTTCAGTAAAAGTTCCTTGGCTCAAGGATCACTTTGATGAATTTATTACGACTCTTACTAATCATAATGATTATAATCAGCCTAGAATCTGGATACCTGGCAGAGATTCATTGAGTATTAAGAGTGATCGTAAATTGCGCAGAGAAATACCTGAAAATTGCCTTAAGCAAGATGGTTCCACCAGTATTATACCAATGGTCTATCGAAACCAGAGTGAAACGATAATTATATATGAGTACCAACCGGAAATTTTTCAAATAGTACAAGAAGAGGCTCCGTTACAGTTCTCGTTTACTCTACTACATGAGTTTTTATGGGATATCTTAGATGATATAAGGTTAGTGCGGGAAGTGAACCGACTCATCCATTCTAAATTAGCTGATACCTATACTTCTCAGGAGTTACAAGAAGCACTGCGTAAAATCGGATTATTGAAAAAGAATAACTCACGAGACTTAATTTTTTGTAATCCTTCTAGTTCTCTAATGCCCAATAGTGAATTTTTAAGGGAAGTTGAATATGGTAATTTTGATCATGTCACTTATTGGTTATCAAATGGAGCTTGTGTTAATGCCAAGACTAGCAGCGGATACTCAGCCATAGTTTTAGCAGCTAAAAACGGTCATCAAGAAATATTTTACCTTTTACTAGATCATGGCGCTTATTTAATGGGCGCTGACAAGAATGGAAACGATTTACTTTATCATTTAGTCGATAACAATCGAGACAAGCTCCTAAAGCGAGTCGTCACAGAAATGAATCAGGATGAAACCATTCAATTGGATTTTCAAACAGCCCTCTTTACTTCCTTTAGATTTGGATGTTTGACTTGTTTTAAAGAAATGCTCAATTTAAATGTTTTGCAACGTGAATCCGTTCGAGCTCAGTTGATTGAATGGCTTGATTCGAAATTATTTACCATATCCGCAGACAGAAGTTGTCAAAAATTTACAACTTTATTAAATTTTGATGGATTGAACCCGTCTATTGAATCTGACTTTAAAAAGTTTATGGCCCAGCATTTAGAGAAGAACTTAAGTGAAAGACGAGAATATGTTTACTCAGATGAAATAGATTGCTATATGAATTTGGCTCAAACTGAAGAAGAGTTTTCCGTTTTAACCGGATCTAATATTCTATCTATTATATTAACCGACTCCAGTTACCAAAGACATGATGTTGAAAAAATAATACATTTACATGAACGGGGAATTCCTCTTGATCAAGTCAATCAACATGGAGATACTCTTTTTCATCAATTACTATTTAAGATCCATTGGTATAAAAGTTTTGACTCTAAATACCAGGTAGAGAAACTTCTTCCCTTTGGCGTTTCTCCAAACAGTCTAAATAACTCGGGTTTAACTCCTTTGGATACTCTAGTTCTCGCTATGGCGAAAAAGGCGAAAAAAAATCGCCAGAGAGGTGAATTTTTTTTAAGCTTCTATAAATTCTTGCTTGCAAAGGGATTTGAGCATGTTCAAGCAACTCATGAGAGGTATCATACTATTGTGAATTCTTTTGATCCTTATCCCTACCGTTTTAGCGGTTACTTATTAGATGTCAAGTTGGCCATAGCTGTACAGCTTCGAGTTAGTATGATTGGATTAGATGAAGAGGAAGAAAACCCTTGGAAAACTAATGAGAAATGGCTTGGTGGTGGCGTACTTGTGGGGCTTAATGCTGGAGCTGTAGGTTTGGCGTTATCAGGAGCCAAGATAACAATTAAATCAAAAACTCAGAGTATCTATGGTAAATACTGCTTAGAGAAGCGATTCGAGCAAGGATTTGTCTTCTACGGTATTTCTAAATTGACTTTTGTAAAAATTGATATGGAAAGTAAAACAAATGGACATACTTTTATTACTCTCAACTCAATTGATTTGGGTGCCTATTGGGGCGGATTTAAAAACAACGATCAGTGTTTTTTCCTTTTAGCCCCCATTTTTGAAATTAATAAGTAAGGTTCTTTACTCGATTGTCGATTATAATATATTGTATGGATTTTTTGTATGTAATATTTCCAGTCTCGGGTGTTAAAACCTATATCTTTTTTCCCTTTATTATTTCTTTTGTCATTTCTTTTTTTACATCCATGAGTGGTGTTTCGGGAGCTTTTTTAATTCTTCCTTTTCAAATGAGCTTTTTGGGCTTTGTCACACCGTCGGTAACTCCAACCAATTTTTTATACAATATTGTTGGCATACCGGGAGGAGTATATCATTATTTTAAGGAGGGACGGATCTTGTGGCCGCTGGTATGGATAACAACGACCGGGACATTACCAGGACTCTTTTTAGGATATTATATTAGGATCAAATATATGGTTGATCCTAGATCGTTTAAATTATTTGTAGGTATGGTCCTTCTTTATATTGGAATAAGACTTATAATGAATGTAATTACCAACAAAAATGTTTTACCAAAGATTCAACAGATTGAACAGATTGAGCAGATTGAGCAGATTGAGCAGATAAAAATGAAAGACAAAACGGTAAAGGAAGGCGAAAGCGAAAAAAATTTAGATTCCTTTATTATTCAAGAGGTATCTTTTAATTTACGCAACGTGGAATATACTTTTTGTGGTGAGAGAATTGTTTTTAGTACCAAATGGATGCTTATGTTGGCTTGTGTGGTGGGAACAATTGGGGGAATTTACGGCATTGGAGGAGGAGCAATTATTGCTCCTTTTTGCGTGGCTGTGTTTAAATTGCCAGTTTATACTATATCGGGCGCAGCTCTTTTGGGAACATTTATTACTTCCATTATTGGCGTTATATTTTATGCTTTTATTTCTCTTGGAGGGACCAATTATCCTCCAGATTGGTCGCTGGGTATTCTCTTAGGACTAGGTGGTTTACTGGGAATGTATATGGGGGCCAGGATGCAAAAATTTGTGCCAGAGAATTTAATTAAAAGTATTCTGTGCTTTGTTTTAATTTCAATTGCTTTTCTCTATATTAGGCAGTTTTTTAGTTGATAATTCATTAATCACTAAATCACTAATTCACAAATTGAAAAAATCAAAACAATCTATTTGGAAAAAAATATTGAAAAAGATACAGAATTCTAATATCTTTCTGAGCTTAATAGTCATGAGAGTAGAGGAGGGATAAATATGAGATTCGCGGTAGATTTAACTTTAGATCCAATCGGTGAAAATAAAATTAATAAATTTGGCCAATTAGTAAATAAGAAAATTAACCCGATAACTAAGGAAATATCTGTCGTTCCCCATTTACGTCTAGGTTCCTTTGAAGATATTTCTGAACAAAGTTTGGTTAACTCCTTGGCTCAAATTATTGAACAAGAAGCTGTCTTTCAGGTCAATTTTTCATATTTAGGAGTTTTTCCTGGAGCTAAAATTTTATTCTGTGGAGCCATCTTGGATGAGAAACTACTTAACCTGCACTCTTCAGTTCATGAAACGATAGCTGACAGCGCTTATGGTCCTGATCGTAGGTTATTGCCAGGTAAGTGGATTCCTCATTGTTCATTAATTACCTGTCAACAAAGAGAAGAACTTAAACAAGCCTTTGATGATATCTTAACTTTCTGGCAACCTATACAATGTGATGTCTCCAAAATAATACTTATCAAGCAGCAACCCTTTAATAAAACTCTACATGAATTTACTTTTCCTAAAAAATTTGCGGTTTCTCGTTAAAAGCAAGAAAGAAAATAGAACTTATATTTTATATTCTTCTAATAAATTTAGCATATTATAACTATTCCTAAGGTAAATACGATAAATATCCGAATAGTAGTGCTAGAAATCGATCGTAAAAGATTTAAGACGGTTTCATTTCCGATACATCAATCAATATCAATATCAATTAGTTACAATAACATAGGGGTCATACTATTCATTTTATTTTAGATAAGCTATCTAAAATACCCACTAATGTTGATGCTTTGAGATTTTTTATTATTAATCTATTTATGTCTGATTTACCACCATTGCCACCACCAGATTATGAAAAACCTAATTTTAATTTAATATCTGATAAGGAAATGTCAGTTATTTCAGTTATTAATGGTAATTTATTAGAAATTCTTCAAATGCATAGAGAAGGGAAGAGTCTGGAAGAGATAAAATCTAAATTCGATTATACATATGCGTTTTCTGACGATAAATTGAACCTAACCTTCGGAATTAAAGATAACCAGGATGTACAAGCTTTTAAAGATGAGTTAAATAGATTATCTGCTACTGAGCCAGTTCATTTTGAAAATACTATTTACACCCACCTATCATTAGAATCTTTTGATAGTATCATTAAAAGCCATATAGATATGATCAATGTTGTTAAAATCCAAGGTTATTTTTATTCTGCTAGTCTTTGGACACATCTAGCTAATTAGGTTCTAAATTATCAAGTCTCTCTTGAGCAATTTCTCGAACATCTTAATTAAATTAAAACTCATAATTACCGATTATAAATAGTAGGTGTTTAATAAACTCGATTGTGTATATATTTTGAAAAAGGTAACTTTTATGTTAGTTTTTCGATATAACATTATGTTGTTACTGAATTTTTTTATACTGGCAACTATTTTGATGAGTCTTCCGGGGTGTGCCAATGATCCATCAATTGATCAAGATTCAAAACACGACCTTGAAGCTGTTCGATTAATTGATGAATTTGTTGATTCTTCAAAATATCCCACTTTCTCTTTTTTTACAAAATGGTTAGCTGATAAAGAACTAAAAATGAATGATAGTGGTGGAATATTAGCATCATATATTACAACAATGCAGAAAGCAGCTCCTACTGGTAGAATGCCATTATTTTATAGATATTTATTATATCAATATGAAAGAATTAAGAGGTTAAATGATTTATTACCAAATCCCGTTTTAAACAAATTATTGATAAAAAACTGGTTACTTCAAGATAGTAAGGAACAATCGTATTTTTTGACCGCGCTGCTAATTCCAGGTTTTAATGCTAGTGAAGCTAAAGATGTTGATCCCTTAATACAAGAAATGGTGAAGGATGTTGTTGATAATCATGATTTGTATCGCGCAAATGATGGTTTTGGACAGTTTGTTGGTCTAATTAAGAATACTCCTGGACCTGGCGCTTTAGAAGATGAGAGAAGTGAGTTATATACTAATATGCTTAATACCGTTTTTTTACCAGATGGAAAACTGGATAGTTCCTTTGATTCTGAAATAGATAACTTATTTGGGAGTTTAGAAAAATACAAGCAAGCGATTGATCTTGCTTTTGCGGAGAGTAAGGCGCAAAAGATAGATGGATCAGCACCAACCTCACAAACTCAAAGTGTTAGTGTCAAAAGTAGTGCCAATCTGGTTTCTAATCCAGCAGTTGTCATTTTAGGGGTTCCGCAAAAGATTATTGTTGGGGGTGGTACAATGTTGGGAGGTCTTTATCAAGCGTTCATATATTGTTTGTTTCTTGTTGAAAGCAGTAAACTGAGTAAATAATAATCGTAAAAAGGTTGAAATAGATTTAGAATTTATTTAAAATTATTATATTCTCTATAATTCAAGCTACATTGAGAGTTTATGATAAGTTGTGAAAAAATCAGCAGCAATGCAAATATCATAACTAAATTATCATCATGTTTATTTTTATTAATTGTATTAGGATATTCCTTTGGATGTGATGATGAGATCGATTTTCCTGACGCTCCACAAAATGTAAAAGCTGAATTGTTAGAAGAACCCAATAATGAGATTAGTAGTGAGAATGATAATAGCAATGATAATAATGATGGTGAAGATGAAGGTGAAGGTAGTATCTTTGATACTGGTAAGATTAAAGTTAGTTGGGATTCGGTGACAGATGCTAAAGGTTACCATCTTTATTACGCACATGCTTCCTCGGGTGTGAAATCAAGAGGTAAAAAAATTGCCAAAGTTAGCTCGCCTTATATTCATAATAATATAGAGTCTTCCGAAGATTACTATTATGTTGTTACCGCGTATAATGAAAACGGACAAAGTGAAGCTTCAGCAGAGGCGAGTGTTATTCAAGTTTTTGACTCTGATTTTGATGACACTTTCGATGAGACCTTCGATGATGAAACCTACGATGATGAAACCTACGATGATGAGACCTACGATGATGACACTTTCGATGAGACCTATGATGATACTAGTGATTTATTGAAGCCGGAAGGGGTTGAGTTATTTGCCGATAATGATCAGAAAGTGATTATGATTACCTGGTTAATGGATGAGGAAATTGTTGAATATGGTCTCTACTGGGTAGATGGGCCAATTCCTGATGATATAGATGTTGAGTCTTTTGTGTATTCGGACTATGTATATTATGTAGAAGATATTGAGTCGCCATATTATCATACAGATTTGGACAACGGTTATTCTTACTTTTATGTTATTGAATCATTAGATAACAATGATGATGTGGGATATTCTGATATTGTAAGTGCCAAAATTTGGAAATACGAACCGGAAGAGGAAGAAAACTAGAAACGGAAAATTAATCCCATACTACCCATGTACAGTCTGATAGGTAACTCTCTCCATTTTGCTTTTTCTTTACCAAATAGCTGGGGTCGATGTAAAATAGCTGAAAATCCTGATAAATTAGCTGTTATAATTACATGACTAAATTCTAGTTCTACTCCGCCTTGTACAGCTAAAGTGTAGCCAGAATAGGTTTTATTCAGAGCGCTGTCTTCATATTTTATATAGATTGGACCGGCTTTGATTGATAAATTAAATAACCACCAGAGATGTTTTTTGACGGTAAATAATAGTTGGAATGAATTCAGGGTACCGGATAGAGATAAATCTCGATCTCTTAGTTCTTCAGATTCCTCTGCACCGTCTGTTGGAATACCATTATCTGACTCTTCATCTGACTCTTCATCAAATTCGAAATCTTCTTCAAATGAAGGTTCTTCCAGGGCCTGACTTGAGTCTAGAGGACTCTTAATGGCACTCCATGTAGTTTGATAATCAACATAGCGTAATTCAATGCCAAACGGTCTAATATTTAGACCTAAAGCGCCCTCAACTCCTTTTACGTCTCCTATTGATCCTGAACCTAGATAGGTCGCATAACTCACTTCAGAATATATGAAATATGATTTAGAATAGGGAGAACCCCATTTATAGTAATCAGTTTTAAGTGGGTCAATGTTTTTCTTAAGATATCTCCTTTTTATTTTAGGTATTTTTTGATTCTTAATTTTTTTATTTTGCGGTTTAGCCCTTGATGTAGATTTTTGTTGATTAGAAACTGCAAGAGCCTCTTGAGAGCATAACGAGATTAATAGTGATAAAACGCAGAATAAAAACTTAAGGGAGTTGGAAAAGAAAATAAACATATTTACTATTATAATTGGAAAAAAAAGAAATTGGTATAAAGAATTCCAATCAATATCCGAATAATAAAATATAATTATGAGAGAAAGAGATGTTTAATTTAATTATCAAACCATGTTTATTTATCCTTATTATTATTTTGGTATATTCAGAGCCAATGGCGGCATGTGAAGATGTTAAGAAGTGTAAGAAAAAAAAGCATAAATATTATAGGTCATATAAGAGGCTTAATAAGGGAAAAAAAACTATCTCCAAACTTCAAGCTCTTTTGGGAACCTCTGATAATCCTGATCGAGTGATAAAGCTGGTTCATAATATTACCATTATTCAAAATGAAATTGAGCTGAGAAAATTAAAATGTCGTAGATTGAAGCAAGAAATTAGTGAGGGATGTTCTTCCTGCATTAACATCTCAGAACTACCCAGCAGCGAATAATATTAACAAAATTAATTATTTCTTGAAGTATATTAAGTATATTTAAAAATTTTATAATAATACAGTTATATGTTAATAATAACACATAAGTAGTTGGTAGATATGTAATATCATTTGGACCAAAAATCAGCAGGCCAGACATAGGTTATGGGGTGAGGAGTGATACTCTTTTCCACGGCTTTTATTTGTGATATGGGAGCAATCATAATAAACAGGGATTTGGCTTGTCTTTTCATGTCATTGGGACGATCTAAGATCACAGTATTGATGGTTGAAGGTAATGCTTTTATAACGCGTTCTATAGTATCGGCCCTAGAACGAAGTTTCAAAAGACGCTTGCGAAAGGACTTTATTTTGGCAGGTTTGTGGCCAATAAAATCATTGTACCAATTTAGATTTCCTCGGACAATATTTCCTTTACTGGCATGATTGGTATTGAAATAATTGGTTAGTATGTAGTCTAAATAATAGGGATCATTAAATTGGGATAGGTTGGAACTAGTTTTATGTTTTACAAACTTAATAGTAGATAGGATGTTAGGACAGGTGTCTGCATAGTAAAAAATTTCACCATTGGTTTCGCTATAAGACGTGTAATTACCATAAGCTAAACCTTCTTGCCAGGTTTGCATAAACAAACTATGAGGACCGGTTCCTTCAAAAAGTTTGAGGGACATCATTTTGATTAGATCCTCTTCCTTTTCTGATGTATACTGGGGGGCCTTAGCAAAAAAAACTAAATTCCCAGTACTTAGTTGGTCTAAAGCAATTCCGATATATTTCGGATAATGATTAGGCTCTAGAGCTTTACGCTGGATAATATTTTGATCAATTAAGCCAACTGCCGAATTTGCAATCGGATTGGGATTGGGATTGGAATTTACGGGATGTAGAAAATCTAGTTTTCTAGCAGCTACCAATACTTGATGAGCCAGTTCTTTGCTGCTGACCATATATCCGCTAATACTGTTTGATTGAAAAATAGACTGGTGAATACGACGAATCTTAGTAAATACTTCTTGGGGAGAAGTCTGTAAGTCTGTTAAGGCTTGATTATATAAATAGGTTATTTCTTGTGAGTAATTGGGAGAAAGTTCATTTAGGCGTTTTGATAGATATTCGAAGATTTCTTTTTGTAGGCCTGAGCTTTTAGAGGCTTGTTTATTCATCCAAGTGTTTATTTGTTCTCTTTCTTTGGTAATCCCTTCTGTGATAAGACTATCCAAGTCTGATTGGAGTGCTTCCAATTCTGCTGGTTTAAGAGGGTCCTTGAGTTGCCATTTTAGGCGATAAAGGTCATGTATAATGGTAAAATTAGAGGAAACATGTAAAGTGAGTAAGGAATGTTGTTGTTGATAGTTACGAGCCAGATTAACCACCCAATGTTCTCCTCTTTTTAACATAAAACCAGCATAACTGTCTATTTTTTCATCGACTAGTTTTCTAATGCGGTCAATATTGCTATAAGAAAGATCATAATTATTGATAATGCGGTTGGCATAATTAACGGCTTTTTTAAACTCAGCTAGGCCAACTCCCGAAAAAGAGAATTTTAGATAATATTTATGATAACGAGGGCGAGCAAAAATATTTATGGTTAGTTTGGAGATGTCGCGATTCAGCATTCGAGCCAGTTTCTTAAAATTAATATGTTTCTCACCTTCTTTTTCTTTGAGACCAATACCTTTTAATAAGGTAGGAAAGATCGATAAATAGGGATAAAGCTCGGGATCAACTTTATTTAAACTAAATGCTAATCCTAGACCAAGATTAGAGGCATGGGGAAAAAAGCTTGCTTTAATTGGAAGGTTCTCCTGCAAAGTCATGTCTTGGGAGATAATTTGATCATCAAAAGTTAATGGAGGATTTTGAGTAAAACTTGGTCGTTTTACTTGGCTCATCATAGTGTCCATTTGAGTAGTAACTTTATCGTAATCCAATTGGAACTGCTTTAATACCAATTCTTCATTATCATTTTGATATTGTTTTTTTAAGCTGGCTATTTTATATTTAATCCGCTCTTCTTTTGCTTGCTGTTTTTTCTCAAAATCTTGTCTATTAGGCTTTGTGGCTGTAATAAATGGTTGCCGTTTTAATTGATTATTTTTAATCAATTCTTTCCAGATGTTTCTGCCAGTCGCAAGTAAGCTCAGAAGGTGATGGTAAAGTTCTTTAGAGAAGAAAGATTTTTTAAATAAAGGATCTCGATCTTGAAATTCTAATGACTTTTTCCATTCATCATAAGTTCCCCGATGTCCAAATTTAGGTGGAGAACTTAAAAATAATTTTACATTTCTTTTTTTTGCAATAATATAGGATCTAATCCGTGTATTAAAATCTATAACTTCTGGTGAATTGTCTTTCCAGGTGAGTATCCTGTCTATGCTTCGTATAACAATATTTTTAATTTGCTTTAATAATGAATTGTTGATCTTGTCTCCTCTAATATTTTGAAAAAATATTATTGGAAAATCATAACCCACTTGATTATTTAGGTTGACTGAAATGCTGCCGATTTGGGTGGGTAAAGAGTTGTGCTGGGATTCAATCAATGTGGTATAAAGTAGAGATGTTTCTCCTCCTCCTAGTCCAAATAGTAGGCATTCAAGGAGAATATGATCTATAATATCTAAATTTGCTTTGGGGGGCCAAGCTAGCATAATGTTACCATTTTCAGTTTCATCTTTATGAGCAAAATTAAATATTTTTATTTTGTCAGCCTCAGTATGGGTAGTTAGTGGAGGCATTAGTTCATGATTGGCTTGTTTTTGTTCGGGAGGTATTTGTTCACTAACTTGATTAATAATTTCAGATAAGCTTTTCACATAAAGATGCAAATCTTCTTGTGGATCCAGCACCGTGATCATTGCTAAACCATTATTTAGGCGATAATGTTTTCTGTGAAAGTTGCGAATAGTCTGAGCCTTTAATTTTCGCAATCCACTGGGTGAACCTCCTTGAATCTGAGCAGCAGGGTGATGAGGACCAAAAAGCAAAGACAACATACCATACCAATAATTATTGATTCCAAAGTTATTAATCTGTTCATTATAAACAGTTCCTTTTTCGATGATCTGAATGGTATTATCTTGCTTTTGATACCCATAATGGAATACTTCGCGGGCAATCTCTTGATCAGTGAAATCGGGAGTTAGCAAAGTTATCAACTCATTATAAAATAATTTATAAAAAGACTGTAAGCCGGAGTTAGTATAAAAACTGTAATCAGTAAAGGTATTATAAGTACCAGCAGTAGTTTTTCCCAACTCCATTTGCATGAGCAGTCGCATATGCTTACCTTTAAGTCCTTTACCAATAACAAGATGTTCTAGCGTATGTGAAGTGCCCCAATCATTTTTTACTGGAGTATTAAACCAGATAACGGCTTGGGGAACAGTAGGAATGGTAAGAATGTAGAGTCTAAAATGGAATTTATTATGCACCAGTTGGATGGCTATTGGCTGGTTAGCCTCTATTTCATAAATGTTTTTTACTGAGAAAGCGCTCAGTTGCTCATTTTCCTTTAATTGAGTAAGTTGTTGTGTAGCTAGATAAATGTTAGGTGTTTGTAATCTTGTGGTTAACGCAATGATATTTAACGAAAAAGTAAAACCTAAAATTATACTAAAAATAATACAAGTCACTAATCTGTTAATATAAGGAGAATTCATAAAAAAGATCTTTTTTATTGGGCTGTTACCTTAGAGCAAGGATTTTAAACAAGAATCCATATTTACAATCACTTACAGTATTCATACATACAGCATTCAACGCACAATTTAATTTAACATAAGTTGATAAAAAATCAATAAATATTTAATGGTATTTCAATATAGTGCTAATATTAGTTTTATTACTTTAATATAATAGAAATATATAGAGTTTAGAGTATTGAGTTTAAAATTGATTCATCAGGTTTTCATGGCAAAGGACTTTTGGGATTGCTTCCGGGTAATTTATCTATTCCTAGTAAAGTAGCTAATTCTATTCGTAGCATTAAGAGCTCTGTTTTAGAGGCGCGGTAGTTTTGTTGGGTATCCTTTACCTCAGAAGAAATATCTTTCAACTCTTGGAAAGATATTTCTCTTTGGGAATATTTAGATGCTGAATCGGTTAAAAATTTCAGTGATTGAATCAAAACGACAGAAGATAGCGAGATATGTTCTTCTATATTTTTTATTGATTTATATAAACTCTTTATTCTTAATCGCAGGTCGGTCAAACTTTTAGTAAACTCTGTTCTTGATCTTTGAAGAGATAGACTGGAAGATTTTATTGAACGATAATTGAAGAATCCATCTCCACCCACTAAAGGTATAGACATGCCGGCAGAAATCGACATATCCAATTTATATGGTCTTTCAATATTTCTTTCACTTCCCATATCTCCAGGAATAACATCATCTATACTGAAGGTTAGACCGTTAAAAGTGATAACTGGTAATGGGAGCAATGACATTCGTTGGTTATGATATTCTGTTTTAGAGTCTTCTAGGCTGAATTGAGCATATTTAAGTTCAGGTGAACTTTTTTCCGCTATTCTAAGTATATCGGATAATTTTGCCTTTAAACGAGTGAAAGGTATATCGTCTATTGGAATGTAATTAACTTCGTTATTAACACCTAATAAACCTCTAAAATCGCGTTGGGATTGTAAGAAGTCAGAAATTGAAGTTTTAATTGATAAAGCATGTTTAGCAACGTCTAATTCAACTCTTTTCATTTCATCGTAGAGACTATTGTCTAAAAGGGCTTTCTCCTTCATAATTTGTAGATATTTATGAGCTTGAGTGAAATCTTTCCATGCATCTTCAAAGGAGTCAACATCACGTTTGAGGTTGAAATATGACATGATCACCTGGAACTTCATATCTAAAATGAATTTTTTGTGATTTATTAAAGCCATTTGATAGCTTCTATGCCTGCTTCTATAATCGGACCAGTCCCTTCCCCAGTTCCATAAATTGAAAGAGCCAATATTTAACGATATAGAGGAAGATGGATAGGTGGGTTGGAAAGAATCCTCTTCAGTTTTATAGTCTTCATTAAATATGTAGGCAGTACGACCAAAGTCGGTACTGTAACTCAGATCAATTGAAGGTAAGAAGAATTCTTCTTGAGCCGCGAGCCAATCATTTTTAGCCAGATCAAACTCAAGTCTTTCAAAATGAATCTCTCTGTTATTTTTTAGCGCCAGTTTAATAGATAAAGGTAAACCAAGTTTAATTTGATGGGCAAAAAAATCCTGTCGGCTTTTAACCCTGATTCCAAGAACTCTGATTCCATACAATTGGCAGGTAAGTGAGGTAATAAAAAAATAAAGTGAAATAAAGCTTAATGTTTTATAAATCATTGATCACTGATCATTTATTTGATCCATCATTTTATTGAAATCTTCAGCTATATCTTGAAATTCGTCTTTTGGACGCAGTTTTATGCGCGCTTCACGGTTTCCTTCTCTAATTTGTTGGAATACACGATGAAAAGCTACAGAAGGACCAATTATTCTATGACTTGAAATAACTCCTAAAATTATGCAAAATATTGCGAATCCTAATGTTATTAATATCATTATTTTAAAGACATAATAAAACTCTTGATATAAAAGTGAGACCACTTGAGAACTAAGCATTCCAGCTTCGAGCAGTGAATCGATAAATATTTCATAGTTTTCGTGCATGTAATGATAAAAGAGCAAAATGTTGGCCGAACCTGCAATAATTGCGGCAATGGCCATTTTGAATCCAAATCTAAATTGAAAACTTGGTGCCAATAAAATATTTTTCCACTTGCGTTTTTGGGAAGGAGAAGAGGAAGACAAAATTTGATCTCCTTTTTTTGATAATATATTTATATTAAGTGTAAATTTTTGCTAAACTAAATTAAATAATTGTTGCATAATATTATAAACATAAAAATTGCAATTTTCTAATTAAAAATAATACATGTCTTATAAATTTTTACCAGGAGAAAATCATTTGAAGAATATTTGCTTATTAATTGTAGTGTATTTTTATTTTAATGTAAGTTTATCTAATCAGTTGAATGGACAGAGTACTTATCCATCAACGCCATCAATGCCATCAATGCCGTCAACACCATCAATGCCGTCAACACCATCAATGCCGTCAATGCCACCAATAACCCCACCAGCTTCACCATCTTTACCTACTACTGATATTCCAACAGTGCCTACCCCTTCAGTGCCGTCTACTAAACCATCGTCTTCCTCCGGTAAATTACCAGACTCTATGGGAAAGATAGATTTTACTCCATCAAAAGAAGAAATGAATAAAGTAGAGGAAAGTATTAAACAAAAAATGGAGGAGGCTGATAAGAAGGTATTTGAAGCATTTGAGAAATCTAAAAAAGAGCTTGATAAAGCAAAGAAAGAAGCCTTGGATACTCAAGAGAAAATTAAACAGGTGGAAGAGGAAGTTAAGAAAGCTAGGTCTAAGACTGGTCCCGATAGGGAAAAGGCGGTTGCTGAGAAAGAAGCTCTACTCAAGAGGTTCAAAAAAGAAGAGGCTGTGCGGAAAAGAACCTGGCAAAAAAAAGAAAGACAGACTTTAAAACGAAAAAAAATTGTTGAAAGAACCAATAAGCGGAAAGCAAAAAAGAAGGAGCTGGATTTAAGTAAGTGGGCCAGGAAAGAAAAGCAAAATCTAAATAAATCGATCCGAAGATTGGTAAAAATTGAAAACATTCGATTGGTTAAGGAAAGAACAGCAAAACTCAAGTTAGATAAGATAGCGCGCAAATTAAATAAATTAAGATTCAAAGAAAGAGATATGACCTTATCTGAACGTTATCGTTTTAAGAAAGAAAAGAGAGGGCTTGAAAAGGCTAAGAAAGAATTAAGAGAACAATCAAAAAAGGAAAAATCTCAATTTAATAAACAATTGAGAGAATTAAATCGACAAAAAACTATTATCCAGAAAATTCTTACTAAAGAAAAGCAAAAAAAATAACTTATTTACGAGGCTGTGAAATAAATTGTGTATGAAGGTTTCCTTAGGACCATCTACACACTC
>CAZJDM010000084.1:0-19720 GCA_964544765.1 uncultured bacterium
TCACAGAGACTTTTCCATCAATGCCCATGAATTCATCCATCTGGATCTGCCCAATCGACTTATGACCCGTATCAACAATTACAAAATCCTTCTCAATTCTTACAACCTTACCTTTAACCATCTCGTTAGTCTTGAATTCCTCAAAATGACTATCTGCTAAGAGTTTCTCAAACGATTCATTTTCTCCTGCCTCTTCATTTTCTTCTTCTACCCATTCATCGGCAGCATCTAAAAGTTCTTCTTGTTTGGTTATCATGTTAATACTTACCCCCTAAATTTAAATAAGTCCGTGACAAATGCGCAGACTTTGCCCCTTTATCCATAACTAACGAATAATCGGAGTCAACGATACCTATCACAAGGATATAGTCATGTCAATCAGGATATGGTCATGCCAATCCTTGCGTCTTAATCAAATTAACAATCTGATTTACTACTTCAGGAATAGTCAAATTAGTTGAATCAAGTAAACAAGCATCATCAGCTTTCTTTAATGGAGCATGCTCTCTACCCATATCGGCTTTATCTCTCGATATCAAATCCTTTAAAACTTGTTCAAAAACAACATCTTTTCCCTTTTGTTGCAACTCTAAAAAACGCCTTTGAGCCCTAACCTTCTCATCAGCAATTAAATAAACTTTTAACTGAGCATTAGGAAAAATAACTGTACCGACATCTCTTCCTTCTAAAACAGCTCCATCATGACCAACCACTATCTCCCTTTGTAATCTCACTAATTCATGACGTATAACACGATTGCGAGAAACTTCGCTGGCTAATAATGATAGTTCCGGTTCACGAATCAGGTCAGTGACATTCTCTCCATTTAGAAATACTTGTTGAATATCATCCATATTTTGAAAATTAATACTAATTTCTTTAAACAATTTCTCTAATTCATCTCTTTTAAAGGGGACATTCTCTCTTTTTACCTTTAAAGCAACACACCTATACATAGCACCTGTATCAACATAAAGATAATCCAAATCCCTAGCAACCAATTTAGCTATAGTGCTCTTTCCTGAGCCAACTGGACCATCAATACCTATTATTACTGGTTCTTTTACCATATACCCTATACCCTGCAGTTTAAGTGTTTAATTGTTAACAACACTACCCTTGATCAAAAACTCCCATTACTCTAATCTTTTTCTGCCTATGATTAGCTATTTCTTCACCAGTCATACCTTCAAAAATAGTCAAATTCTTAATGATGGAATCGGATATTCCTGATGAAACCAGTTTTAAATCGTTATGGGCGCCACCTAGAGGCTCTTCAATAACCTCGTCTGCAATTGCTAACTCCAATAAATCCTTCGAAGTAAGTTTTAATGAGTCAGCAGCCTGATCAGCACACAAGGAATCACGCCAAAGAATAGAAGCACAACCCTCTGGTGAAATTACTGAATATATCGCATATTCCAACATTACTAAATAATTGCATACCCCTAAAGCCAACGCTCCTCCACTACCTCCTTCACCAATAACATACGATAATATGGGAACCTTAATCTGGGACATAGTAAGTAAATTATGCGCGATAGCCTCTGCTTGCCCTCTTTGTTCGGCCTCAATACCAGGATATGCTCCAGGAGTATCTATAAAGGTAATGATTGGCATTGAAAAACGTTCGGCCATTTTCATAAGTCGAATGGCTTTTCTATACCCTTCGGGTTTGGGCATTCCAAAATTTCGATAAACGCTGTTTTTGGTTCCTTTCCCTTTTTGGTGACCAATTACCATAACTCCTTTTCCCTGAAAAGAAGCTATCCCACCAACAACAGCCGTATCATCTCCAAAGTTTCGATCACCATGTAATTCAATGAATTTATCAGAAATATTTGTTACATAATCAAACATATAAGGACGATGGGGATGCCTGGCCATCTGACATTTTTGAAAAGGAGTTAAAGATTTATATATTTCTGTTTTAAGGACCGTTAATTCATTCTCAAGTAATTGAATTTCATTATCGAAATCTCTTGTGCTGATAGAAAGAGATTTTAATTCATTAATTTTATACTGAACATCAAAAATTGGTTTTTCAAACGAGACATAATCCATAGTAAGTGAGGATGTTACGTCACTTTTTTTCTTTTAGCAATGCTAATTTTCAAATTCACAAGATTTTTGTTTGAGCCAAAAATTATTCTCAAAAAAGCATTGATTATAGATAGTGTACCAACACTTAATTTGATAGAATTATGATTAAATTGTATAATTAAGACATCAATAGAAAAATTATGAAATCAATTTACTACAGTAACAAAACAATTTTTTTCCTTTTATGCTTATTATTAATTATCAACATTAAAATACCTTTATCTGCCAAATCCTATCATAATCTATTTTCCCACCAAATACTCATCATCAGCACAGAAGTGTCAAGTGTTGAAAAAAAAGTGCAAAAAAAAATTGAGGCCAAAAAAGTTCTCAATATTAAAATAACCACTCAACAAGATCTTTATCAAAAACAAGAGTATTCAAGCTTTAGAAAAAAGCTTCAAGAAATTAAAACTAAAAGTAACCTGCAAGGCTTTGAACTGGAAACTTTTGGTCAAATTTATAATATTGACTGGTTATATCAAATAACTCACACTCAACGAGGAGCCTCATTTATTCTTTACTCTACTAAAATGCCCTTATATATTGGTTTTTCTTTCAACTACCCTCTAAAACTTTATAGATTGATGATCCCTAAAAATGAAAGAACAGCAGAAGCAGGCAAGAAAAAAAGTAAGAAATCTATAAAAATTGAAAAAGCCAAACGAGAAAAATTATTGAACCGCTTCATTACCAATAAAGCAATCGAAGTTATGGAATTCCTATGGAAACAGTGGCCATTTTTTCAAGACCATCATATAAAATATATAAACGAGGATCATATTGCTGTTTATAAAGATGAGAATGCCACCGGTATCCATGCTGATAGTGTGCCACTTATCATTAGTAAAAGTAGATTATCATCCAGTTTACCTCCCCTAGGAAATGCGTTAAGCTCTGAAGCAGCCATTACTCCTAAAAGTATAAATTTACCCATTATAGCTATTGGAGAAAGAATAATTGTTGAAGGTGATTATGTAAAAATTCAATCAAATAAAATTGAAAAACAAATTAGCGCCCACCATCTTAATAAAACCGACTACGTTGTTTTCGCTAATAATAATGTTTTTATCCAAAAAGACAACAATCGATATAAACTAATATACGGTGTAATCTCGGTTGAGCCTACCGATGAAAAAGATACCAAGAAGCTATGGTATGAACCATTTGTAATTGATGACACACACTCTACTACTGCAATGCGATATCCAACAATTGAAGTATCGGCCCATAGTGTCAATTGGGAGTCCATGGATAACACCGCAACCGGCATCAATTTAACCACAATGCTTCAATTACCTCTGTTCGGATTTATTCGTTTATTCGGTCGTCATCGACATGGTATCAGCGGCGAAAGAACATTAAAAAATACTGATCATAGATCCGCTCTTGATTGGTTTGAATCTAGCAGTGGTGGTTTTATTGTATTACGCTTCGTACCATACTATCCCTCAATATATTTAGGCTGGCTCATGCAGTACAGTAATATTCACCAATGGTTCACTCATGACGATAATTTAAGAACCACTAAAATTCCCAATCTTGTTACATCGGGAGCATATCTGGGTCTAGGTCTTGATGCCAGGCGCCATGGCCTACGATTGGCTTACATGCCTATGACCTCCTACTACACTGACATAACCGGTTTCTCACATGAAGTTACATTTTCCTACCAATACCAATGGGGTTTCAATACTAAAATCCTACTTTCCGGTTATTACCGATTAGACGGGTTGGAATTAAACGACTATACTAATAATAAAATTCGTAAAATGGGTATTTCGTCTTTTGCATTTGGTCTGGGTGTATCTTACGAATTAGGATTCGAAGGTCGAAATCCTCCTATCAAGATCAAATCACCTAAATCAGAAAAAACGAAATAACTTTTAATAATATAAAAGAGAAGGAGAAATAATGGAAGGATTAGGATTTTGGCCAACTTTAATGAGAGTTTGTGGCTCAACTGGAAGATTTCTATCCAAAGATACCTATACTTTGTTTAATTATGCTATCCCAGGTGATGCGTTATACGTCGCTCTGGCAATTATCGCATGGTATATTTGTTATAAAAATAAAACCAACAGAATGGGCGCCGCTTTAGCAGTAATAATCTTATTTGCCAGATTTTTACTACCTCATATATTAAACTGGTTTGCCGCAACTGCCTCCGATCCATTTAAAATGGGGTAACACAATACAAACTCTCACATCCATTAGGTAAAATAACAATGTCAACTTCCCGATCACCGCAATATTCTTCTTGAAACTTATCCTCTGATGGTAATTCAGGGCAAGCATCAAGCACTTCCTCCTGAGTTTTACAATTATAAACCGGACATCCATCATTATTTACAGATAAGGTATAACCATATAACATACATTGTTCTGGTATTTGTATTTCCTTACAATCAATTGTGACACTACTTAAAGTTTCCATATCAGTATTCAGTTCCTCAAAACTCATACTTTGACTCTGACTAAGCACCGCATCAAAATCAAAGTTTGATTTTTCCTGCTCAGTCATCTTCTTCTTTTGTTCCTCTTCCATCAAATTCATATTGTTGAGCGAGCGTAAAATTGCTTCTTTTTGTTTAGGATCTGTAATTCCTACCAAATGATTTGATAATAAAGTATCGACTTTTGACTCCATCGTACCAAAATCATCACTATAATCATCCTTAATATTTATTAGTTTTTCCCTTAATGATAATAAATCTAGTCCCCCAGCCACCTTCTTAATTGCGTCTTGTTCGACTTTTAGTACCATTTTATCGACAACATTACCCTGAAGTAACGATTTCAAGCTATTAAGGTTATCAATGGACGATAATTCGGCTTGCATTACTGATAACTCCTTCAAAGACTTCTCTTTAGCATCAATTACATCAGCTTCATCACCTGAATACAGGTCCTCAATTTCCCGTTTAGCTTTTTGAATCTTATCTATTTGACTAAAAATCTGTTCAGAGGGAGGACGTAAAAATTGAGTAAAAACATCATTGTCATCAAGATCCATATCTGCAAAATCATCCTCAGAAACTGAACTATCTAAAGCATGAATAAAAGTAAAATCCTTCTTTTCACGCACATCATGAGTCAATAGATCCAACTCATCGTATGTCATTAAATGTCTTTCTACTATTAGATCCTGTTTTTTTACTCCCATTTCAGATTTTAACGCTGCCATCTTAAAGGCTATTTGCATCTGCTTATCTTCATCCCAGGTGTTGGAGCCACCTGCTTTGGCTAGTTCATCTCCAAACTCGGTCCGTAAAGTTTGCATTTCATCATAATATAATTGCGCCTTTTGCTTTATTATACCGGATAATTCATCCATATTATCTTGATTAAAATCGTAATTAGTAATTAAGCTCTTTATTTCCTCTTTCCCGGCTGCTGCGTACGATAAGGCAAACGCTTCAATATTATTAGCCATATCATCATCGTTTTCCCCTTCAAACATCGATTCATCAACCACATCAACCAAAATTTCAGAGGGATCCATCAATATTTCCATAGGGAGTTTGATGCCGGAACCTCTAAAATAGGATATCATCTTACTAACTTTCTCCCGATAAATATTGGTCTGAATCTGATCAATCCTACTAGGAGGATCACATATAGTTATTTCTTCTTCTCTAGTAACAGGAATAATAACATCCATCTTATAACCCGTCTTTGCGTTAAAATAGGTTAGTATTCCTCCTACACTTTCAGGTAGTTTTGTTAAATGACATTCCTTATTTTCATCAAGTTTGGTAGTTTTTAGTATTTTTTGTTCACCAGCTTCCTCATCAAATGTTGAATACTGACAATGAGTATATCTCATCAGATTAAATAAGGTGTAATCATCATCCTCGATAGTAGGCTCAACAGTATCCTGATTCATATCCTGATCTATATGGTATTGTAAGCTGTAACTATCGCTTAATGAAACTAAATACCCGACTACTTCCGCTGAACCTAAGTCTAATTGATCATTTTCTAAAACTGTCTCGGTGGACTGAGAAGAATCATCCTTCTTGGTATCCTTCTTCGTAGTTCTAGTAAGATCTGTCTCACACCCTACATTTACCCAAAATAATAAGCAACTTATAAGCAATATGAATTTATACACAGATAAACTCCATTTACTTTCTATTCCTAATGGTTAAAAGCTTGTCTAAAGGTATGTATACTTTATTACACACCACATATCTTTAATAGATATCTACATATGATTCATCGTGACATATGATTATTTTCTTAAGATTTTATGTTTTTTATATACTTATCAAAGGATTAGAAAAATTTCTTCCACAGTCATGGTCGCACAATTTATGTAATTAATAAGCGATTATGTCCCGTATTAATTATTAAGGGATTTCTCCATCAAAAATCAGGTTTTCCCTGATTTATTTTAATGACGTTATTACTTATGCGTACTTTTTATTAAATATCTCAGATAACTCAAATACAATTCTATATGCGAATATTGAGTTGAGACTTTAAAAATCAAATAATATTAAAATTGCCAATGAATTAAAAATGTTATATTGTTTTAAGATGCTAAAACATTTTTACTCTACAAAAAATTATCACTCTCCTTATAATCTCTATTACAATTATATTTATATTTTGGTTTTGACGATCGTATTTGAATTGTTACATCCATCTTCAGGATTAGCTAATAACGACCAATGTAATTTACAGAAGCTTTTAGCAAAAAAACCCCGACTATCCCACTATCGTATATATCGCAAGATCCTTATGAAGGAATATGATAGTGATAATAAACTCATCCAAAATCGCAGTGTATCAACTGTTGAATTAATGGACCCTTTTACCGGATGGAGAGTGGATGTACTTTATGATCATTTCACCGAAGATAAGTTCAAAGTAGCTCCTTTTGTTTTGCCATATTGGGATTTAAACTCTTCCGCTATTGGATACAACTATCTTAAGAACAATTTAAAGCACTTTAAAACTGGGCTAAAAGAAAAACTAACTCCCAATGAAAAAGTATTTAAATTAAAAAATATGCGTTTCATACTTGACCTAAAATCTTGTCAGATTAAATCATTGGAGACATTCTTCCCTGATAAGGCTACATTGATCTCTAATTATTCTACCAAGGTAAATTACTTACCTGACCTACCTAATTTGCCTAACTTGTTTATCCCTGAAGACGTGGTAATTACTTACCAACGAAGGCACTGGATCTTTTTTAAACGAAAGTTTATTATTCATATGTCCACCCATATCGTTGACGACGGCATCAAACTAGACGAACGCTTTATTCCCAAACCTAACATAATCTATAGACGAAAAAATATGTAGCTTGATTTGTAAAATATGTTGCATAATTACCAACTGATATTTATATTTTAATTAAATTTGGTGTTTTATATTTTTTCACTCAATGAATGGAAATATTTGCTCTGAGTGTCATAAACTATTTATTGTTGAGAAAAAGAGCGTCAATGATCTTCCTCAAAAAGATAAATAATACCTATGGTAAAAAAGAAAAGAAAGAAGTCTCTGGCTCATCGAAAGATAATGGTCTATCACATACCGGGCAGGTTTGACCGTAAATAAACCTCTGCACAGCCTGTTTATCAATATTTTCTGTTAGAAATAGCTTTGAACATTCTTCGTCACAGGCTTCACAGTAAAAAGGAGCCATTATTGATCTAATAACTACATCACTACTAAATTCAGGTATCATATCCATAACTTTTACAACTAGTGGTGGACAATTTTTATATACTATTTCAATTTCTTCTATCTTTTTTACTTCTTGTATAAAGTTGACAAAATCCTTGATGCCTACCGATCTAAGAATACGAACATTTACAAAATTAACTACCAGCTGTTTTGCACTGTCAAGAGCACTTGGATTTGGATAATCAACATTTGTATCCATTACCTTATCTATTATTAGTTCAGCCTGTTCTCCCTGTATAACCAACTTTAAAGTATCTTTACCCATCAATAGCTCCTAAACCTTTTTAGATAGAATTCATTTAATCGAGTTATATATTATGTAAATTAAATAAATAACTCAATTAAATGTTAACTTATTTGAATGTACAATTAATTTCCAAACATACCATTCACACTTTGATGATTAAATAAAATACCATCTACAATATTAACTTTATGAAAATCTTCTATATCATAAACTAATAATAGATCTGGTTGCAACTTATTTACTAGTTCATATAATTTTAAATTATATTCGCTAAATGTATTTTGCATACGAACTATTTTTTTAGCCTCTAATATGTACATGTTGGCCTTCTTCAACATCGGCCCGGTTACTTTATTTTTTATAGAATCTCTAACAGCTTTTTCATCTTCTGGTTTAAGAACAGATGGTAATGACACACCATCAATATCTTTAGCGGTTTTCCAGTATAGTTCTCCTAACATAACCAAAGAAGCTAATGACCAATCTCGATCTTTGATCTGTAATACCTTATCAAATTGAACAGTTACTTCCCGCAGAATTAATAATTTCTTTTCTACGTCACTATTAAGAGATTTAGCTCTAATAATTACTTTTCCAACTCTATTATACGATTTCATGGTTTTTCTAAACATAGCCTCAGCATAGAATCTTCTTGCTTCTGGTTGAATATTACTGGAAGGGGGTCCTAGAGATAATATTTTCATATACAAACTATTTGCCTGAGTTAAATTATTCATTAATAACCAACCATGGGCCGCCCTACCATACAATACAATCCTTTTAGCTTTATCTATTCGTAATTTGGGTAGTAACTTTGACACTATTTGCTTTAACTTAACCGGTTGTTTGTTAATTATACAAAGCTCTATCAAATTGTAAGACGCCTTAATTGATTCCTCACTACTGGGAAAAGTTTTTATTAATTTAGAATAAAAAACTTCTCCTTTATTACTACCGCTTAAATCAGCCATTACAGCAGAATTATATAAAGCGATTCGCTTTTTTTTCTGATCTGTATATCTACGAAACAGCACATGATAGGCTTCTGAGGCCTTGGCAAAAAGCATCAACCTTTCACTTATAACCGCAATTTTTTCAAAACTGGCTGTCTTCACTTTTTTATCAGTCTTTTTCCCAACAACTTCTTGATATACCTGTAAGGATCGATATAACAAAGAGGCTTTCTCATAATTTAACGCGGCATTGTATAATGCTTTTAAAACATCTTTTTTGCCTGAATACTTCTTATAGAAGGCATAAAATTCATTAGCTGCCAGTTTAAAATTTCCTTTCTTCTCCAAAGCACGGGCCCTTTCAAAACTTTGACCTTGTAAATAATCAATCAGATTTTTTCTTAATTTAGTACCATATAAATGTTCTAAACCGACTAATTTTCGAGCAATTTTCCGTTTATCAGCCCTATGTTCATGTAGTTTTAAAATAAGTTCACTGGCCACAACGGCCCGTTTTTTATCAAGCTGAATTACATCCCATGCTTGTTTTTCGGCCCTACTAAAATGCCTGTTCTTTAGATAAATCTCCACTATATCAAATTTGCACTGTCTATATTTAACACTAGATGGAAACCATGTACCAAAAAGTTTGCAGCCCTGTAAGAACATTCTCGTTTTAGGTGATAAGGCGATTGGTTTTCCTTTAAACTGGTACTTTCTCTTTCTTATCTTTTTCCATTCTTGATCAAAACAAAGTGAAACTGACACCAACATAGACTTCGCGGCCGATTTAAAATACTTACCTTTTACCGTCAAACTCGCGACTCTTTTATAATTACGAGCAGCCTTACAAAATAAATTGGTGCTCTTAGTTGTATTATTTTCTTTCCTGGCTAAATAAAAATTAATTTCAGCGGAAAAAAATAAAGCATCATAATAAAAACGACCCTTAGGATAAAGCTCACGATATCTTGAATACCCTTTTTGGGCCAAAGCATACTTTTGATTATTATTCTGCTTTTGAGCTTCTTTGTGTATCAATTGTATATACGATAGGAGTACTTTTTCAATGTCTTTGGCCTTTTTTTCATAAAAGGACTTTCTTCTGTTATGTTTGGCCCATTTACTCCTTGGTCCATAAGTATCAATAAAAGCCATTACCTCTTTAAACATAAAACTACGGTTGGCAATCTTTTCACTTTGAGTTAATATCTCACGATAATTATCAGGAGCTTTCTTACTCATTCCTAACTGTTTAATTCTATACTTATGAACCTTTATACCTTGTCTTATTTTTCCCGCTCTTATCATCCTACTGGCAAAATAAGGAATATTCTTAAAAAAGATCTTTTGAGCACCAATACTATTAAGATAACGTTTAGCATCTTCAAAAGTACCTACCTCTGCCCAAATGATAAGCATTTCCTCTAGAGCGACCTCACGTAGGCGTTGCCCATCTTCCCTACTTCTCATTAACTTACTAACTTTAATCATTTTTTTAAAGGCATTAAGAGATTTCTTGTATTTTGATAATTTATAATAACACCAACCCATTTTATAAAAAGACGATGATCTTAGTGGAGAAGATTTTATTTCCGATACCCGCTTATAATAACTTAAAGCTTTTCTAAAATGGGTTATCCTAAAATAGTATTCCGCTAACATAAATAATGAGGAAGCTACTTTATCAGACCTAGGAAACTTTTTGACCACTTTATTGAAATAAATATTAGCTTTTGATGGTTTTTGCATCTCTTTAAGCGCCAAGGCATGTAAAAAATAGACCTGATCCATACGACCAAATTTAAATTTTGACTTTTCTAATGACGCACATGTTTTGGTGATTTTTTTTACAACATTATTTATCGGCACCGAACTAATACGCTTACCAGGTGACTCTAACCTATCTTGCATTTGCTTATTTCTTAAGTAAATAAATTTCTTTTGATAATTTTGCAGCAATTTAAAACGTATTTCTGCTTTTAACTTCTTATTACTAGTATTACGAACTAATTTCTCAAACTCCTTAATTACTTCACTACGAACCTGCTCAATCTCACCAACATTGGTGGCATAAAATAAATCATCGGTTGAAAAAGCCGGATGAGTACTTTTCTTTTTTCCTCCCGCAACCATTAGAAATGATGATAAACAAATAAAGGGAACAATGATCCCAATAGTAAAAAAAGCAAATCTAAATATTAGTCTATGTTTTTCGCTCTTTTGGCTCTTTTTACTCATTTTACTCATTTTGCTCTTTTTACTCTTTTTACTACTTTGAAGACTTACATCTAGATTCAATATTGTATGCATAACCACCCAATTCATCTAGCCAATATTCACCATCAAACGGCCAAAATTCATGACGTTCTTTAAGATTAAGAGGTTTCATTCCCTCTCCCCAAATAATCCGTGATGATACGGATCTCTTCTCCTTAATAATAGACTCCTCTAATTTAATCAGTCTACTTTCCAATGCCTGTACTGTAATTAGCTCGGTTTGGTATTTTAAATCCTGTAAATAATCTGAATAATCTACTAACTGAGCTAGTAATCTATCACCCATTCTTTTTCTGACGAGTTTGGTAAGATTGGCAAGTTTTTTTAATAGATATTTGGCTAGTGTACTATCTCTAAAGCTAAAAGACATTTCATTAATAATTTCTTTTTCGTCCTTAATATTTCTAAAAATTGACTGAGTCTTGATGTAAGATTCTGAACGTTTAAGCTGATTTAAAATGGGACCAATATATGGTGATCTAGGAGCACTACGCAAATAACTATACAAAAGCGCAGGATTAGGTCTAAATTGACGGACCATACGCTTAACTCCCTGCCAACCCTTACCATACTGAGCGTTAAATTCTTTCAACATCAATCTAGATCGTTTAAAATAGCATAAATACAAGTAAGTGATACTCTCTAAAACAATCACTTCTGGATAAAATTTGCGTCCAAAATATGGGGATCTAATAGTATGTATATTTCCCAAGGTATTATTATGTTTTCCAATTCGAAAAAAGGCCCATGACGCCTCAAACAGAGCAGTTAACCAGTTATCACCCCCTTCTTCAATCATTGAATAATAACTAATCGCCTTTTTAAATTGTTTTTTCTCGTAGTAAATTCTAGCCAAATTCAACCAAATCAATTCACGGAAGTTTTTATACTTTTTACTTCTAGGTATAGAGGCCAAAAGTCCTTTATAAACCTGAACAGCACGTAGATACTGTTTACTGACACCATACATTATACCAATATAAAACCGAGCCCTAAAATAATACTCAGAACCTCTTCTTACTTTTTTTAAAAAGCCATAAGCCGCTCTAAACTCATGATTATTGAACAAATAGGCTCCCACCACATAAGTATAAAATGAACGTTCAGCGGCAAATATATTGCGATAATTTACCTTGTTATGCAAAATCGAAACCAAGGTATGATTATCCAAAGGAGCTTCTTCAGCTTGCAACTCTCTAAGTATCTTTACCGATTCCCTAAAAAAGAGTTTTCCTCCCCCCCTATTGACAATCTTATCAAGAAAAAATAAAGCTGAATAAAATAAATCAAGTTCTTTAAGACAATAGGCTAATGAAAAAAGTATTTTATTTGGAATATTATAACTTCCTCTAAACCCTCGTCCCTTTGATTTTTGCATCTTTTCTATTTTATTCCAAGCTCGATACAATAAAGGACATGCTTTTTTATAACGCTTTTTTTCTAAAGCTGTTGTCCCTTTTTCCCACAGCTCAACATAATCCGAGGCCCTGTTTTTCTCAGACATCATTAGACTAAAAACTACAAAACTAATAAAAACTACAAAAAACCTTTGAATCATTTAGTTACCATTGCATGTTAACTTATCTTAAGTATTTAAAGAGTACATAGCATTAATAGCCTTAATTAACTGTCATATTTCTGCTTTAGTAAATCCAAATACTTTTGAATTTTATTTCTTTTCCTTGCATCTAAATCTGTATTATCCTCATTTAAAGCCGTCTCAAAATAATCTATTGCCTGATCGTAATTTTTATATTGCTTACTATATAAAAGACCCAAATAATATTTAGGAAGTCCTCTTCTTTCATCCAAAGATACTGCCCACTTCAAATATTTTTTGGCTTCATCCCACTTTTGAATCATTAAACAACTTAACCCCCATCCATAATATAGATCGTAATAGGGCTTACCAACATTAGCTCTTCTAAACATTTGATAAGCTTTTTTCCCATCACCAAATTGTAAGGACAAGTATGCCATATTTAACTTAGAAGCCACCTCATAATTATGTTCAAGGGATATAGCTGTCCTAAAAAATTTAGAGGCAAGAGCATACTCTCTTTTTTTATATTTAATCACTCCTAATAAATTATATATTAAAGACTTATAAGTTTTATTTTTTTTAGCTTTTATTAATGACTCTAGTATGTATTCACTTGTTATAAGTTGGCCCCGCAGAAAGAAACTCAAAGCTACTACATATCGAAGTAATTGATCATCACCAAACTCAGCACGTTTACTTAATATATCAATTAATTCTTTAGGCGATGGATCCTTTAACGTCTTCAATAACGCCCAATTGGTAAAACACCCTTTAGAAGCTTTAGAAAACTTCCTCGCATCATTAAGAACATTTTGCAAATCCAACATTGGAACATATCCTATCTCTCCCGGTTCATTGATCACACTTTTGAAAAAGAACTTCGGTTGTCGACAAATTTCATGAGCGGGTATTTTAATCATTCTCTTCATTGTCAAATCATGCCAAGTACCACGACTACCAGAACATCCAATCAACCAACCTGCTATGATAAATGAAACAAAAATTCTGACCATACTTTTGATGTTCCTCTGGATCCTATTGGGATCAAAAAAAACTCATACCTATTAAAAACACCATACTATGATAAAGAACCTGACTGGTGTCTTCTTCATATCTAGCCATATTCTTTTTAAATTCAGGATCTGATAAATATGATTGATAAATAGAGATACTGTCACGCAGTTCCCAATTGATAGATGACTTACTGCTTAAATAAAATCGCTGTCCCACACCAATATTAACCACTGGAAACCATTTTTCATATTCTTCTTTGGCATCATCAATAGAATTATAGGCCAAAAACTTAAGGCTCCCCATTCCTCCGCCAACAAGCATATATGTATCAAAGTAGGTAATCAAAACTTGAGAAATAGCCTTACCGTACACAAAGGTGAAAATGAGATCCAAACCAACTTGTAGGTTATTTTGTCTTACTTCCGGAAAAATACTGAATACATCATCTAGTTCTTTAAAATTATCATTATAAAAACCTAGACCAGCAACGGCAAAAGCTCTAAAACCAAAATAATCATTAATATGAAAACCTATATTACCATCTAATAGACCAATATTCACAAAATTACTGTTAACCAGAATACCCGCTTTTAAACCGTATTCAAAAGATCTATACTTACTAAAATAACGCTTTCTGATAACTCGAACTTCATTTTTTCTAAAGAATGGATCAAATTTCATTCTTCTGGCATGCAGAACCGACCAAGTACCCTCGATTATTACAATATATACACAAAGCAATAACCAACACCACTTACTAACCGACAAAACAATTCCCTTTGTTATTATTATTTTACTTTCCTATGATATTACTTTACTCCATGTATTTTAGCAAGCCGTTTATCGTTTCAAATATCGCTTTAAATATCACTTAAGTTCTCAATAACAGTGGCACTAATGTCATGGAAACCAATTTAAATTGTTAGTCAATTCGAACACCAGAAGTAGCAGGATACCCTCTTGGTTGACGCAATTATCATTTATGCAATATTTAAATATTTATTTACTAATTTTGTTAAATAATGCATAAACAATCAAGTCACTCCGTGGCCTTAAAGCAAGATGGAACTGTTTGGGCCTGGGGAAGTAATAATTATGGACAATTGGGAGATGAAACACGCGAAAATTCCTCTACTCCTGTACAAGCATTGTTTATAACAGATGTAACAGCAATTGCTGCAGGGAGTGATTATACGGTGGCTCTTAAGAACGATGGTACAGTTTGGGCGTGGGGTGGCAACTTAGATGGTCAATTGGGTGTTGAATCCTCTGTAGCAGAGCTGGTAAATATACCTAATGGTGGATTTGCAAAAGAAAACTTAACTTTTACAACTAATCTTGCAAGAAATTTTAACCCAACTTATACGTGGGATTTTGGTGACGGTAATTCACTTTCCGGAGCAGAAGTCCAACACCTCTACACTCAAGCGGGGACCTATATTGTCACCCTAACTATCAATGCTAATGGAGATGTCTATCAAACCAACCATTCTATATCTATTGCTGTGCCTGAGCATTCGATAGGAGGTTCTGTCGCCAATATTGAGAGAGACCATACAGGTACTACCATGCAGTGGCCCTTTCAAGTGATGGAGCTTTGTGGTCCTGGGGAATGAATGGATATGGTGAATTAGGAGGAGAAGATAAACCGGAGGGTTGCGATATTAGACAAATTGTGCTTGATTTTTTTGGAGAAATAAAGACTTCCTCCTTGCCAAGTCCTGTTTTGATCACAGGTGAGATTATTTCAATTGCGGCAGGAGATAGTTACACTATGGTAGTTAAGTCAGATGGAACTGTCTGGGGATGGGGAAATAATTTTTACGGCAAACTTGGTGACGGGACTAATTCTGTTTCATGTACACCTATTCAAGTTGTAGGAATAAACGATGTGGTAACTGTAACAGCAGGTGATAATCATACTGTAGTACTTAAAAAAGATGGAACCATTTGGGCATGGGGTAATAATGAATATGGACAACTTGGCAATGGCTCAACGGATCATTCCTCTATTCCAACCCAAGTAAACGGCATAAGCAATGTGATCAGCATCTCTGCCGGTAGCGATTATACAGTTGTATTAAAGGAGGATGGTACCGTTTGGTCATGGGGTAGTAATTCTAGAGATCAACTCGGACATGGTCCTGATAGTGAAGGCACAACCTATATCCCAACACAAATACATGGCCCAGCGGATGAGGGATTTTTAAATCTAAGAGGTTTTAAGGAAGAGATCGAAACTACCTTTAAAGCAAAAGAAGACTTAACCTTTCTTATCGATACAGCAGTGCATTCTAACGTTTTGTATACCTGGAATTTTGGTGATGGGGCAACTTCATCATTCACAGGAGAAGAGGAAGTTAAACATCGCTATAATGCCAAAGGTACTTATAATGTGACTTTGACCTTTTTAGAAAATGGTTTTAGTCGCCAAATAACCTATACTTTAGATGTGGCAAAGGCCGAATTTTCTATCAATGGATCGCTAACAGGTATAAAAGATAACGATAGTATCACCGTACAAATTCATTCGGAATCTACTCACATAACTAGAACAGTGACGGTAAGCGGCAACGATGAAGACAATGTACCATTTGCCTTTGAAAATATTATAGAAGCTGATGATTATATTATCTGGGTATGGGGTGAAAACTATATTCCCGGTTATTATTCAGAAAGATATGAATACAGACTAGCTAACCTTCGCCCTATTAATGAGGCTACAAAAATCAATTTAACAAATGGAAATATCAATAATGTCAATATAAAGCTAATTGCAGTAGAGGATCAATGTTCTTTAGATGTAGATCTTAATGAGAAAATTGATGCTCTTTCTGATGGAATAATTATTCACCGATACCTTTCTGGTCAAACAAGAGATAGCCTCATTGAGATGGCTATAGATTTAGATGCCACTAGAACGTCTTCAGAAGAAATTATCAACTCTTTACAAAGTGATCATTGTCAAGTGGCCTTTGATATCAATGGCGATGGGAATGTGGATGCTTCTCATGACGGCATCCTAATGATGAGATATTTTAATGGTTTTAGGGGAAATTATCTAACCGATGGTCTGATTACTCCTGGATCATCTCGTTCGACAACAGAGACAATTATTTCGCACCTTGATTATCACATGACAAACTCTTTACCTGATGGATGGATTTCGGAAACGGTAAGGTTAGGTAGCAAAAAATTAGAAACCTTTCATAAAAAGGTCTATCCAATAATTACTGAGAGTACAGAGGCATTTTCAACTCAAGAGGTTATGAGAAAAGTACGCGATGTGCTAAGAGATAATATTGAACATTTCGATGGTAGAGTATTAGAGCATGAAGACGAGATGACTTTTTCATTGATTAACGATGAGGCTAAAACAGAGCTTGTTTACTCACCATTAAGCTTTAGAAGTCTTGAGGAGCTTATCGATGAAGAGATGGGAGAAGGAACTTATCAAAGTTTAATTAATAAGGAAGATAGTTCTTCTTCTCAAGAGACTCCATTAAATGAAAAAGTAAGGCATGATCTTGTTTATTTTTCTGGACATGGAGGAACATCAATTAGTGGTAAAAACAAGAAAATTTCAACCAGTATTTCAACCAATCTGGAGAAAACTGATTATATGGAGACAAGATTACCCGGTATGAGTTTTCTGCTCTTTAGTGTTAATAAGGAAGGAAAATATGTACTCAATATAAATGCGGAATTAGTAAGAAAATATGTCAAAATTAAGCCTGGAGCAGTGATCTATTTTAATGGATGTTCAACATTGAGAGGCAATGATCTGGCCAACGCTATCCTTAGTAAAAAAGCCGCTATTTATATAGGTAATTCGAGGACAGTCTTTGGACCATTAGTTACCTCCTCTGCAGTAAGGATAATTCGAGATCTCAGCAATGGCATCACAATAAGTGAAATCGTAAAGGCAACTGATCGCACTAGCTTTTCATGGCCATTCCCTTTTTATAGTACAATCGAATTTCGTGGTGAGGGTAACTCTACATTAGGAGAACTTGGCCCTCATGAAATGTCTACCAATATTGGATATCCCTACAATTCTATCGACAAGGATCCTAAATTCAGTCAAGATAGTAGTACCTCCGAGGAAGTTCGCGGGTTAAATGAAAAGTCATCAACATCGACTTCGGTATCATCTCAAACAACAGATCAAAATATAAAATTAAAGGCATCAATTCATTCGGATTGGGCGGAGGCTCCTACAGTTAGTGCAGAAATCATGGATACCATTACCATATATGGTGGTGGAAAAGAAGATGCACGTGATTCAATAAACCATACTGAAATTAAAGTGTTCTTTGATGTCAAAGTCAGTGTAAGCATCAACGCTAATTACTACAACAGAGAATCAAATACAATATACTATTATTACCCTAGTTCTGAGATAACTCTCGAATCTTCGACGGGAAAATCATTTAATGGCGTGCCACAATGTGGGGATTACTGGAGAATAGATTATAGTTCAAACCAACATGAGTTGGAGCAATTTACGGAAGAGATGCCGTCTTCTCCTGAGCAAAGTCTTAATAATTGCGCAATAACATATCCTCTCGATAATGGAAGGGCAAACTTTACCCTAAAATTAAAGATGTATAACACTAACAATACAAATTCAAACATAACTATTTCAATTAAGAGGGTTGAATTTGAAGATGGAAGAGCCATTGGGGTGGACGGACATAAAGCAAAATTTGCTTCAGGAACTACTCTTTTGCTAGCACCAACAGTATATTAACATCGCCGGCACTTTTTGACAAATTACGCAACTTCCTCATCAGCCCTTGCTGAAACTTTTCTCTAATCCTACTACCAGTTGAAATATTGGAACTCGTATTTTCGCTTCCATCATATAACATATCAATATTATAGTGTATATTTGATGTTTTTTGTAACTAGTATTCCGTGATCAGTATAGGCCGTTATCTGTAATCCGGGCCAGGTCCTGAACCGGGCTACAGGATACTGACAACAGCTTACACTGGTTGCCTTCTTAAGATTGATTCTAAATCATCCTACTGCGCGTTTTTTACAGTAGTGCGGAGTTTTTTCACTTTAAGAGGGTCTGACGAATCATCAAAAATCCGTGTTAAAATTATAAGCTGTTACAAACGATAACAACACGGAGGTTCAATATGCCTAATCAGACCCATAACAATCTTTTTAGCCAATTTACTGCTTACAGCAAAAAGTATTTTTTCTTCCAGATCTTATTACTGAAATTCAAGGGAAACGAAAGGGAAAACAAAAATATGATGAGTTGGCGCTAATCACCTTTTATGAAACATATCACAGATTAGTGATTATTTGTCTGATAACCAATCGTGGTCCAATGCCTTTTCAATGTGCGTTTCAAGAGAGTGATGGTTATAAAAAATATGGCAAATGGCTAAAATCAGGATCAATAGAAAATAACCTACTCCATAATGAAATAGATGGTGAGAAAATCAAACAAAAAGGAGAATTGACAGTGTTACATTATCTACTTGATGAACTTTATGATGAGTTTGGTGGGCGATTACCCTATGATGTACTGATAGGAGATGGTCTTTATGACAAAGCACCTGTGATTGATAAGGTTGAGAAGTACGGAGCATCTCTTATAGCAGTTCATAAGAATAAATCAAGAATACTTCATGAGCAAGCCAAAGAGGACTTTACAACATGTAAACCATTTTTTGTTTGGACAGAAGACCAAAAGAATTACCAAAGCTGGCACAAGACATATGAAGATCCAAATAGAGAAGAATCAAAAAAAGTTCGGATAGTCAGAGTAATAAGAGAACTAAGCGCCCTTCGGGCGGACTTTTTGGTAGTGTAAATAATTCTGTGTATGATTGAAATTTCCTTAGATTAAGT
>CAZJDM010000085.1:0-19563 GCA_964544765.1 uncultured bacterium
AAAATTAGAATGATCCTCTGTCATACATGCAAAACACATTTTTCTGAACGAAAGGGAACCTCGTTAGAAGGATGTAAGCTTCCTGAAGAAACAGCGATATCATTATTTGAACATTGAGGGAGGGGAATGGCACTCTTGCAACCTCCAGGCTAGTGGGGGTTCATAAAGACACCGTAACTAGATACGGTAAATTAGCTGGATCACACAGCTTTAATCTCCATCAGGAATTGGTGGATATTTCCCCCTGAGACAAAAGAAGTCCAGTTTGATGAGAAATGGGGATTTGTAGCCAAAAAGGAGAAGCTTTGTGGTCCTGATGATGAACAATCAGGTGATCAATGGGATCACACTGCTATTGATCCGGAAAGCCGCTTACTTTTAAGTATAGTACCTGGTAAACGAACCGGTAATTATACTGATAAGCTTGTAAGTGAAGTTCAGGAACGGACAAATAACCGAACTGATTTGTATCTTACTAGCGATGAACATGGTCCGTATAAAACAGCAATAAAAAAAGCCTATACGGAAAAAGGTAAACTGCCCAAAGACCTGGTGTATGCAACGGTGAGGAAAGATCGAGAAAAAGGTCGAGTTGTAAATGTAACAATCAAATTAATCTTTGGGACCATGCTTCTTCTCAATAGTTATCTAACAAGATCAACAGTCAGCAAGTCAGTAAATACGGCCTTTGTGGAGAGGCACAATGGTACCGACAGACATCAGAACAAGCGAAAGCAACGTAAGACATACTGTTTCTCAAAAACTCTTGATATGCATGAATCTCTTTCCTATTTCATAGCATATAGTTATAATTTTTGTTGGGCTGTTAGAACTCTGAGGATCAAAATGAAAAGAGGTTCTTATAAACAAAGGACCCCGGCTATGGCAGCAGGTTTGTCTGATCATATTTGGAGCACTGCGGAGTGGATAAAATATCCTGCTAAAGGTAATTAGCTATCTTAGGACACCACCAAATTTTCATGTTGATTCCCCTCAGTTATTATCTACTAAACTTCAAAATCTACTAAACTTTAAAAGTCTAGGATTTGATTTTGTGCAATTTAAATTAATTTTGATTTTTTGGCAACTAACTAAAAAGATTTAATTACATTCAGCGTTGTTAGTTAGATTTCATAGAAAACTAATTTAGTATCTAAAGCTACATAATCTTAGTAACAAAACTGACATTTCAGAAAAGTTTCAGCCAGAGTTGATTTAATTTGACAACTTTACAAGAATTAGTTTATATGAATGGTCTATTTAAGAGGCTTTTTGCGTCCAAATCTGAGCCTTTTTTAGGTCTAAGGATCATTTTTTCGTTAGAATTGGAGGACTTAAATGTATGCTGTAGTAAGAACTGGTGGGAAACAATATCAAGTCGCCAAAGGTGATGAAGTTATTGTAGAAAAGTTAGATGGAGAAGAAGGTGCTAAAATCACATTAGATGAAGTCCTACTTATTGGCGGAGAAAAAACTCAGATTGGACAACCCTTGGTTGAGGGAGCTAAGGTAAAAGCTGTGATTGCCAAGCAATTTCGTGATAAAAAGATTCTGGTCCAGCATTTTAAAAGAAGAAAAACGTATCAAAAAATAAATGGTCATCGACAACCATATACTAAGCTTAAAATAGTTGAAATTTCTAGTTAGTCTTAATGCGTTGAAATGTTAAGACTTTTTATTTGATAGAAGGGAAAAACCATGGCACATAAGAAAGCTGGTGGAAGTTCTAAGAACGGACGAGATAGTAATGGTCAACGTAGAGGCACAAAGATGTACGAAGGACAGTTCGCTAAAGCTGGCAATATTATAATTAGACAAGTAGGGACTGCCTTACATCCAGGAAGAAATGTAGGTATGGGGAGAGACTATACATTATTTGCACTAAAAGACGGAATAGTTAAGTTCGAGCGAAAAACCAGAAAAAAACAAATGGTTAGCGTATATCCAGCTGCTAATTAGGTTGTGTTTTGCGTTAAAAAGGTCAAGGTCAAGACCCTATCTATCCATCTAGAATGCACAATATCTGCGTTATTATTAAAAACTCCTCATCAGATTAACATAAGTTAGTTATGTCATTACAAGAAAAGAGAAATAAGAAGTGAAATTTGTTGATGAAACCAGTATCTTTGTCTTTGGGGGAAAAGGCGGGGATGGTATTTCAAGTTTTAGAAGAGAAAAACATGTACCTAAAGGAGGTCCAGATGGTGGTGACGGAGGTCCTGGAGGTAATATATTCATTAGAGGCTCCAATAACACCAATACACTCCTTCATTTGAGATATAACAGGCATCATAGGGCCAAACCCGGCATAAACGGCATGTCCAAGAATAAACATGGAAAGAGTGGGGAGGATTTATATATAGATGTTCCTTGTGGGACCATAATTTTAGACCAAGAAACCAAACAATGTTTGGGTGAAATAATTAACGAAAATGATCAGGTTTTAGTAGCTAAAGGTGGAAAAAAGGGTTTAGGTAATTGTCGATTTGTTTCAAGTGTAAATAGAACTCCCCAGAAATCTACTAAAGGACTGGTTGGTGAAAACAAATCCCTTAAGCTGGAATTGAAATTATTAGCGGATGTTGGCTTGGTTGGTTTTCCCAATGCTGGCAAATCAACTTTTTTATCAACTATAACGGACGCTAAACCCAAAATCGCCGATTATCCATTTACGACCCTTAATCCTATTCTTGGGGTTATTAAGACTCCAGATTTTAATAGTTTTGTTATTGCAGATATACCGGGCTTAATCGAACATGCTAGTGAAGGGGCTGGTCTGGGTATCGAATTTTTAAAGCATATTGAACGTACCAATGTTTTGTTGCATTTTATTGATGTGAGTCAATTTCCTCAGGTAGATTTGATGGAGAATTTTAGTGTTATTAACCGAGAACTTACCAATTATCATTCCGAGCTAGGTAAGAAACAAATGATACTGGTTTTTACTAAATGTGATCAATTATCTGATCCCGATATGAATAAAGAAATCCAAACTTTATTTAAAGATATTCAACTACCTAAATATTTTATTTCCTCTATTACCAAAAAAGGTGTAAATAATCTCATTATGGCTGTGGATCAAAGTGTTCGTAATAGCTATTTATCAGGGATGTTATATAGTTAAGTTATTTATTAGGAGTTTTTGCAATGACTGACAAGCAATTAGAAGGTAAAGAATTAGCTTTTACATGTACCAGATCATTAGCTGATAAAAAGGCCAAAAAAATTATCCTTCTTGATTTGAAAGGTAACAGCGATGTTACCGACTATTTTCTTATATGCAGTGGTAATTCAGATCGTCATGTTAAAGCCTTATATGAGAATTTATATTTGTACCTTAAGAAAGATCGTCAAATTCTTCCCAATCATGTAGAGGGGCAGAAAACCGGTCACTGGATTCTAATGGATTATAGTGAGGTAGTTGTTCATATATTTTATGACTATATTCGAGACTATTATGACTTAGAAGGTTTATGGAAATCCGCTGAAAAAATGATTGTTCCAGGATTGGAAAATGATCCCAATATGATTGTTCCTTCTTCAAAACCCAATATTGTATGACCATTAAATTAGTTACCTTTGGTAAAATAAAAAACTCTTCATTACAGACTAGTTGTGAACACTATATGAGCCGGATTAAACGGTTCTGTTCTTTGGAAATGATCTGTTTAAAAGAAGAAAAAATAAGATCGAGCAAAGATAAAAAAAGTGCCTTAAAAAAAGAAGGGCAGCGGCTACTACGCTATTTACAGGATAAACATATAATTACAATTTTGTTGGATGAACAAGGAAAACAATTTTCTTCAATGCAATTTGCCCATTTTCTAAAAGAGAAAGCCATCAACGGTAATAAGGATTTGTATTTTTTGGTAGGTAGTTCATATGGATTTGATCCGGAAATAAAAAATCTAGCTCAAGTACAACTGTCTTTATCAAAGATGACTTTACCTCATGAGTTATCTATTGTCATGTTGTGTGAACAAATATATCGTGGTTTCTCTATTATTAATAATTTGCCGTATCATCACAGTTAATATCATGTCATTACCTATCATAATTATCAGTTCATAACTTAATTATTAGAACCGAATTATTAGGATTAGAACTTACATAATCTTTGAAACATAACAATATAATTATATTGATAAATTACTTTAAACTTATATTAAACTGAAATACACATTGATTTACAGATAGTTACTATGGTAATTAAATGCCCAGATTGTTGAACAATAAATATATTTACAACCTTAGAGATTAAAAGGAAAAGAGGTTATTATGGAACGTTTGATAAGTTTATTAGGACTGTTTGTTTTAATGTTTCTAGCTTGGTTATTATCCTCCGATCGTAAAAAAATGAACTATCGTCTTATTATCAGTGGAGTATTACTGCAAACTGCTCTTGCCTTAATTATTTTAAAGACCGATTTTGGTTTGACCCTATTTCAAGGTGCTAGGAACGTCATTACAACCATGTTGGAGTTTTCTGATGCTGGAGCTGAATTAGTTTTTGGAGGGCAATTTAAGGAACACTTTTTTGCTTTTTCAGTCTTACCCACTATAATTTTTGTTTCAGCTGTAATGGCCGTTTTATTTCACTTAGGAATTATGCAATGGATTGTAAAAGCAATGGCATGGGTAATGGTTAAAGTTATGGATGTTTCTGGTTCTGAGTCATTAGCTGCTAGTGCCAATGTTTTTGTTGGTCAAACAGAGGCTCCCTTGGTTATAAAACCTTATATTGAATCCATGACCAAAAGTGAAATAATGTCTCTTATGACAGGTGGAATGGCGACTATTGCCGGGGGAGTTATGGCCGCCTATGCTAGTTTCGGAGCTGATCCAGGGCACTTACTTACCGCATCGATCATGTCTGCTCCTGCAGCGATTGTAATTGCTAAAATAATGTTTCCTGAAAGAGAAAAATCGGTATCCAAAGGTGTGGTAAAAATTGATATCCCTAAATCTGATAGTAACATTCTAGATGCAGCTTGTAGAGGAGCTGGAGAAGGTCTTAAGTTAGCATTAAATGTCGGCGCTATGTTAATAGCTTTTGTTGCTTTTACAGCCTTAGTAAATCATTTACTTGGTTTTGTTCCTACAGATGAGCCTTTAACTTTTGAGCGTATCTTGGGTTGGTTTTTTCGCCCGATTGCTTGGATTTTAGGAGTTAGCTGGGCCGATTCAGGTCATGTGGCGCCTCTATTAGGTAAAAAAATGTTTTTAAATGAATTTGTAGCTTATCTTGATTTGATGAAATTAAAGGAAACAATTTCTCCTAGAGCTTTTATAATCTCGACTTATGCCCTTTGTGGATTTGCTAATTTTGGTTCTATCGCCATTCAAATTGGTGGAATTGGCGGATTGGTACCGGGAAGAAGAAAAGATTTAGCTGCCATGGGTTTTAAGGCTATGCTAGGAGGCACAATCGCAGCACTTATGACAGCTACCATTGCTGGAGTGTTAATTTAGAGTATATAAACCAACCATGCTTTTATAAAGCGGTGATTTAATAAATGTCCAAAGGGGATTGCGATGAAAATTCTATCTTTTGCTTTTATCACCCTGTTATTATTAAAATTATTTGGATGCGTTAGACCTCCTTATCCATCAGATTTGCAGTCAAGAAAACGAGGTCAAGAAAAGAGACTCTTAAATGAGAATATGGTTAATAGTGTGTTATATGTTCAGGCAGCGGCTGAATATAAGGCCTTGGCTTATCAAGCCTTCCATTTAGCAAGATCGGTGCTAGACAAAGAACTATGCAAAAAAGACAAAGACATTAAAAGAGCCATTATTGTAGATATCGATCAAACTATTCTAGACATAAGTCCTTATGATGCTTTTTTAATTAAAAAAAGAGTTCGTTTTGGAATTAAAAGAGGAAAGTGGCTCAAAAGTGCCAGTGCTAAAGCTGTTCCCGGTGCGGTGGAATTCATAAGATATGCTGATTCCAAAGGAGTGACCATCTTTTATATTTCCAACCGGAAGCCTAAGTATTTTCAGACAACTAAACGAAATCTATTAAATGTTGGTGTTCCAAGTTTTGCGGATGACAAATTATTGTTAAGAGAAAGCAGTCGTAGTAAAAAAAGTCGTAGGGCGCGTGTTTCGCAAGGATATAAAGTTGTTTTATTAATTGGAGATGATCTAAGTGATTTTCATGAAGCTTTTGATAAAAAGCTCAGTGATAAAAGAAATGAGTCGGTTGTGAAGTTTAGAGAAGCTTTTGGATCCCGATTTATCATTTTACCTAACCCCATTCATGGAGGCTGGTTAAAGGCGATCTACGAGAATAGAAGAATGAAAAATCTAGACGAGCAGCAAAGAATGACCTTTGAACGAAAAGCTTTAATTTCTTGGCTCTAATTGAGATTTTTATTTTAAATTAAAGGCTCCGATACTATCATCTTTATTGATATGCACTATCGCGGAAAAAACAATCTTTTTAGTTTCTGATAAATCTACTCTTTCTATTTCAATAACCGAGCTAGATAAATTTATCATTAAATTTTTATCCTGATCGTTATTGTTCCACTTATCCATTAATTGGCCAGGAGGAACTTTATGGTAAAATTTATCAAGGGATTGAGAAGAAGCTTCCCATGATAAGGTTTGAGCTACTAGTTCGGTGGCTTTTTTGTGATGTGGCACAGGGTGCCCCGATTTTTTGAACCTAGTAAAATTTTCTTCGGTCATTAAAGAGGTCCCGTTCTTACTTAATAAATCTACAATATTTAAATCCCCTTTTTGATTGATTGCCAGCAAACAATGAACCCTTGAAACGTCAGAAGTATCTATATTGGCTATATGTACAAGTTTGGGATGTCTTCCACAGATTAACCACTTGGTCCATAGAAATTCAATTACTTTATTTTGAATATCGAATAAACTAATATAGCCAAACATCTGCATTTTAGGAGAAACCAGAACCAGGTGAGTTGCCGATAGATTACCTAAATTATAGGTTTTTACAATAAAGGCTCGATCACAAGTAAAAGAAATTTGTTCTTTGGCATTTTTAGGAATGTTTAGTTGCAGCTTGTTATAGTTTATATTGGAGGGAACGTAATTCACTATTATGGTTTTTTGATCAGAGGGTTCTTTTGGTTTTTGTAGGGATAATAATTCTTTGGCAGATACAAGATTTGTGTCCAATTGATTTTTTAATACGAGGGTTTTAATTATCTGATCAAAGCTTACACCTTTATAATGAGATATTCTGCTAAAAATATGTTTTAGTAAATCTTGTTCATCAAAATAAGTATGAGAAAAAGAGGGCGCGGAAGGATAGTATTTACTGACTTCTGCAGGGATAACTTCTTTTAATAGATCCTCCATATTGATGACCTTACCTTTTTTGGTTTTTTGGTTTTTATTGTGATCAAATTTTAAAATGTTGTTCATCAAAAAACCTCTTTTAGATCAAGTAGTTCAACTTAACTCTCTTACTTAATTTAAATATTATCAGATTTATCAAACATTTGCTGTTATTAATCTTGACCTTTTGTGTAGGTAAGATATAAGTTAAGCCAAAATAGATTACTAATATTTTTTAATTATATTTTTTCTAGGATTATAGATTGGAAAATATCCAAGATAACCATAAATCATTACTGTCGATATGTAATTTAGTTACAACCTTTGATACAGAGGATGGAAAGATAACCCCGGTTGATAATATTAATTTAGAAATTAAACCTGGGAAAACCCTTGGAGTAGTTGGTGAATCAGGCTGTGGTAAAAGTATTACGGCTCTTTCTATTATGAGATTAATTCCTGCACCTAATGGAAATATAACTAAAGGAGAGATTCTCTTTAATGGAAGGGATTTGTTAAAGTTAGATAAAAAAGAGATGCATTCTATTCGAGGTAAACAAATTGGTATGATTTTTCAAGAACCGATGACAGCACTCAATCCAGTTTATACCGTTGGAGAACAGATAGCCGAAACATTACGTTTTCATCTAAATATATCTCCTCAGCAAGCAATTGAAAAGTCGATTCAGTTATTGGAACAAGTCGGTATTCCTTCTCCGGAAGATCGAGTTAATGAATATCCACATATGCTATCTGGAGGAATGCGGCAAAGAGTTATGATTGCTATGGCACTGTCATGCAAGCCAGAACTTCTTATTGCTGATGAACCAACTACTGCTTTGGATGTTACTATTCAAGCTCAAATATTATCCATTATGAAAGAGATGCAGAAAAAAATAAACATGTCTATTTTATTTATAACACATGATTTAGGGGTAGTGGCGGAAATGTGCGATGAAGTGGTGGTAATGTATACGGGGCAAATTATTGAAAAAGCGGATATTAAAACTATTTTCAAGAATCCCAGACATCCATACACTATTGGATTATTACGATCTATTCCCAGGTTAGAAACCCATGGAAATCATTTAGATACTATTAAGGGTATTGTACCTAGTTTGTTGGATTTGCCGAAGGGGTGTACTTTTGCTGGTAGATGTGAATTTTGTAAGTCAGATTGTCTAGAAAATAAACCGACTTTAAAACAAACAACTCAAGGTAGTTGGGTGGCTTGTTTTCATCCCCAAGGAAAAGAAAAAGAAAAAAGTGAGTCAGAGGTGCAAAATGGAAATGCTTAAAGTAAATAATCTTTCTATGCATTTCCCCATCTATGGTGGAGTTTTAAGAAGGCAAGTAGGAAAGATTCATGCTGTAAACGATGTGTCTTTTTCGGTTAAAAAAGGTGAAACATTAGGTCTTGTGGGAGAATCTGGATGTGGTAAGTCTACTTTGGGAAGAACTTTATTACGGTTGTATAAAGCTACATCAGGTTCAATTATTTATAATAATCTAGACATCAACTCCATTCCTTATAAACAATTGAAAAGTATTCGAAAAGATATGCAGATTATTTTTCAAGACCCTTTCGCTTCTCTTGATCCGCGTATGACAGTGGGTGATATTTTGTCAGAGCCGTTTAGAATCCATAAAATTAAACTGTCTGATGATAGAACTGAAGTTAGAGATTTGTTATCCAAGGTAGGGATGTTGCCGGACGCTATTAATCGTTACCCCCATGAGTTTAGTGGTGGTCAAAGACAAAGAATTGGTATTGCGCGGGCCATTGCTTTAAATCCTCAGTTGATAATTGCTGATGAACCAGTTTCTGCTCTGGACGTGTCTATTCAATCACAAATATTGAATTTACTAAAGGATTTACAAGTTAAGTTAAAATTAACATATATTTTTATTGCTCATAATTTGGCGGTAGTGAAACATATGAGTGATAAAATTGCGGTTATGTATTTAGGGAGAATAATAGAAGTTGGTAAAGCGGATGTTCTTTATCGAGATGCTAAACACCCGTATACTAAAGCGCTTATTACAGCTATTCCTACTCCGGATCCAGAAATAAATAAAACCAAAACGGTTTTAGAAGGTGATGTTCCTAGTCCGATAAATCCACCTAAAGGATGCGCCTTTCATCCTCGATGTCCTATAGCTGAAGATATATGTAAAAAAGATATACCCAGGTTAATTAATTTGAACCAAGAGCATAGTGTTGCTTGTCATTTAGTGGCTGATGTGGCTGATAATGGAAAGAATAATAATAATTAAGAAACTGTGTAAATTGTATTTACACAAAATGTGGGAAAAACTGAAATGGTCAATTTAAATTTCAAATTGTTGTTCATATTAATTATTATTTGTGGTGGATGGACAGTTTTATCCAAAGAGAACGTATCTACTAAAGAAAAAGCACTTACTAAAGAAAAAACACCTACTAAAGAAAAAGTTCTTTCTAAAGAAAAAGCACCTACCAAAGAAAAAATTCCTCCCAAAGGAGGAACCATACGTTTACAGCTCTCTACCTATCCTTCTTCTTTTAATACTCATACCAGAGGGGATGGGTATACATCTATGCTGGCCTATTTTGTTGTAGAACCTTTGGTAGAACGTAGTAACGTTGATTATAAGCTTGTACCCAGGTTGGCTGAAAGGTGGAAAATTAGTAAGGATAAGAAAGTTTATACATTCTATTTAAATAAAAAAGCTAAATTCTTCGATGGTAAGCCGGTTACAGCTCATGATGTGAAATTTATTTTTGACAAAATTTATGATCCTAAGTGTGTTTTTTGTCAAGCTGATAGAGAGTACATAGGGCCTCTTGAATATGTAAAAATAGTAAACAAACATACAATTCAATTTAAAGTAAAAAATATTCATTTTGATAATATTTATAAAATCGGGGGCATGGATATATTTCCTAAGCATATCTATAATATTAAAGGTAAGAATTTTGATAAGGACTTTGAAAAAATAATGGTTGGCTCCGGTCCTTATACTATTCAGGTATCTAAGGATCGAAAGAATATTACTTTATTAAGAAATAAAAAATGGTGGGGAAATGATCCAGGAGTACTTTTGTATCATAAAAAGTTTTTTAATTTCGATAAAATCATCTTTAAATATATTAATGATGATACGGTAGCTTTTGAGATGTTTAAGAAAAAGAAATTGGATGCTATCTATATATCTTCAGATTTATATTCTAAATGGGATAATGCAAAAATGTATCCCTGGAAAGATAAACGATGTAAAAGAATTAAGACTCCTCAAAATTTTCCACATGAATGGAGAGGAATAGCTCTTAATTCAAGGATAGCTCCAACTAACGAGAAAAAATTCAGAAGAGTCTTACAACACTTATTAAATAGATCATTAATCATTAAAAAGGTTTTTAAAAACAAAAAACGTCCTCTGACGGGGCCTTTTGCCAGTGGTTCTCCTTATTCTGCCAATTTAAAACCCATTGCTTATGATCCTAAAAAGGCTATAGCCCTCTTGAAAGAATTGGGTTATGCCAAAATTGGTTCTGACGGTATTTTATATAAAATGGTTAAAAAAGAAGGCAAGAGTATTAAACAAAGAGCGGCAATAGAGGTCATTCATGCTTGGGAGGGCCATAATAAATGGTTAACTATTTACAAGGAGGATGCCAGAAAAGTAGGGGTTGAAGTTAAAATTAAAATGTTAGAATGGACCTCTCTTACTAAATTATTGGATGAATTTAATTTTGAAGGATTAGTTTTAGGGTGGTTAGCTGGCATAGTTCCCAATCCAGAACAATACTTTTTAAGTAAGACGGTCAATATAAAAGGTTCTTCCAATTTTTCCGGTACCAATAATCCTAAAATTGATGCCCTTATCAATAGAGGGATCTCAATTTTTAATGGTGATAAGCGATATAAATTATATCGACAATTAGAAACTTTAATAATGGATGAACAGCCTTACGTTTTTACTTATGGCGATGATGCCCATAGAGTAGGTTATTGGGCCCATAAGGTAAATCCCTCTTCCCGGCCTTTTGATAAGTATACCGGTGATGAGCTGAGACATCCATTTTTTGCTCATTGGTATACTGTGAAAAAGTAAGGACGGAATTATTAATATAGGTCCAGAATTATGTTTGAATATATAATACGTCGTTTAATGCTTATGGTTCCTACCTTAATAGGAGTGTCAATTCTGGTGTTTGTATTGATTCAAATAGTGCCGGGAGGACCGATAGATAATATAATCAGACAAATGAAAATGGGCCAAAAGGGTGCCGGATCTAACGCTCGGGTACAAATTAATGAAGAACTTAGAAATCAATTAAAAAAACAGTTTGGCTTTGATAAACCAATTTATGTGCGTTATTTCAAATGGATGCGGGATATCCTAACCTTTGATTTTGGTGAGTCCTATGAATATAAAGAACCGGTTTTAGATCTTATTATTAGAAGGTTACCGGTTAGTCTGTCGTTTGGGGTGTGGTCTTTTTTATTGGCCTATTTACTTTGTATACCACTTGGAGTCTATAAAGCTATTCAAGATGGGGCTCCTTTTGATTCAATTACCTCCTTTACACTTTTTCTTTTATACTCCATTCCAAGCTATGCTTTAGCTATTCTCCTGATTACTTTTTTAGGCGGGGGCAGCTTTTGGGATATTTTCCCCATTCAGGGCCTACACGATGATGAAGCGGAAACTTTTTCTACTTTCTTTTATATACTTGACTATCTGCACCATCTTATATTACCCCTAACTTGCTATGTAATTGGTCAGTTTGCTGTGTTGACCATGTTAATGAAGAATTCATTTTTAGAGCAGATTAATCAAGATTATGTAAGAACAGCTCGGGCCAAAGGCTTGACTGAAAAAATTGTCTATTTTAAACATGTACTTAGGAATGCCTTGATTCCAATTGCCACGGGTTTAGGTGGTTATATAGGGATCTTTTTAACTGGGTCGATTTTATTGGAAAGTATTTTTGGACTGAATGGAATAGGTTTATTAAACTATGAATCAATATTATCAAGGGATTATCCGGTAGTATTGGCCATTATTATGTTGACCGCCCTATCTACAGTGTTAGGAAATTTTATATCAGATATGTTGTATGTGGTAATAAATCCTAAAATAAGTTTTGAATAGGATATTATTTTGCGATTATCTCCAATTACTAAAAAAAGAATAAAAAAGTTTAAAAAGATTAAACGAGCTTATTACTCATTGATAATATTGGTTTTTATTGTTGTGATTAGTGGGATAGCTGAAGTGATAGCTAATAAAAAACCTCTAATACTGTATTGTAATGATGCATATTTCTTTCCTGCTTTTAAAGTATATAAGGGCACCGATTTGGGATTTTCCTCGATTTTGGAGCCAGATTATAAGGAACTGGCTATTCAAATCGATAAAAAATTGGTGGAGGGTTGGTACATAAATCCATTAATTTTTTGGGGTTCTAATGAATCAAATCCTAAAGTTGATTATTATCCTTCACCACCCAGTTGGGATAATTGGTTAGGTACAGATGACAGGGGAAGGGATATTCTTACCAGGCTGATTTATGGAGTTCGAGTTTCGTTGTTTTTTGCGGTGATGAATTATTTGTTTGCTTTAATTATTGGAGTAATAGTCGGTGGACTACAAGGATTTATTGGTGGATGGGTAGATCTGTTAGGGCAGCGGTTAGTAGAGATCTGGTATGCTTTACCCTATTTTTTCGTGTTGATCTTATTGGGAACTCTTTTAGAACCGGGGTTGATAGTATTGACAATGATGAGTGCTATTTTTTCTTGGATAATGCTTTCTTATTATGTTCGGGCTGAGGCTCTGCGAATTCGCCAGGAGGAGTATGTTTTAGCTGCTACCGCGCTTGGAGCTGGAAGAGTTCGGAATTTATTTTTTCATATAATTCCTAATTCCCTTACTCCTGTTGTTACTTTTACACCATTTATTATGGCCCAAGGGGTCCTAACCTTATCTTATCTTGACTTTCTAGGATTTGGGGTTCAAGCTCCCACTGCTTCAATTGGCGAGTTGATTAGGCAGGGAAAACAAAATTTTGATACTGCTTGGTGGATCGTTGTATTTTCAGTAGGTATATTATTTCTTCTGATCCTACTTTTAAACTTTATTGGTGAAGGGGTTCGAACAGCTTTTGATCCTAGGAAAGTTTTTGTGGGTTCTAAATGATCGTGGGATTTTGTGGAGATATACTTTGAAGCAAGAAGTAAGTAATAAAATTTATACCATCTATAGTCCAATTCATAATAATCAAATCATTGTTTTTCGAATTGAATATCGAGGGAATTTTCCTGATCAAATTAAATCAATCTTATTGGATGATTATCAAGATTCACCTCCAACTTTTTCTGAGCAAAAAGGATCTAGATATCTGGCGGGACATTGGCTGGAATTTGGTTATAAACGAGCTATTATTGATCCAGAGTTTCATTCAATTTTAGCCGCTATTAAAGGTTTTCCTTGGGCATCAAATATTTTATGGGTTCGTAAAAGTACCAGAATATTTATTCAGAATTCTTTTTATCCTTCATCTAGCACTTATGATGAGGCGGTTCAAACCTTAAGAAAAAGCGATCTTTTTAATCCACAGATCCATGAAATTTTTGAAGAAGATAAGGAGTGGAAGACTCTCATACCAGTCGGTACTCCTGATCCCATTGAGACCGTTCCCATTCGAGACTTATCAATGGATCAACTAGTCACCTTATCGGAAGAACATCGTTTGTTCATGCCTAAGTCTCAATTACAAGCCGTCCAAAAATTCTTTCAAGCTGAAAAGAGAGATCCTACTGATGGTGAATTGGAGATGTTGGCTCAATCATGGTGTGATCATTGTTTTCACACTACTTGGAAATCATTGGGCCTTTTGAAAAGGTTAAAAAAAGCAACTTTGAAAATAATGAAAAACAGAAAGGATATTTTATCCGTTTTTGAGGATAACGCTGGGGTCATGTCTTTTTATGATGGCTATTCTTTGGCTATTAAAGGTGAAACCCACAATTCTCCAACTCTTTTAGCACCTGCTCCTGGAGTTGAAACGATGCTGGGAGGAGTTCTAAGAGATATATTGGGTTGTGGACAAGGATTTTATCCTATAGGTGGAATGTGGGTTTTTGGAACACAGCCCTTAAATATAGCCAAGGATGAAGCACCAAAGGGTTGTTTTCATCCTCAGACTGTAGCTAGAGGGATGATAAAAGGGTATGAAACCTATACTAATCCGATGGGCGTTCCCAATTTAGGTGGGGGCTTAATTCAACATTCTGGATACGCTAAACCATTAGCTTTAGGTCTGGCTATTGGGTTGGGTAAAGATGAATTTTCTCCCAAAGGAGTTCCTCAAAATGGTGATTTAATGCTGGTATTAGGTGGTTCTACCGGTAGGGACGGTATTCACGGAGCTACAACATCTAGCGCTAAATCTAGTGAGGAGAGTAAAGAAAAAGATGGTGCTCATGTTCAAATAGGGGCTCCCGCTATAGAACGGTTTTTTATGGAAGCGATTATTGAATTGAGAGACAAGCGTCTTATTCGAGCTATAACTGATTTTGGTGCAGGGGGTCTTTCGTCAGCAGCGGGAGAAATGGGGCAAAATACTGGAATAGAAGTTGATTTATCTGAAATGCCTTTAAAATATAAAGGGCTTTCTCCTTGGGAGATATTACTTTCAGAAAGTCAAGAAAGAATGTTGCTTTGTATTGATCCTAAGCATTTAAAGCCGGTTGAAGAAATATGTAGAAAATATTTTGTGGAAGTTAATGAGATTGGCAAATTTACTCAAGATAATAGATGTCGTATTAATTATAAGCAGCAGGCGTTAATAAATTTACCTTTTTCTTTTTTAACAGACGGATGTCCTATTGATTCTATAAAACCTCCTGCAAAGAAAGAAGATAATTTCACTGATGACCTTAGATTAGGACCAAAATCAATAACCGAAGATTTGCTTCTTTCTTTGGTAAGTTTTCCGGACATTGCTGATCAATCTATAATGGGAGAACGTTTTGATGCGTCAGTACAGGGAATGGCTTTTCGTGAGCCATATGGACCCAATAATATGCCGTATGATCAAAGTATTTTGATTCCTTTTATGAATAAATCTCATGCTGTTGTTACTTCTTTTACTATAAATCCGCATTGGAGTTCTCATCCGGTTAATATGGCTAAAGCGGTTATGATTTCCGCAATTTCCAAATGTGTTGTCGGAGGTGCTAAATTATCTGATATTGCTTTATGCGATAATTTTTATACTCCACCGATTGATGTCCGCCCGGATGTTGCCGCTGATTTGAAACAAATACTGGAGATTTTATCGGAATATTCAGTATTCTTTGGAACACCATTTATTTCGGGAAAAGATTCCTCTAGTGGATCTCATTCTCCTCACAAGTTTGAATCTGAACAGGGTAATAGTAAAGTAAATGCTACATCTAAACCTCAAAGAATAGATGTTCCAGTAACACTTTGTGTTAGTGCTATTGGTAAGGTGGCTGATTACCAAATTATTCCCGAGAAAAAATTTCAAGCGCCAGGTGAAAAAATTTGGTTGGTACCTGCGGGTATTACTACTAATCTGTCGGGCTCTATTTGGGCCAAAATTAACTCGAAAGTAGGTAATCAAGAACCTTTGTTTTATTATGATATAAACCTGCAAACCTTTAAGGCTGCTTGCGATAAATTACATACTCTTTTTGGGAAAAAAAAGATATCGGCTATTAGCTCTATTGAGTATGGGGGCGCTTTTAGGCGGATCTTTGAGATGTCAATTGGTAATAATAATATTGGCGCTAAGCTTAAATTCAATCAGGATTTATTTAAATCTAATGCGGGTAGTTTTGTAGTTGTGTCAAATGAAGATTTAAGTGATTTTGCCTCACTGGTCGGGCAAACTACTCAGGAAAATAATATTCAAATTGGTGATTTAATAATTTCCAAAGATAAGTTAATAAGATCCTGGTCTGGAGTTTTTGGTGGATACTTTAGGAAGGATGATGCTCTTTTTTAATTGGGAAGTGTAATTTTAGAAAGTCTTAATATAGAAAAACTTAATAATTAAGACTTCAACATTGCGCTGAAATAACGAGGATATAATGTCAAAAGATCTAAGGGTAAATGTTTTGTACGCGCCAGGTACTAATTGTCATGGGGAGACAGTTGAAGCCTTGGTTCTTGCTCTACAAAAAGAATTAGATTTGTCTTTTGACCAAGCCAAATCAAAAGTTAAACTAATTAACTTGTATGATCTATCGAAGAAAAAGGCTCGTCTTGATGATTGCGATTTGATGGTTTTTCCAGGTGGTTTTAGTTATGGGGATCATTTAGGTGGGGGCAAGATCCTTACGGTTCAAGTTGAGAAATATGCTCAAGATCAGGTCAATTCTTTAATAAAGAAAAAAATTCCCGTGTTGGGGATATGTAATGGTTTTCAACTAATGACTAGGGTGGGTCTATTACCCAAAAAATGGTATCTTACCTATAATGATAGTATGAACTTTCAACACGGTGTAGCCCCAATTAGAATAGAAAAACAAAAAAGTTCGGTTTGGTTCAGTCAAATTCCTGATCAAGTTCTTCTTCATTATGCTCATGCTGAGGGTAGACTTGTATCTAAAACAGGGGATTATGAAGGAGCGTGCCTTTTTTATGCTGATGGACACAATCCTAATGGCAGCCCTTTTAATGTGACAGGAGTTATATCAGATGACGGGTTAAGACTGGGTTTAATGCCTCATCCCGAACGAAACGTTATGCCTTTTCATCAAGGTGGAGATAAAGGTATTTTATTGTTTACATCTGTGGTCAAATATCTACTCACCAGATAGAGAACTGCTTATAGTAAAGATATTCAGTCTGGGACAAATTTTAAGTCAATTTAAATAAAAAAAAGCCGCAAGCAGTTTTACTCACGGCTTTTTTTTGCGTTTCCGCTTTATTTAGAAGAGAAATAGAATTTAATAGTTATTGGCTAGTTTCAGGTATTTTGCTGATACCCAGATGTCGTCACAGTCATAACTAATATTAAATTCTTCTCGTTGGTATTCAGTAACGGCTACTTTGGCCCAACCATTTACTTGATCTAGATAAGTGAAAACGGTACCTTTGGGGACTGATGAACCGCAGATCTCTCCCATTTCTCCATACAGGGGAGGGGTTTTACGAATATTGAGTCTGTAAGCAGTAGTTACTACGCTATCGTATGGCTTTACCTTACTTAAAAAATCATCTACAGGATCAATAGGATCGATTGGGTCAATATCAATAGGGCCGATTGGTGGATAAGGATCGTTGTAAGATTTTCTAACTAAGACAATTACTTTATTGATAATGAAGTTACCGCGTAACTTTATTTGCCAAGGACCTCGTCCGTTGTAGCCTGGATTACGGAAATTAACTTGATCAAAGGTATTAGGAGCGTGATCCCAGAAATCACCAGGATTGCCATTTACAGTTTGAGGAGCGGATAATTCCGGTCCGACCTTAAGAGTGGCTTGTCCCATACCGTGTTTGCTTTTTGCTATCAAGGTGACATTGATTAAGTTAAATTGTCTGAGAGGTAAGTTGGGATATTGATTACGAATTTCTCTTTTTAAAAATAAGGTATTATCAAAACCTCGTTTATGTAAATTATTATAATCCAATCGTAATCTTCTTCCTTCTTGTTGGAGGTTATCAACGATTACAACCACTTTTCTAATTATAAAGTTTCCTCTTAGTTTAATTTGCCATGGTCCACGACTACTGTATGAAGGGTTGTCAATATGAACACGATCAAATGTGTATCGATCAGGATTAAAGAAATCAGATGGGTTCCCATCAACTACATTAGGTGCGGATAAATTTGGTCCAACCTTTAAAGTTGCAGTTCCTCTTCCAAATTTTGTTTTGGCGATTAAAATTATTTTATCTAAAGTTGCTTGCCTGAGTCGAATGTTGGGATATTGTTCTTTGATTTTTCTTTTTAAGAAAAGAGTGTTTTCTCTTCCTCGCATATGCACGTCATTGTAGTTGAGTCTTAAACGGCGGCTATATGCAAATGCTTCTAATGATAGCAATAATGATAAAGCTAAAAGTAATAAAGCACTATACCTGTTTTTAAACATAGTAATCCTCCTGATATAAATTGAATATCTAGTTAATTAGAGCGCGCTGTTTGGTTTTTTAGATATGCAAAAATTGTACCTAATTTTAAATAGCCTTGTATCAGTGGTTAAGAGAGGGTAAGGTCTTGGTTGCAACTTAATTTGGTGACAAAATTTTTCCAGAAGAGGTAACAAAAATAGACCATTATGGTGTATAAATTTCTGGAATACTCGGCAATGTGTTTAAAGGATCTGCAAAAGGATCGTTAGTTGGAGTTATAGATTCTTTTGCTTGTGTAATAAATTGTTCATTTTCTTCATCTGCTTTTTTTATATTTTCAGCCATACTCTTTGTATCTTTTTCGCATTTAATCACTATTTCGTCCATTGCTCTTTGTAACTCTGCATCAGAGGCCTTTTCTTCGATCATTTTCATGGCCGTTGCTTGGGCCTTCGCTTGACAATTCAGAGTAGTAAAGTTTCCAAGATATCCTTTAAGTTCGGAATAGGCTTGTTGGTACCCTTTTAGAGCTTCTCTGGTCATAATATCTAGTTTTAGATCGCTTTCAATTTCTTCTTTTTTTTCTTTGATCATCAGGGATATCAGTTCAACGGCCTCTTGCATGATTACTTGTGCCATTTCATTTAATGTTTTTTCGCTAATATATTTTTGGATGTCAGGAAATTTTCGATGCTTAGCTATTTTGGAAGCCAATGCCAATGCTTCTTCTGGTGATAGTTTATCCTTTTTCATGATTTCTTTACTAAGTAATGTGACTAGTAAGTAAGATGGCTTTTCTTTTCGTTCTTCATTGTATGAACTAATTAAATTAAAGAAGTATCCTTTGTAGTGCGTCAGTATAATACTTGCATATAGCCAATCAGAAACATAAATTGTGGAACTTTCTTCAAATTTAATATCGCCGATAGTAATTTCTTCTAACAAATCTTGTTCCCATAGGGTTTGGTCATGAAAGCTTTGTAAGAAAGATGTTACTATTTGAGCCAGGGCAAATTAACAGCTAAATAAAAATTAGATTTTTCTTGACAAAACTATGCTAATTGCGTATATTATAACTCATGTTGATTAGATTAAAAGAAGCAGCAAGATATCTCGGAGTTCATCCTGACACTTTAAGACGGT
>CAZJDM010000086.1:0-19336 GCA_964544765.1 uncultured bacterium
TTTTTAAGGGTTAAAAAATTGGTCATGCCGACTCCAAAATTTTTACTTTTAGGGACTTATTAAAATAATAACCATCTTTGGAGGTTATAATATATTTAATCTCACTACCTTCTGGTTCAAGGAATTTTCTAAGTCTATTAATATTATAATAAATCTTATTATCATGTATTAATGGATTGTAGTTTTCCTTCCAAATGTACTGAGTTAGCTCTTCTTTAGAATAGGTCCTACCGGGATTTCTGGCTAGTAATACCAGAATATCAAGTAGAATAAAACAGTTTTTTAATTGAATTTTTCCCTGAAATTTTTCAAAAATTTGTCTATTTTCCAAATTTATAGTGAGATCTACCGCATTGTTATTAATAATTGAAAGTTCCTTATCAATAAGTTCTTTAAGTCGTTTTAGTTGGGTAGATGATATTAGTTTTTTAAGATTTTTATATAATGAACTGGCTTTGGTCAGGTTTCCTTTTTGACGAAAAGCGTAAGCCATGTTGTATAATGTACTGAAATAAAGGTACCAATTGTGATTAATTTGCGCCAGATTAAGTGCTCTTTTGTAAATATCAATTGCTTGTTCGAATTTATTTTGTTTATGAAACAAAAGACCTTTAAGTAAATAAACAGAAAATTCAAGATCAGAATCAACTTCTTTTGAAGCATAGGTTTGAATTAAGTGATCCGATTTTTCAATGGCTCCGGCGCATTGGTCAAATTGTTCATTATTGAGGCGGCAGCTCCCAATTCCATAAAGAGCATAGGCCTGATCCAAATTGTTATTAGACTTTTTAGCAATAGATAAAGATTTCAAAAATAGAGATAAAGCTTTATTGAATTCTTTTCTGGAGTATTGTTGTACACCACATAAATAATGATATTTGGCATAAAATTCTTGACTGTTTTGAGAAAGCAAAAAATCAGAATATAATTTTTGATAATAATCTTGTTTGGCAAAATCGCATTGTTCAGCACTCATGCGCATTAACATTTGAAATATTTTATGGAGCCTATAAGAAGCGGGATCGGAAATTTGTTTTTCCATTCTTGCCTTAGCTAACAATAAGAATTCCTCTGCTTTGATAAAGTCCATATTACAATAATAGGACCTCCCAAGCTCAAAAAAGACTTCTGATTTACTAGGCTCAGATATCGATTTAGATTCATTAAGAGAGACGTAGTGAGTTATCCCATCCATGGATATTCCCTTTTGTTGTAAATATGTTACTTTATGATTAGCAGTATATTTACCATATTTAAATTATTTTAACAACCTACTATTTCACCACACTTTCCAGTGCACAATTAATTTTTTTGTTGATTAGAATATGTGAATGTACTAATGCTTTAATTAGATATATAGATGGGGACAATCTATTTATCCTTCTATTTAGTGATTTTAAAAACATACAGTTCTTATTTTTCTTATAAAGAGTCAAGCTTTTGCAGATCTGACCTTTGGTTTTGGTAGAGATGATAATCCTAAAAGTAATGGTTGTGTATCCTTGTTGATTCAATATGGTGTGATGTTGGATGTGGATATAAATCCTGATTGTGGTCAGATTTTTCGTGATCGCTTTGTAAGATTAATGAGAGATATTTTTCAAAAGTGTCCAAACTGCATGCCCTATCAAATAATGTTTCGCGGTTTTAAATCTTTTAAATTGCAATTAGGTGTAAAAATAGAAGAAACCCATGACATGATCATTATAAAATTTTTAGATAAATGGATACGTAAAATTTACAAGAGGACAGACAGAGCCAGTCGCAAATTTGAAGATAGATGTCCAGTTGGTGGTATCTGTAAGGTTAGGTAGCCTTCCCCTGAGTATTTATTTACATTTGTTGACAAGCTGAATAAATTGCTTTAAGTGAATAAAAAAGGCATTATTTTTTATAACTAGTTTTTTTGATAATGTGGTATTGGGTTTGTCTAAGCAATTTGTTCCAGTAAATCTAAAGTGTTGGTGTTTTCTGTTTTTGTATTGGCTCTATGTAAATGTGCCCTCTTATAATATGATTGCGGTTACTACTTCAGAAACTACTATTTCTGGTGGATACTACAGCGATATAGCTAAAAAATTACATTCTACTGTATACCTTGATTGGGAATTCAGTAACATTCAAGAAAATGGTTTAGAAACATTTTCTATGATTGGTCTGCAAAATGACTTTTATGATAATGACTGGATGCTCAAGCCTTACCTATTATATCTAACTTATCCTTTGAGTGTTGGATACGAAGATAGACCTTCTTATAAATCAAAAATACAAGTCGGTAGACAGTTATTAACCGAAGGTTTTGAAATCGAAATATTGGATGGCATTTATTTACCATATTATTTAAGTCATGATCTGAAAGTTTGGCTTTATGGTGGTGTTGTTCATATCCCTGATGAATTGAAGATCAATTCAAAAGACCAATTATACGGAAGTTCTCTGGGATTTAAAAAGTGGCAAATCCACTTTAAATTAGGAGCTCACTATAAAAAATATCAGGATTATGAAAACGGTTTGCTTTATATTACTATCTTGCGAAGCCTACCTAAGCTGATGTTTCAGCCGATAGTCTTAGCCAAAGGAGAATGGGGAACTGATGAGCAAGACTTGCGTCAAGGGTTGATAGATATAAACTTTAGGCTGATAAAAGAAATTAAGATATTTCTTGGATACTCTAAAAGGCAACCAGTAAAACAATTTGAACTGGATAAATATTTATATAGGTTGTTGGCAATTTTTCCTCAAACTAGCTATTACTCAAAATTGCGTTGGCTCTGTACTTCTAATTTGTCCTCTTTTATAAGTTATGAAAAATTTTCTTATCAATCTCCTGTCAAGGATATTCCCGAATCATCCAATGATGGTACATCAACAGGATCTTTTTCAGGCAGAAAAGAGGTGGCTGAAAAAATAGAGGTTTCAGGAGTCTGGCGCTTGAAATCAACCACTGTAACATCTTATATTATGACTTTGTATTCTTATGGAGGCAGCCTAATAGATTGGGGTTCAGAAATTAAATATGTAATTAATCCTTTGGCTGTTTTTAGATTAGAGGGAGATATTGCTCGAATAAAAAAGATAAATTCCATTACCGGTATGGCATATCATTTAAGGACTGGATTTGATTTTCATCTAGGTAAAAATTGGTTGGCTTTATTAGCCGTAGAAATTGAAAGAAATTATATGGTAGAGATAGATACCAGGGCTGTTTTTTATGTTTCGCATTTTGCTTTTTAAATACTTGTTGATTGCCGTCTATTGGTTGTTTTTGCACGGGCAGTCTTATATCCAGGTGTCACATTTGGAAGCTAAATCCAAGGATAATTTGAAGAAGCGATCTAAAGGTAAGCTAAAACAACATATTATTAGCTCAAAGCAATCTAAAGATAAATACAAGCACCCTGCAAGTAAATTGAAAATGAAATTGGATCGTTTATTTTCTCATCAAACTCATAAAGCCTTATTCATGAAAGAAACGACTTCCTCCTCTGGTAATCAAATGAAAATTGACTGTCAGGATTGCCATCGATTTTCTATTAAAGGTAAGAGAAAAGGTATTTTGCCCAAATCAGTATCTAATCGATATCTTAAGGCTCCTCGATTTGTATGTCATCAATGTCATCTAGGCAGAGTGAGTTTTCCAAGACCTAATCAATGTACTTTATGCCATAAGGATGTCAATTCTTTAAAACCCGTGGATCATCTTTTTAATTGGCAAGATATGCATGGTAAGATGTCTCAGTTGGATCGAGATTATTGTTCTAGTTGCCACACTGATCGAAATTGTTCCAACTGCCATGTTAAAAAAGACACAATGAATCCTAATCGACATAGAGCCAATTTTAGACTGACCCATTCAATTGAGGCCCGAGCAATGCCAGGATCATGCTTTACATGTCATAGATCGATTAGATATTGTATTAATTGTCATAAAGGGGGGCTGAGATAGAGAATGAGGAACTTATTTTTATTAATAGGCAGCCTTTTAATTATATATGTCTTGCATGCTTGTGGTCAGGAAGCCCAGTATGAAGATTATGAAATGGATAGTTCTTATTTAAATTTAACGCGAAACAACCATCCTCATGGTTATGGTCAAAAAGAATGTTTTACCTGTCATGTATATTATAATATTCATAAAGGGAATTGCTTTGATTGTTCCACAATGGAGTTTGCGCGTAATATAAAGGTTAAGTCGGATGATTTTAATATCTGTGTTGGATGTCATGGGGATAATGGTGTAGTACTGTGAACAATAGATTAATTAAAATAACTGTTTTAGTACAATGCATATTGAGTTTGGTTCTATACTTTTCGTTGGATTTATCGGCCAAAAAAAAGATGGACCTATCTCGGTTGGATCCGCATGGGCCGCCTAATCTTGATCTAAAAAAAGCAAAGTTGAAACAAATGATCGAATGTAGATCATGTCATTTAGGCAAAAAAGATGACAAGTTTTCCTGGTTATTAAAAAAGGATCCTTATAAGTTGTGTGTTTCTTGTCATAATCAATATCCTCATAGTGGGTTAGTTGAACATTTGGGAAAAAAATTTAAGATAAAAGGAAACAAAAAAAAGGAAACGATAACTTGTCTTGTTTGTCATAGGCCTCATAGAGCCGTTCTAAAAACCGCTCTAAATCAGGATAAAAAGCAAAGTAAATCATCTTTGGTTCCTCAACCTTCATTCTTATATTTAAAAAGAAAGCAAGATGGATTACCTGTTGATTTAATTCAAAAGAGAAATTTGCGACCTATACTAAAGATAGGATGTGTTGATTGTCATTCGTGGAAAAGTCTTCCTTGATTTCATTTAACATGATATTAAACTATAATTAGAAATTAAAGTTAAGGAATTGAGTTTAACTGTCGATAAATCTATGGAGAACCTCTATACAATATAAGAGATTGTAATTTGAGGAGAAATGAATTGTTAAGTCGTAAAGAGAAGATTTTAGCCCTGATTATTTTGATTGTACCGTTATTTTTGCAGTGCATTCGTTTGAATGTTAAACCTAAAAGAGTGAAAAAAAAGGTGGTTAAACCTCATCTAGCAGGAGATTCTTCGCCTGTAACTTATCCACATATGGAGGGTTATAGAGATGATCCATTACATGGTAAGAGGTTTTTTGATAGAAAAGAAATATGTAAATCCTGTCATGGTGATGATTTGTTAGGTGGTATCTCTAAGGTGTCTTGTAAAAAATGTCATCCAGCTTACCCACACTCAGAAAAAGACAAAGTATGCGGAGTAAGGAAAGAAGAAAGTTGTAAGCATGGAAGCATGTATTGGAACGATAGGACTAGTTGTTCTAAGTGTCATCAGATAAACCGAGAAGATAAAGATACATATACCATGGAATTAGTGAAAAAGTCGTGTCAGGATTGTCATGCCTATCCTCATAAAGAAGATTGGTTGTTAGCCGATATACATGGTGTTGCTTATTTTCGTGAGATGGCCAAAGATCTGCCCAAAAAGAATAAAAATTATCAGTTGAAGGTAACATGTTTAGATTGTCATGATAGCCTTGGGAAGGTACGACAAAGGAACAAAAAGGTTGATATACCAGAATGCGCAGAATGTCATGCTGATGGCATCCCTAAAACCTTTACCCGTGGGTTAACACCAGACGGTAGATTTGCTATTTCTGATATCTTTCCTCATGATGACGATGATTTCATTAATAACCCTTGGCACGGACAAATTTATTTATATAAAAATGAATTTTGTACCGGTTGTCATGGTGCTGATTTAAAAGGTGGAGTCGCTAAGAAGGCCTGTAATAAATGTCATATTGCCTTTCCTCATGATGATGATTTTGGTGATTGCAAAGTGGATGTACCGGCATGTTTACATGGTCAAACCTTTTTTAAGAACCGTGAGAATTGCTTAGAATGCCATGATATAAGTGATAAACTCGCTATAAAAAGTTCTGATTCTGCGTCTATTAAAGCTGGTCTCGATGCGGGGAAAGGTTTAAACCTTGCTGCTGGTAAAAAATCTTCTAAAGGTACATCCTCCAAAGATACAAAAGAAATAGAAAAAATTGAGGCTTGTAATAGTTGTCATGAATTTCCTCATGATCCCAATGATTGGTTGTTAAGAGAAGGTCATGGGAAAACTTTTATAAGTGCTATGGAAGCTGTAGATTCTGGATCAGGTGGAAAATTTGGTGATTATTGTTTAAAATGTCACAAGAAAGATAGTCCCTTTAGGAAGCGTAATAAAGACGTAGCTTTATCTGAGTGCGCTGAGTGCCATGATATTGATGTGCCTTTGCAAGTATTTGCCCGTAGGGGTTCGAGTGGTAAAGATGATGTCATCATGGCTTATGTTTATCCTCACTCTAAAGAATTTAAGGAGAAATCTTTACATGGTATTTTGTATCGTCGTAAAAACACCAGCTGTAGTAGTTGTCACGGTGCCAATTTGGATGGTGGTACTGCAGAAGTAGCTTGTAATAAGTGTCATGAAAATTTTCCTCATACTTATTCTTTTGAAAACTGTCAAAAAGGATCGATATTACCTTGTGAGCATGGTTCTAGATTTTTTGCTAATCGTCAAAATTGTCGGAAATGTCATAAACAGGGTGTAAGATATGAAAAGAATGGGAATGTGGTCAATGATTTTTGTTTACAATGTCACGAGAGTTATCCTCATGATGTTAATAATTGGGGAAAGGCGACCGAGCATGGACGAAGTTTTATCGAGATTGAAAATGTTAGTGATTGCTTTGATTGTCATGCCAAAGACGCTGAATTTAGGACTCGACACGCTAAAGTAAAAATTCCGGATTGTAAGGAATGTCATTTTTCGAAGGTCCCTTTACAAAAATATAAAGAAGATAAAGATGGTAAGATAGTTCGTGTAGACTCTAGAAAGATAGTATATCCTCATTCAGAATCCTTTACTTTAAATAGGTATCATGGCTTTGAATATATGCAAGATAAAGAAAAATGTAATCAGTGTCATGGTAATGATTTAAAAGGTGGAATCTCAGGCAAATCTTGTACTAGTTGTCATAATAATTATCCGCATGATAATCTTGTCGATTGGAGAAAAGGGGAAGGTCATGGAGAAAGATTTGTGGAGGAATGGAACTTTTTAAATCTAGGAAAAGGAAATGGTAATGGAGATGGAAATGGCATTAACGATAATGATCTATTAGCGTGTATGGATTGTCATGATAAGAAAAGCTCATTTTTTAATCGATATACCGATAAAAAAGTACCTACTTGTAAGAAATGTCATCAGATAGATATTCCTCATTATGCTGATTATCTTTTAGATGAAAACGATGATCATCATAAAGATGAGAGTACTAATTATAAACATCATTCCAAGGAAGCTCAAAACAATTTTGACCAATGTAAATTGTGTCATTTGGATAAAAATAAAGGTGAGCCATATGTTTTTAAAAATTATACCAAATTAACTCCTCGCGAATTTTATTTTCCTTCTTTAAAAGTATGTAATGACTGTCATAAGGGATATAATAAGAGTATTACTAGTTTGAATAAATTATCTGAAAAAGTGCCTCAAGTTACTAAAAAATATGCCGAGTGTACTGAGTGTCATGGCGATGATAGAGTTGGATATTGGCAAGAAGAAGGGTCTGGAGATGGTCAAGTAAAAGGATGTATTGTGTGTCATAATCGCAAGGCTTCTTACGAACCATATCAAAAAAATGATGAAGTACGTTGGCGCAAAATATATTAACGTAGGGTGCAAGTTTCTGCCTTCGGCGGTCGGGGCGGTTACCATGCCTCGGCGTTAAGTTAGTACAAATTAGTGTCATTGTATGTTGTCTAAAGTTCCGGCGATGTTATTTAGCATCAATAAGAAATGCCCAGTTTAGCACCAAAGGTGGTATAAGTAATATCGGTGTTCCATGAAATATCTCCCGCTTTCCAACCAAAACTGCGAGAAAAATATTCGACGTGTGCTAAAAAAACAAAGTATTGGTATTGATAACCAAGTTGTCCCCCAGCGTTAAATCCTTTAAGAGAGTATGTTCCATCTTCATCTCCGGGTAATGTGCTTAATATCTCAGTTACCAATTCTTTAAATGATTCACCATTGAAGAGCAATTCTTTAGAGATGGGAAATTTTAAAAATGCGGAAAATAGAAAGTTTTGCATCATTAAGCGTTGTTCGAAGCCGAAAGACATATATTTGAATTCGCCTGTGTTGTCTTTATTTTCTTGGTCGGTGGATTTAAAAGAATCTATGGGGAAGAATTTTACAATGGTTGAGGAGTAAAGGGTAGGAGAAAAAAATTGAGCATATCGTAAACGGATATCCAGTAGTAAGAAATTAATGTCTGTCTTTCCTTCAACGCTTTCCTCGCTATCGGTTGAGGATGTTTTGGTAGTATTGGTACCCATATAATAGGAGATGCCTGCGCCAAGAGCGTTATAAGCAACGCTGTCTTCCATGAAACCGAGAGGATAAATGGCAATATCCACTCCAAAGGGCATTGCTGATCCATCTCTTTTGGTGGTGGAATCTGAAGTAGGAAGTAATGAGGCTGCGTTTTGGTTGTTTTCGGGTAGGGAAACATTACTTTCTTCTTCATTAGTTGAATCACCGTTTTCGCTGTAAATAAGTTCTGCTTCCTGATCGGTGGTTCCGGCTGTTGTAGTTATGGTATATCCGGTCATACTATAATTGAATCCACCAAATAGTAAGGCTCGTGGGACAACCGGTTTAAAAAAAGAATAACTGCTGGATTCTGCTTGGATAGATTTTACTACTAGAGCTTTTTTTAGAACTTTCTTTGATACTTTGCCTGATTTTTTGAATTTACCATAGACTTTTCTTTTTTTTACTTTTTTTACTTTAAAAGTTCCTAAATACTTGCCTGGTTTTCCTCGTTTGCTTTTATAAACCTTTAACATATCACGTTTCTTAATTTTATGTCCTCGGGGAAATTTAGCGGTTAGTTTTTTCTTTCTTACTTTGATAACCTTACCGATAATTTCATCGGCTTGTATCTCAATATTACTTGATAGAGTGCATAATACAGTTAGGAAGAGCCATAAGATTAATTTTGTTAATTTCATCCAAAAGTCTCCTGGAATTTTTTCGTTTTTCAGGACACGGTAGTTAGCTAATTTGCCAATTATTGAGTTTCATCAAAATATACTGAAAATATTACTATAATTAATACTATTATAATATTGATATTTTTATTTTATCAATTAAATCAGCATTTTGACATTATTTATTTCCATTATATATGATTTTGTGCTAAAAAGAATCCACGGTTTATTTATTTTATATAAAAAATTAATTGAAATTTAATAAAAAAGTTTTGTGGGATTATGTCGATGAACTTTTATTCTTTTTTAAAGAAATTCTATACCATTAATTTTCTAAGAATTTTTCTTCTTACCTTAATTATTCTATTATTGAAGGTTCCATCATCTGCTTTTGCTCAAGAATTTGTTTCATATGTCCATCGGTTTGATCCACAAGAAGGAATTGAACAAATAGAAGAATTACGATCTATTAATGAACAAATTGAACGAGGTGATTTAACTTTAGCCGATCTTGAAGCAAGACAGTGGATCATAAAAGATTCCAGGCCGGTTAAACATCAAAATACAGGGCAATCGATGCCATTTACTACAATCTTGTTTCCCAAGGCTCATACCGGGATTTATGTGCATAATGCTCCTGTTACTGATGTACATAAAGCAATTATTATGCTTCTTCCGGGACAGACAACCACCAAATCTAATGCTTTAACTGTGATCGATCTAGCAGGAAAGTTACATAAAGTAAAATCTAGAAGTCATGGAAAACATGTTCAAAAAGTTGAACATCCCTTAAATACCCTTGGACCTAATAATACAAAAGTGAGGTTTGCGGCCTTTCCCATGGATCTACCATTGGCGAATTTAGGAAAAGATGCCCCTTTTTCTTTTGGAAGTCCAAAGGCTGTTGTTCAATCCGTAAGACATGTACATTTAATATTAAGATTAAAATATCCTGATAGACCTGTTTTTATAGCGGGTAGAAGTCAAGGTGGTCTAGTTGCCATTCATTATGTTCAAGCATTTAATGATGTTGCTGGAGCAATAGCTATGAATCCCGCTCATCCAGATTCAGGTATTGTTAAAAGGTCATTAGCGGTTTTAAACGATCCTGCATTATTGGACATCATGATCGCTGGAGCAGATATCGACCCCAAGTCATTTGCTGCTCACGAAGTTTTTACTCATAGGTTTAGTATTAATCGCCAATCATTGGCCCCAACGTTATTATTACTAGGTGGGAGTGATCCATCATATCCTCCTCAAGAGGTTTTTTTTGATGCCTATAAAAGTTTTGCTAGACAACAGCCGGACCATAGAAGGGTCATGTTGGTTGAACAGGGTGAACATAACCTTTGGAACAATAAGAATGTCCCTTTTTATACTGAAATTGTGAGAGCGATGGGGAAGTTTATGTTAAGTCCTAAGGATTATAATGTTTGCACTTCCGGCGGTTGTTGCGTACTGAGGCAATTGTATTAATTTACGCGTTGTGCAAATTTCACATACACATAGCGTTATTTTCGTATCTTGGGATATAACCAAACAAATAAAACAACCACGACTGCAATGCAAAAAATGACTACATTTCCTTTTTGAACATATTCAATTACCGGTTTGCCCACCTTATAATACAATGTAAAGAAAAACACACTGGATATAGTGCAAGCTAATAGATCTGATAGGGAAAATTTTATATAGCTCATTTTACCGATACCAGCCGCAAGAAATAGGCCATTTCTGACTCCAAAGGGTATAAATCTGCCCAGTATCAAGGTGATGATGCCATATTTTTCATAAAAGAGCTCAACTTTGCGAATTTTGTCTTGGGAAATAAAACGAGCTAAAAATCCACCTTTTTCAAAAAGGGTGGCACCAAATATTCTCCCTAAACTAAAACAGATCAAATCACTAAAATAAGCCCCTAAAAATACTCCAAGAAATAATGGTATAAGATTTTCCGGATAGCTGGCTGCTAATGTAGCCGAAATAAACAGCATTACATCTTCGGAAACTGGGAGGTTAAAACCAGCCAGGAGTAATACACCAAAGATCATATATGGAGCATATTGCACATTACTCTGAATAAATTCAATTACTTGCTCCAATTATGACCCCTTTTATTAATTAATTCACAATACCATATCCAGATGTATATGAAACTTTTTTTACTGTATTTTGTCAATTTTTTTTAAATATTGATTTAAATGTTAGTAATATTTGGATTTTATTCAATCAAAAGCTATTTTAAAGCCAATAATATAAAAGGCTATGTATTTGAAATTAAGGAAAATTAAATTTATTATAAAGCAATTTCAAATAGTATAAACATATCAATTTCTTGACAGCTAAAAAAATATTTGTTAGGTGTTGTTAGGTAACGAGAAATGAGCATTCAGTAATCCGCTAGCGGAAAAAGATTATGTAAGACATGATTGGCATAATTATGCCAAATGAATGCCTGGTGTGATTTTATTGTCCTATCTGTTTGATAACGCAAAAAGTACAAATATTATGAAAATTATCAAAAGTATGAAAAATTTACTTATTTTGTTTTCGTTGATCCTTTTATTAGGATTATCCCAACAAGTAATGGTTGCGAATCCACCTTCTGCATCCCAGGCTCCTGCGGTTCAAGGAGAAGGGTGTTCTGGTGTAAGTAGGGGCGCGCCTTTAACTTTTAAGGGAAAATACTCCGGTAAAAATAGAGAAAGAGCTCTTAATGCAACATGGAGATTTTTAAGGAAAAGAGCGAGGGATTTACCAACCTCATTTAAAGGGGTAGCTTCCATAAAAGAAGCGTCACTTTTGGGATTAAGATTACTTAACGGTAGAGTTGAGAGATTTTTTCCTATCATGTGTGGGCAATTTTACGATCCGATTGTGCGAAGATCTGCTCAACATAATCTAAATCATTTAAAAAGCCTTGAGGAAAATATAGATGTCTTAATTAGTCAGGAAATGACTTGGCACGTGCAGAGATTTGCTAAAGTTACTAAACCACAATTACCGCGACCAGCCAGAGGGACCAAAGATATTAGATGGTCCGAAATTCTTTTTTTAAAAAATAATCCTGAGGCTACTCAATGGGTGCTAGATAATAAAAAAATTGACCCAGTAAAAGATCCCAAAAGTTTCTGTGTAGCCGTTGCTAAGAGAGCGTTGGATGAAATTGCCTCTCCATATAAAGAAGAAAATAGAAGTAGAATGGCTACAGTCATGCAAGAATTTAGCGATACCTGGAATCAGCACCCTAGGGGGCAAGAATTTCGATTTGATTTATTGGAAGAAAATTTTGGTATATCAACTCCTGGTGGTTTATCTACATCCTTGACCAATGCGTTAGAGGCACAATTGCCAACTCCTTTAATTAATCAATTACGAAGGGCATTACAGATAATAGCTGACCAAATTGGAGACCCAGACTTACTTAGTTCGGACAATTTTACTAGACAGGCGGTCAGCCAAGCTGTTGAGCCATTGCATAGGTGGTTGGAAAGAGAAGAAAATCAGACAGACTTACAAGCAACTTTGGGATCTGAAACTTGGTTTATTGAGTTTTTATTGGAAGTATTAGGAAAAAAAGGCAAAGTAAGAAAAGGCAATGTTCCTCAATTAGTACATGCTGCTCACCTTTCTTCTGCTATTTTAGCCATGAGGGAGAGAGACAGACTCGCCCGAGGAGAGTTTGAAAGTCCTGATAACTCTATGTGGAGATATACTAATGATGCAGAGTCACTTGGTCTTCAATTTGGAAATGAATACCGGTATTCTTTTTTTCGGAGATTAGGAACCGCTGTTTTAAGTTACTTTAGTGGGTTTTTTCCTCATAGAGATGGAATTAACCTTCTCTTGGTTCATGGATCAGGTACTACAAATTCTAGCGCTCAAAGTTGGAAAGCACTAATAACAGGATTAGTAAATGCTTTGTCTGGTATGACAACCGCGATAAAAGATGGTATTGGATTTAATCCGATTGCACCTGATTTTGCTTTTGCTGGAGTTGGTCCAAAGGTAGCCAAATCCAACCAAGTTTTGTCGTTTCTTGATAGAACAATTCATTCTATAAGAGCTATGGCTAGGGAAAGTGGTGTAGATGGAAACCCTTTTGTTTACTTCGGACGAAGCTCGGGAGCTCTTTATGCTCTATCTCATGCTTTATTTTATCAAGGACCTAGAAACTTGGTTGATGCTTATATTGGTATGTCTTTTTCTCATCCTGAGACGATGGAAAAACAAATTGAAAATATCTATGCTCAGAGAGATGCAGGTTTTTTCCCTAATGTTGATGAACAATCATTATCAGGGTTTAAAAAAGTATCGGACAAAACTTGGGAAAAATTACAACAGCTAAAGAGAGAAAAAGAAAAACAATTAGCTACCTTAGGTGATCACATGTTGTTTTTTCAGGGAAATAGTGATGAAGATGGAAATATATCCCGTGAAGTAACAGCTATATCAGGGTTAAGAGATCTTAGGGATCGATTTGTCCCGTTGGTTCATGTTTATGAATTTTATAACCCTTTACAAAACCATCCCATTTTTGAAATAGGTGTCAGGGAAGGTTTTGTTACTCCTTATAGTTTTGAGGCCACTCACTTTTTATTATCAACCAATGCAAATATGAGGCGCGATGCTTGGCAACGTTTAGAAAATACATTTCGAGAGGGTTGGGCCGAAAAATATCCAGATAAACCTGTGCCGGACTTGCCGGAAGTAAGAGATGCGGATCTACCAGCTTTGATGGATCAATTTACCGAGATGATGGCGGTTATGTTTGGCTTTTTTGATTACTTAGCTGAAAATAACTCACCGTTTCCCGAAATGGTGAGAGCCAGGCAAGTATTTTCTGAATATAAGAGAAAGATATTAGGGCCAGAGTTAGCGGCTAGTACCACTTATTTCGATTGGTATTCCACTCAAATAATTAATCAAAGAGCTGCTCTGGGAAAGAAAAAGAATCCTGATGTTGCATCATATAAAGCAATTCAAAGTGACCCGACAAAGTGGGGTGAAGTCCCACCTAATACCCGCGGGCTTTTAGGTCGATTAAAAAGGGCAGAAAACTATTGGCAAGAAGAAAGAAGCCGAATTAGAAGTATTCGGGGTGAGCCTTAAGTAGACGAGGTGAGCCTTAAGTAGGTGCTGGTTTGTTTTTTCGATACCAATCATTGATCGATTATTCATTTGTTAGAAATTAAAATAATTTTATTCAAGGATATTCAAAATATATAGGAAAATCAATGTATTGACATTAGGTAATGTTTGTGGTAGACATAATAAATCGAACATTGATTTATGCATTTATTAAATAAAAAACGATGTTGGATATTTGATATTATCAATCAATAGAGTTTAATGGTTGTTGATTATCAATAATATTCATCCATTGTGGTGTATTTTTTTGTGTTTGGTGTTTTATTAGGTTTTAATAGATATTATTTTAAGCATTAAAATGTAAACTGTCTGTAGATATAGAAAGAAAACTATATGATATTTAATTGTAGAGTTTTTCCATATGTTTCCATTTTTCTTTATTTATCAATTTATCTTTTAACTTCTAAAAATCTGGTAGGGTTCAGTTGTAAGGATTTAGGACTTCGTAGAATTCTTAATAGTCATCCGGTACAACTATTGACTCATAATTATAGATTTTGGACAAATCAACCTGGTGTTAAATCGAGGCATGGTGTACGGCTGACTTCCAAAGGTAAAACAGTAGCTATTCCTGCAGAGAATTATTTGATAGGAAAGAATGGCGCTTATCACCCTTATATTGACGGCTTTGCTAGGGTGTTTTTTAGTAAGACACCGGCTCAAATCAGAAGAATCTTGGATAATATGCGAGATGACCATGCTTTACACGGCATGTCCTTCCAACAAAAAGATCCTGAAACAGGTAAATATGATAAAGTTTTTAAGCCTCAGGTAGATGGGTTTGCTCCCATGAGGAAAACTCAGTACAATGCTTTAGTCGATTCTACCGGCCCGACTATGCGGGCCTATCGTTGGTTATTACAACATATCTACTCATCACGCGAACCTGATGTTGAACAAATGTGTCGAGAGATTGGTCTTGATCATCAGGAGGGAAAAGAGGCTTTAGCAGATATTATACGAATTGTTCGTAGTAATATTTATTATGAAGGTAAATTGATTCACTCGGATATGATACATTTTCCATTTTTAACAGTTGGAGGATTTGATGCGGTAGTTGGATCGCTAGTTAAGGTTATTTCGGTGTTTTTTGAAGCCAACCTGGGTACTTCAAGCGGTCTTAGTAATAATATCCAACTTTTTGAGAGTTTAAGGAAAAATTTTCCTGAATTATATAAGATCATTCGTGATCGTCTTCCTGAAGATAATACCTTTGCTCTTTTAAAACGGGCCATTGAAAGTAACGCGGTTAGTTGGACCAGGAATCATGAAGGTATTTCGGTTATATTGGGACCAGGTGTGGGAAATGGCGCTCATCCTGATGTTGCGGCTATTGCCTTATTTTCGGGGATGCCCTTGGTAAAAATGTCAGATATGTACATTGATATATCCGGTAATGTTAGGTTAAATACCGGTAAGGGTAAAAAGAATCCGGTTGTAACCGGTATTTATGCTAGAATGGAAGAATCATCTATTTTACAATCTAATAATAAAGGAATTGCTTATAGGGTACCTAATACTGAAAAAGATGTTGAGCTGGGTCAAAAAATAGGACTAGATATACAACCGGGTGTTGCCTACGCTAAAACGGGGAAGAGTGATGGTGAGCAGAGAGCAGGTAAAGGGGGTGGTGAACAAAGGGGGTTTGTAATTGGCCCTAATGGGAATCCTTTGGTGGTACTTAATCTTGATAAATTGGGTCGTGACCCGGAAAGACCTAATTTATTACCGGGTGATTTGATAGATGCTGTACATAATCGTAAACTTTACATCAGTAATGTTGGTGGTAGGGCAGTTGATGATAAACGAATCTTTGAAGCTATAGCACAATATATAGCACCATATTTTGTTCGCGGTAATGAGCTAATTGCTGAGCCTCCACCTACTTTAACAACCAAAGAAGATTATGATACTTTTTTTGAGAGTAACGCTGAACAGTTAAAAGGTTACGTGGTTAAAATTCCAGATAGTTCAGGAGGAGATGGAGTTGATTTGTTAATTAATCAACCTGGTCAAAAAAGATTGCTCGTAAGGGATATGGTTAGAAATGACTATGAAAACACGAGTGGGCCCAATAGATTTATTATTCAAAAGTTAGCTGATCTAACAGCTATTAATTCAGTTGAGGAAGGAATGTTTGGTGGATATAAGTTTGGCACTGTAGCTGGTGATGTGCGAATCTTTACGATGATGGACGCGGATGGCAATGTATTTGCGGGACCTCATTCTATCTTAATTAGAACGGCCAAAGTAGGTAGTGCTTCCACCAATACCTCTCAAGGAGGAGGTTATGCTGTAGGTATTATCCTGAGTGATGAGCCAATAACCTCTCCTGCACCTGCTAGAGTGATTTTACCTGCCCCAGCATCTCATGGATTGGTAGGAATAAATCGTCAAATTGTAATAGAGAAAATGACACTTCAATGCTTGTATTTATCCAATGAACTAACTCAAGGAAAGGATAAAGAGCAGTTAGTCAGATCCGCTGAGAGGCTTGTGGAAATGCATCAAGATTCGATGGATCTGCTGGGTCGGAAATTCTCTCCTTTTATGACTTATACTAGAAGGTTTATAAAAGATAAAATTTCTGAACAGCAATATTTGGCTTATTTACAGGAATTTATAAAGCAACTGCGTGCTGCTACATTTCCAGTTAGTGGAGGAGTATCTGATATAGTCAATCAAGCTCTTGATTCGGGACGAAAAAGGCCATTAAAAGAGAATTACAAAGAAGAAGATGGTCCATGGTATTTTCATTTTGTTATGACCATGGAAGAATTTAGTCAGCTAGTAACTTTGGATATGTACCAAAACCCACTTTTAGTAAGAGAGTTTACTCGTGGGGATGAAAAATTTAATAAATACGAAGGCGGTATATATTCAGATTGCCAAGATCCCATTATTAATGGCATGATTCGACAAGTAGTAAATGATGGTGGTGAGGTTCGTTATATTTTTGCGGAAAATGCCACAACTGGTAGCAGAGATGATAGACCCCAAAAGCCATATGCTAGAATTAATGAGGAAACTGGAAATTACATAATAGGAATAGATTTAAGACAACCTAATGCTTTAGCAGCCATGAGACATGAATTAAGCCATTATGAGGAATGGAAAGAGATTAGAGATAATTATATGTCTAAAGGAGTTTCCTTTAAAGAGGCCGGTTTAATGGCCAATAGTGATGTTTTAGGTTCGAGTTCTAGAGTCGCTGGTGAGACCAGAGCTTTAGAATTGGAAATGGATGCAGAAAATCTAGATAATCCGTTTAATGGGCATATTGTGGCAAGAGACACTCAAGAACATCAGAGGCATTATAACTCTCGTATGTTGTATCCAGTAATTGAAGGATTAAGAGATATTTTACATAAAGAAAAATGGGATCATAAAAAAGGTTTAATACAAAAGTTAGATAAAGGACTTTTAGCCAGACATTTTATGGAGGATATGATTCTTTCTACCTTAGCAGTTAGAAAGCGGGCCATGAATTATCATTTAAGAAGGATTGAGTCATTTACAGGTAGAGAGTCATTAACTTTTGAGCAACAAAAAGAATTGCAAAAAGCTATTGAAGACTTTAACTATTTTCAAACTACTTCGGTATTTAATCTTATTTTTCACTCTTCAATGCTGGATCGCTTCAATTTAGACGAAACCATGGGCAGGTTAAATGATTTATTTTGGGAAGTCTACTTGCGTATTGATACCCGTCCATTTTATTTTGATGTTCAAGATAATCCTAGCATTAGTGGAGGTGCTAGAATATTATCTATTGAAAGGCAAAATGAACTACAGCTTTATCAAACTAAAGTTTATCAAGGAATAAGTAAAAAAGCTCTTCAACAACAGTAATAAATACGATATGTACTGTTTCGCCCATCGTGCGTTAAAATGTTTTAGTAAGAGGTATATAATTATGGATAGGATTAAAGCTTATTTTAACTTAAGTGGTGAAAATACAACTATCACAACCGAGTGTATAGCGGGATTTACCACTTTTTTGTCTGCTATGTATATAATAGTGGTTAATCCCGCTATATTAAGTTCCACTGGCATGCCTTTTAGTGGCGTTTTAACTGCAACGATACTTGTAAGCGCGTTTTCCAGTTTGTTGATGGGTATATACGCACGTAATCCAATTTTGTTAGCTCCAGGTATGGGTATAAACGCTTTTTTTACTTTTACTGTTGTTATAGGAATGAAGGTTCCTTGGCAGACCGCGTTAGGTGCTGTTTTCTGGTCGGGAATTATCTTTCTTTTATTGTCGATATTTAAAATTCGTACCCATATAGTACGAGCTATTCCCAAACAAATTCGTTATGGAGTTGCGGCTGGCATCGGTATTTTTATAACTTTAATCGGTTTAAAAAACGCCGGCTTTATTGTGGCCAATAAAGCCACCATTATTGGACGAGGAGAACTGGACGCGATTACTTTAACCTTCTTGGTTGGTTTGGCCATTACCGCTATTTTGGTAGTTAAGAAGATCAAAGGTTCCTTAGTTTTAGGGATCACCATTACGACCTTGTTGGCAATTCCTATTGGTAGAATTTGGGGTGATGCTTCCGCGGTGAATTTTGGTAATTCAACTTTAGTAGTTTGGAAAGGTTTATTTGCTCCTCCTGATTTTAGTTTATTATGGTCGTTGGATTTATGGGGATCGATTGGTTTGAGTTTATGGCCGGTAGTTTTTGCTTTTTTATTTACCGATATGTTTGATAGTCTTTCTACCTTTGTCGGAGTTGCTGAGGCAGCTAATTTGACTGATCAAAATGGAGAACCGCGTAATGTTAATCGTTCTATGATAGTTGATGCTTTATCTACTACTATGTCGGGTTTATTTGGTACCAGTTCAGGAACCAGTTATATTGAATCGGTAACGGGAATTTCTGAAGGGGGAAGAACTGGTTTAACTGCTGTGGTAGCTGGCGCTTTGTTTTTGCCCTTTATTTTCTTTTCTCCGTTATTATCTACGGTTCCAGCTATTGCTACCGCACCAGTATTAGTATTGGTAGGGGTTTTCATGATGACTCCGGTTTTAAATATAAATTGGAACAAATTGGATGATGCTATCCCGGCGTTTTTAGCGATGATTTTGATCCCCTTGACTTTTTCTATTACCCAAGGTATCGTCTGGGGGT
>CAZJDM010000087.1:0-18940 GCA_964544765.1 uncultured bacterium
TAATACACTTAATCTAAGGAAATTTCAATCATACACAGAATTATTTACACTACCTTATTTTACAAATTAACGCCGTGTGCGGGTTTCTGCCCACGGCATAAATTACCTTTGGGAATACCTAGTAAGAAGTATAATCAATCTGTTAATCTCGTCCGGCGGTACTCTTATGACACCGTCTCCTCGGTCCATAATTTCATCAATTCTAGGGCTAACATAAATTGATAGGTGTTTAATAAATTGTTTTGATTCGTTTAGCTTAGCGTTTGTAGCAGTTTTTTTAAATTGCTTTAAATACCTATAAAATTGTCGAGATGTAATGTTTTCATATATAGGGTCAGGGTAACGTCTAATAGATATTCCGAACTTTCGTTGTATTTCTCTTTGAAGTTTAACTATGGGTGCATAGAAGGGATCCATTTCGTCTCTAATGTAATCAACGGCTGCTTTATATGATCTGTGTCCAACAATAACTTCTTTAGCATTTTGTTCATAAACATCTGAAAAGAAATGAACAAATCTTACAAAGCCACCGTTCCAATTTTCTTGTGATACTAAAATAGTAATTCTAGCTATGCCTGTTTGTTTAATTCTATATCCCAGCTTTTTTTTATTCGCGTACTTTTTAAATTCCCGAAGAAAAGTTAAAAATTCATCATAATCACAAAGATGATGGGTATTGTACCAATGTTGGATCTTAATGTTAAATTTTAACGAAATTTCGTTTACCAGCTTACAAACTTCTGGAGTAGAGGTACATTCTTCATTTGCCAGGGATGCCCCATTTAACAGCAAGACATAAAATACCAAGATACAGATCAATTTAGACATAGACATAGACGTAGATGTACACATAGAAATACATGTAGGCATAGACAAGCTCCTTTTTTATACACTGTTAAGCATCATGTTATGAGGATCGTGATAAGATGGTGATAAATCACGATCCGTGGATATTCATAAGTATTTAATGATATACTCATATAGTTAAATGAAATGTAAAATGCAAGAGTTTTCTTTAAGGATTAGTAAAAAAATAAATTAATGACTAATTATCATTGCATTTGATTTTCAAATTTATTTTCATAAAATGTTTGATTATACCCGTCATTCCAGTATTTAGAATGTGGTCAAGGCTATTGATGAAATAATCAACCTGTTTCCTATTTGCATGTATATGGCGATTTAGATATGGTCCAAAAGGGAAACGGTAATAATGCGTCTATGAAAAAGTATGTCAGATAAAGTCAAGGGCGCATAAATAGTCAAAAAAGGCATTTTTGTTGCTTGAGCTTGCTGAGGGGAAATTACGCATCAAAATACTATAAGCTTGACGTAACTTGCTTGAAGCCCTTTTTACACGAGGGCTGCGGGTAAGTCCGCTTCCATCATATTGAAAATCGGTGCCTTCCATTTGCCAGTCTTGAAGAAATTCGCCTTGCAAGGAAACAGATTGAAAGATTAGATTGTGAAAAGACTTCAATTTAGGAGGGGGGTCTAGAGAATTAAGATAACCTTGAAGGTTTTGATAGTCTTTTTTCATATTATTCTTATCAAAATAGCCGTTATTAAACAGATTTAAAGCTGTTACTCTTAAAACAATTGCTTGATCGATGGTATCAAATATTGTTGATAGATAATAGTTTTCATCTTCTTCAATGGAAGAATCTGAATAAAAAACAGTTCGTCTGTGAGGTATTGCGCTGTACGCTTCGTACACACTATATTCAGTTTCAAAATTAGGTAATTCATCTACCACATGGGTGATCTTTTTAACATTACTGGTTGCTTGTACTTTAGCAGGTTTTTCTTTATTAAATGACCGGTAAGAAAGCCATAAAATAATAATAACGATCAAAGCAAATAGAACCTTTGTCATGTTGTTCTCCTAGTTTATTTTGCCTCATTTAGAGATTGCAAAATTAATTCAAGTTATAATTATACCTTCATTTGTATTTTCATATTAGAAAATAATTTGAATATTTATTTTGTCACTAAATAGTTTTTTATGCTAAAATCTCAGTAAATCAGTGGATTCATTCGTAGATTAATAACAAAAATTTAAAAAAATTAGTGGTTTTAATGAAAGATTCTATTGATAAATCTTATATCTTTAAAAGTAAAACAAGGAAAACCTGTCTTACAGTCGATATTTTTCAAATCAAAAGATTTGTCCCTGTTTATCCAGAAATTTTAAAAACTTTAAATCCCGCTAAGCTAAATTTTAGCATTTGGATCTCGGGTTCAGATGAGATATTAGAATATATTAGTGTAAAACTTCCCGCTAAAGAGAAAAGTAAAAGGATTATAGAATTATTACAGGTTATTGCCAGATTGCAAAGTTCGGCCAAAATCTTAATTTTGCGGAAAAATCAACAAGAGCTTTATGATCATCTAGCTAGCGAAAGACTCAATAAATTAAAAGATATTGAGCTGGATAAAAATGAGGAAGTTTTTGCTGATAGTTATATTAAATTATGTGAATGTTCCGCCAAAATTATGGCTTTTGCCGATAAAAGCTCTATCGAAATAGCCGAACAAATTTCGATGCATGTTCTCTCGCAGATTTCGACCTTTGAACCAATGTTTGATTTTCTTTTAAAAATCATTCAACACGATAATAATATTTTTGATCATTTATCCTTTGTTACGCTTATATCTTTATCCATAGGAAAAAAACTGGGTTTATCTGATACTAATCTAAAAATCCTTTCTTTAGGTTGTTTATTTATGGACTTAGGGATTACCCAGATGGAACTACCTAATCTTTATACTCACAAACTGCGTCCTAAAGAGCAAAAAGAATTTGAAAAGCATCCCACTTTGGGAGTTGACATATTGAGTGAGATTACGGCCGATGGAACCGAGTTGCCGGAAGAAATATTTATCATAATTCTTCAACATCACGAAAGATTTAACGGACAAGGCTTTCCAAATCAATTAAAGGATCGGTTAGGTAGGGAAACTCCTAAAGGTATTCATATTCTGGCCTCTATTGTTGCTTTAGCTGATAAATTTGCTCTGTATTTTAAAGAATTAAAAGGTAAGCGAGTTTTTAATCCTATTCCTGCTATTAATGCCCTCAATCGTTTAGTAGGAAGTTTTGACCCCATTATTTTACAGCTTTTTAATGAGTTGGTTGGTTATGAAACTAAAGAAAAAATCGATATTGATAAAACCATTAAATGGATAGTAAATAAAGTATGACCAAAGAGAAATCAGAAGATCTTTCTCCTATCATTTCAGAGCCTGATAGCGAATTAAAAAGCTTTTTAGGCAAATCGAATGATTTCTTGCAAGAATTAAAAAAAAACAAACAAGATGAAGATTTAAATAAAATGAAAGATAGTGCCATCGAATCATCGATTGTACCATTCTTATTTCTAAATATGGAAGGCGCTATTTCTTTTACGAATAAAGCTTTCTTGCAACTGTTTTCTTACCAGGATCATGCTGAACTCGATAACTGCCATTTTCCTAAACTCCTACTTAACCAGGAAGAATCTGAAAAAATGATGGAGGTAATTTTTAAAGATGGTCATTGGAGTGGTGAAGAATTAGGAGTATCCAAGCACGGTAAGATAGTTGATATCTATATTACCGCTGGATTAGTTTATGATTCTTTGGGTAAATCGATTGGTGTTATGGTTACTATGCTTGATATTAGAACAAGAAAAGAAGCTGAAAGAGCCAAAGAACAATTACAGGCCCAACTTATCCAATCTGCCAAGATGGCATCTTTGGGGGTATTCTCAACCAGTATAGCCCATGAATTAAACAATCCCTTAACTGGGGTTCTGGGGCTTTCAACTTTGATTAAAAAAGATAATACTGTGTCAGAAGAAATTAGAAATTATGGTAATGAGATCTATATTGCCGCCCAAAGGATGAAAGACAAACTTAGTCATATGGTGTCTTTTGCTAGGCAAAGCAAAAAAGAAGATGAAAAACTGCTGAGTATTAATGATCCCATTCGTAATTCATTACTTCTTCTACAGCAGCAGTGCAAAAAACAAAATGTAACCGTTAATTTAAATTTGGCCCAAGATTTGTCGCTTATGTTCGGTGATCAGGTTAAGTTGGAAAGTATTTTTCAAAATTTACTAGTAAATAGTTTGCATGCCTATAATGACATCGATGATGATCGCATTAAAGAAATAAACATTTCAACTTCTATGAGTTCTGATCAAACGATCCAAATTACTTACAGAGATAATGCCTGTGGGATGGGTGAAGAAGTTAAGGATCGTATTTTTGATCCCTTCTTTACTACTAAGCCGGCTGGTGAGGGAACTGGGCTGGGTATGTCAATAACCCATCAAATTGTCGAGAGCCACCAAGGAACAATTTTGGCTGAAAGCTTACTCGAAAAGGGAACTACTTTTATAATTTCCTTTCCGAGTTCGAATTAAGTTTTTTAAGTAAATTTTTAAAGAAGTTTATTTAATGACTTTTACTACGCGACTTTAAGATTATAGCGATCGATTTTGCGGTATAATGTTGAACGATCAATTTTTAATATCCTCGCGGCTTTTGCTTTATTGTTTCCTGCTTTCTTGAGGGCATTAAGAATTAAGGTTTTTTCATCAGTCGGGGAGGTTTTGGAGGTGTCTTTATCTACTATCAGTGGAGATGAAGACATACTTTGATCAGAAGCATCAGCTTTAATCAAGTCTTGAGGTAAATCGTTTAGTTTAATTATATTTCCGCGACATAAAACAAAAGCGGATTCTAGAGCGTTTTCAAGTTGTCTTACGTTACCCGGCCAGTTGTTTCTTAATAAAAGGGCCTTTACATCCTTATTTAGGCTGGTTATGTTCTTCTTGTAGTTCTTTTTAAATTTATCTAGAAAAAAATCACATAGGTTCAATATATCTTCTCTTTTTTCTCTAAGTGGAGGTACGGTTATTTCAACAACTTTTAAACGATAATAAAGATCTTCTCTAAATTTGCCTTCTTTTACTTTTTCTAATAAATTGACATTAGTAGCGGCCACGATTCTAACGTCAACCTTAATCGATTTTTGCCCTCCAACCCTTTCTATTTCGCGTTCTTGTAAGACTCTTAGTAAACGTACTTGCAGTGCGGCAGAAATGTCTCCAATTTCGTCTAAAAAAATAGTACCACCATCAGCTCGTTCAAAACGACCAGGTTGATCGCGTATGGCTCCGGTAAAAGATCCTTTCATATGGCCAAATAATTCACTCTCCAAAAGATTTTCGGGAAGGGAAGCGCAATTTACTTTTATAAAGGGTTTATTACAGCGATTGCCCATATGATGAAGAGCCTCAACTACCAATTCTTTGCCAGTTCCGCTCTCTCCGGTAACTAAAACGGTTACAGGTAAATCTTTTATACTTTCTATCGTATTGTAGATAATCTGCATTTTTTTACTACCGCCAATCATTCCATGAAACTTCCTTCTGGCTCTTAAATCTCGTTCTAGATGGACCAGTCTGGTTTGGTCCCGAATAACCATTACCGCGCCAATAAATTGCCCGCTTTTATCCTTTAGAGGTGTGGTAGTGAGTGAAATGATCTTATCGTTAGCTGTACCCCCACCACAGTAAATATTTTCGATTTCGCAAATTTCCGATGTTTCCAAGGTTTTTTGTAGTGATTCAATACATTGTGTGTCGCAGTCCAGTTTTATTTTACGCAAATCTTGACCTATACTGGTATGATCTATACCACAAGAACTTTCGGTAATGCTATCATTTACATCTATAACCTTAAAATTGCGGTCGACGGTGATGATGGAATCTTTTACACTACGAAAGATGGCTTCTAGGTTAACTCGGATTCTACTGTTTTCTTCTTCCAAAGCTCGATGATTTAGTGCCATCTTTATTACTCTCGTTAGATCGACTTGTTCAACTGGTTTACAAATGTAATCGAAGGCGCCAATTCGTAAGGCTTCGGTAGCTGTGTCTATGTCTGGTGAACCTGTAATTAGTATTACTGGACAAAAGGGTTCGCGAGTTTTAATAGTTTTTAATAGATCTAGACCGCTGTCTCTTCCTAAATTTATATCTAAGAAAACTAAATCAAAATGTTCTTTATCCATACATGTTAAGGCTTCTTTAATGTTGGATGCTGTGCTTACAGTATGATTCTCATCTTCTAACAATTTTCTAAAAGTAAGGCAGACAATTTTTTCATCGTCTACTACTAAGATATGGGCCTTATTAATATGAATATTATCGTTCATTAATTATTTCTCCATTTTGGTCTTCAATATATGACTGAAAACTGAAAACTGAAAACTGACGACTTATCTATTAATTATAACTCGAATTCATACTAAAATTCAAAAAAATACAACAAAACTGTGGCAACAGTTTTGTTGCTAACAACATTTTTGATTCCTAATTTTAAATCGTTTGTGGTGTATATTTTCATGATATAACAATATCTTATATATCTTATCGACTACTTGGCACCTTTGTTGCAATTTTATTCTTTAGAAAGAGTAAAAGGATCAAAGAAGGAGTGGATATGTATGATCAATCAAGATTAGATCGATTAATTTTATCTATTTTACTCTTTTTAATCTTTTTGTTCCTTATTACGATAATTATTAGTTGCGAAGGTTCTCAGAAGGATAATCTATTTTTAAATAATAACAATCAATCTAAACTGCTGGATCAGATCCTACAGATGAATAAAGATGATAACAGCAATAATAAAAACGATAATAAAAACAAATTTAATCAAATTTTTCTTTCAAACGTTGCTCCTGATCCAATAGATGCTGAAGACATCTTAAATATTGATAATCTAAAGGAATCACAGAATCAACAGGAAGAGGAACAGAATCAGCAAGAAGAAACGCAGAGCCAGCAAGAAGAACCGCAGAGCCAGCAAGAAGAAACGCAGAGCCAGCAAGAAGAAATGCTGGATCAACTAGAAACTGATGGTTGCTCTTGTTTTTAGAGATATCCTGGACAAACCATTCGTAAAATATTATAATCAAGAAGATCAAATTGATAAAACATCTGCATATGTTGGTTCATAAAAAAGGCTGGGCTATGAGAAGTATTTTAAAATGTTTAATCTTAATTAATCTTTGTGGTTGTGTTTCTCTTTATCATGTTCAAATAGGTGAAATTGATCAAACTCCCGGATATCGATTAAGACCTTTTGATATTAAAGTAAGTGAAGTGGGATTTAGTCAACAGGAAGCGGCTGAAATAGCTTCTGCTATGGCGACTAATGTCAAAACCAGTGAGACTATAAAAACCATATCAGATATAATTGCCCTTTTTCAAATAGGACCCAGAACTGGTAGACCAGTATACAACGATACTTATGCTAAAAAATTGATATTTAAAATCCATAAAGAGTGTCCTTCTGGTAGAATTACTGGACTTATGGCTATTCGAGAGAATCGAAATTATCCAGTGGTTAGTGGGGAGATAGTTAAAATAACAGGTTATTGTATGATCAAACGGAAAAATAGAAAAGTGAACAGAAAAAAGAAAAATAAGGTTTAAATTGGGTGGTCACTACTGCCTAAAATAGTAGTCAAAAGCTTTTCAGATAAAGTTAAATAACTTGGGAGGTAAATAGAAATGTTCCGTGGTTGTATTTATAGGTGTAAAAAATTTAAGTTTTTGGCATTATTTTTATTTTTGTGTTTATTTTTGTGTTTGAGTGTGAGCTGTACTCATTTGCAGTCAGTATCCTTAACTCAAATTCCCACCGTTCGTAAAAATGTAATATCTGCTGAGGCTTCTAGGATTATAATACTAGGATTGATTTTTGATACTGATTTTGTTGAGGAAGTGGTTGAATCTTTGAGGGATAAATGCCCGAACGGTAAGGTAAAAGGGATTTTGACCAAACATGAAGATATTGATTACTTTCTATCTCTATTATATAAAAAACGAATAATAGCTAAGGGGTACTGTACTAAGATGTGAGCTTTGTGTAAAAACGGCCAACAATTCTTAGTAAAAATAGTAAAAAGGTGTGGTTTTAAGGAGATATTTTGATGAATTATTTTTTTCCTTTTCTATTTTTTACATTTTTTTTATTAACATTCTCTGCCTGTACTTATAGTATTCATCAAGTACATGTTAGTGATTTTCAGTTATATACACCTTTTGAAGAAGGTAGAATAATAAAAGCAAGTTCGGAGCAATTTGTAGTTTTGGGTTTTGCTTATGATACTAATTATGTGGATAGAGCTTATAGGAAACTATTGGCGAAATGTCCTAAAAACTCTATAACTGGTATTACTACACAATATTCCTCCAGTCACGGTTTCTTTTCCTGGAACAATAAAATCCTGATGCAGGGCTTATGCCACGATGATTAATATATATTATAGCCTAAATAGAACTATTGCCATGTAAAGAATACCGAAATCGTATAATAGGAAGGTCAACTCGTCATTCGCTTCATTAACATATTCACATATATTCTTATGGACACGGACTGAGTGTAATAGTTGTCTCGGCTTTTTCGAAAGATATACCAGTTAATTGGCTCTCTAAATCACTTCTAGAACTTATGGTCCAGCTGCTGCCCAAACCGCTTTTTAATGCGTAAAGAGTAAAGCGATATCTGTGGTTAGGTGTGGGTGGACTGGGACCTCCCCATCCGTACTGAGGCTCAGAACTAGCTTGTGACCAAAAATCATTAATACCTTGACGAGATCCACTCGGTGTAGATGGGTTTTGTTGGTTGGCAATATTTTCTGCCAAGGATGATGTCGATGATGAGAATTGAATAACCCAATGGAGCCATGGTCCCCCGTCAAGATCGTCCATAATTAGAATAAATTCCTGAGTGTCAGCAGGTACTCCACTCCAGCTTACAGCGGGGGATCTATTGGATCCAGAAGAACAGTTGAAGCTGTGAGCATAGGTTGGATTGGTTTGTCCACTGCCATTATCAAGATTTGAATCAACCGATACAGTGAAAGGTTCCGCGGATCCAACAGTTATTTCATTTGAACAGGCGGATGAAGTGTCATCTGATGATGCTTCCAGACGAATGGTTTCCGCGGTGTTATGTTTTACACCAGAGAAGCTGGCTTCTCCATTATCAGTGGTTACAGGGTTGGTGTCAGCACTTAGACCTGCCGTAGTTGAGGAACAATCTGATGCTGTGGAAGCGGCTAAGGCTACATTTACCTGGGAATTTGTCGCCAAATTATCAAAGGCGTCCAACGCTCTTACCACGGGTTGGGTAGACAAAACAGTATCAACTGTACTACTGGAACTAGGTTGAGTACTAAATACCAATTGGCTGGCAACTGCCGGACCTATAGCAATGGAGCTTGAACAAGCGCTGGTCAGATTGGAAGCGGAAGCTTCTAAATATATAGTTTCAGCATTAGTGTAATTAACCCCACTGAAAGTAGCGATACCGGAACTGGCAGCAAGAGGATTGGTAGAAGCGTTAATAGAAGTACTAGTGCTTGAAGAGCAATCACTATCAGTGTAGGCGGTCAAAGTAATATTGTTGGTGGCACTGGAAGCAAGATTATCAAAGGTGTCAGCAATTCTAACAACCGGTTGAGTGGAGAAGTTAGAACCAGCGGTAGCGGAAGAAGAAGGTTGAGTACTAAATACCAGTTTGTTAGCAGCAGCTGAATTGATAGTAATGGAGCCTGAACAAGCGCTAGTTAGATCGGAAGCTGAGGCTCTTAAATATATAGTTTCAGCATTGGTGTAATTAACCCCACTGAATGTAGCGCTGCCAGAGCTGGCAGCGAGAGGATTGGTTGAAACGTTAATAGAGGTACTCGTACTTGAGGAGCAACTACTATCAGTGAAAGACGCTAAAGTTATATTATTGGTAGCGTTTGAAATAAGGTTACCAAAAGTGTCGGCGATTTGAACAGCGGGTTGAGTAGAGAAGTTAGAACCAGCAGTAGCGGAAGAAGAAGGTTGAGTACTAAATACTAATTTATTAGCCGTAGCTGAACTGATAGCAATGGAGCTTGAACAAGCGCTGGTTAGATCGGAAGCTGAGGCTCTTAAATAAATAGTTTCAGCATTAGGATAGTTAACCCCACTGAAAGTAGCAATGCCGGAGCTAGCAGCTAGAGGGTTGGTAGAAACGTTAATAGAAGTGCTGGTACTTGAGGAGCAATTACTGTCGGTAAAGGCAGATAAAGTTATATTATTGGTAGCACTTGAAACAGGGTTGTCAAAGGTATCCATAATTTGAACAACGGGTTGAGTAGAGAAATTGGAACCAGCGGTAGCGGAAGAAGAAGGTTGAGTACTAAATATTAATTTACTGGCAGCGGCTGGATTGATCTGTATTGGACCTGAGCAGGTACTGGTCAAACCTTCCGCGCTCACCTTTAGGTAAATAGATATGGCTCTTTCATAATATAAACTGGAAAAGTTTAATTCTCCATTTTGTGAATCCCCTGAATTGTTAGACAATGTTCCGGGAGCCTTATTTCCATCAGAACACTGATCATTGGTGTGAGCGGTAATAGTTATTGAAGAGGAACCTTCGGTCACAGTCTGGTCATTGTCATTTTTTACCAAAACCTTAGGAGAAATAGAGAAATTACTGCCAGCTATTTCATTGCCAGATAAAGGTTCGGAGTATATTAATTTGGAAGCTGAACTACCGTCAGTATTTTGGATGTTAATCGCTTTAGAACAAGAAGAAGTGATATTGGGACTTAAAGCCTTGAGGTATATTATTTCAGCTGTATTATATTTTAAATCGTTGAATGTCGCTACTCCTTCAACGGCGGTAATTGTGTTTTGATTAATTTCCATTTGTTCATCAGCTTGTTCGGTGCATTTATTATCTAAATAAACCTCTAAAGTGATATCTATGCCCTTTTGAGAGACAACTTGATCGGAAGTATCATAAATTGTCACTTCGGGTGCGGAGCGGATTACTTCATTTATCACCCCGGTAGGTCCTGGCTGGGTTAAAAAAATTAAGTGGTATTTTATGGTAGATTCTATAACCGATTCTTGAGATTTTGTTTTAACCACTCTAGTGGGTGTATCCTCAGCACACTTTGACAGATAAGTAAATGATAGAACTACCAAAAGGATAATACCAAATATAGTTCTACTAAACATGTTAACTCCGACGCCATATATTTTTTATATATAACTATTTAATCGGAATATTGGCACTGAACTTGATATTCACAGATAACTCATTATTTATAATAGAATAATAGTAATATTTAATTGTACCTAGTTATAATCTTGTGTGTTACTAGAACATTGAGGATTAAAATGAAAAGTAATCCTCAATTTAAATTCAAAACTAAAACACGATTATTTGCCTCATCTATGGCGAAAATAAAGCCTTTGTAAAAAGAAATTTCACCAGGCTGATTAAAAGTACCACATCAGCAGCTTGACCGTTGGTGGTGGGTATGCTGTTCCAGATTAGAATTCGATAGTGCCAATAAAAAATATTAGGGAACGTGAATAAAAAATGAATAGTACGTCCTTTTTATTTGCAACACAATTGTTGCATCACTTTTGTTGAATGCCACACTTTTGCCTTAATGGCAGTATCTTATTAATTATCCCAACTTAATTGTTTAATATAATTAATTTAATAAGTTAGATCTAAATCACGCTATTGGTCCCTATATTGCAATTTAGTAATTTATGAAGGGCTAATTCAATCTAGTTCTATATTAGGAATCAAATGTAGGAGCTACTATGAATTTAAATAATAATTACATACCATCAATAATAGACCATAAACCATTACGAATTGATCGTAGTGATTTTTGGTGGACAGGATTAAATTTCCAATCAGAGGTTATAATACATGATGGAGAGAAAATCGAATTTTGCAGTTCTGTTAAGGTACACCTCAAATGGATCATAGTATTTGTTCCTTGCGCCGGTTTTTTACCAGATACAAAAGTAAATCTTACCATACGCTCAAGTAGTCTGAATAAAGCAATGAATTTAACGGGTGAAATTGTCCAAGTTGAACATGGCGCTTCCTGTAGTGCGTATATCATTCATTTTGATGCCATCAATTATGACATTGTTGAATTAGTAAGAAATTTAGATGACAACGATTTTATTGCCGAGTGTCAAAGCATGTACTCTGATTTAAAAGCATTTTTGGATGTTGAACCTGATTTGGATGTTGAATCAGATCTAAATGCTGAATCAGAAGGGTAGGTAAATCGTAAATCGTAAAAATCGCAAAAAAAGGGGAGATCTGCTGTGAACTTGAATTTTAAAAAATCAATCTACCTAGCAATAGTGATCACAATTGTTTTCTTTAGCTTTATAATTAAAGCTAAAACTATAACCAATGATTCTCAAAATGAAAGCTATAGCCCTAACTTCAGTTATCAAAGGGTATACGGTCCATCGGATATTGGTGACGATGAGCGAAAAGCAGCTAAACTGATGGATCGTGGTATCAAGCAGATCCAATATTTATTGAGTAAACGACCCAACAAAGAAACTAAATTTCAATTAAATTTGCGTCTTGCTACTATGTATCTTGAAAAATCCACATATCTCAAAACCGTTGAGCTAGCAAAGACAACAAAGACTATAAAGACTACTAGAAAAGAGAGTTTGAGTTACCTGTACAAAGCAATAAAATTGTACAGAAATTTAGTTCAAAACTATTCAAATCATCCTGAAGCGGATCGAGTGTTATTCTCTCTTTCATTTGCTCTGGTAATTGTTGGTTCTGATTCTTCTCCTAATTATCTGCTACGTCTAATAAAACGGTTTCCTCGTTCCAATTACATCCCAGATGCCCACTTAGCTTTAGGAGAATATTATTTTGATAAAAATGTCATCAACAAAGCAATTACTCATTATCGTAAAGTTCTGGCCTACAAAGAACATCGGGTATACACCTTTGCTTTATATAAACTGGCCTGGTGCTATTATAACAAACGTACCAAAAGCGAAAAAGAATCCATCAAAAATATTAAAAAGGCACTGGCCGCGTTAAACTTGGTTGTTAGGCAGAAAAATTCCATTCTAAAAAAGGAAGCCATGGACGACATGCTGATCATTTATGCTGACGTAAATTGGTACAAACAAGCTTGGCAATATTTTATGAAAGTAGCTACCAAAGAGCGTTTTTGGCAAATGATGGAAAAGATGGCCCTAATCTACGAAAAACAAGGCAATCATTTAGATTCGCGAGAAATCTTTCATAGCTTGCTGAAAATATTTCCTCTTCATCCTCAGAACCCCGGAATTGTAGTTAGGTTCTTATCTCATTTTAAGCAAAAGAAAGAACATGTCAAACTTATGGCCCTAATGAAATATCTGATGAGCAAATTTAATGACCAATCTGATTGGTACCATGCTAATAAATCAGATACTAAAATCATAACTCACTACAAAGGCATATTGAAAAAGCATTTAAGCTGGTGCGGTACTTATTTTCATAATTTGAGTCAAAAGAATAAACTGGCGATCAAAGATAAGAAATTTTACTTAAAGAGCGCATTGACTTGTTACAATGGTCATTTAGACGAATTTCCTAAATCAAAAGAGTTTTATACTTTTAGTTTTAATTCCGCTCAAATTTATGAATCAATAGGACATCATATCAAAGCTGGGGATAAATTTTTTGAGGTTGCTCAAAATTGCAGTAATAAGAAACTTAAAGAAAAGGCCAACATTAGCGCTATTCAAGCTTATTTGGTGCGGGCCAATAAAATTAAGCACCCTAAGCGCGAGATTAAAAAAGCCCCAGAGCATGTTCCTCTCATATTGGAGAAGTTAATTAAGGTTAGCCTTGCTTATAATCGTACTTTTTCTAAAAGAAAGAAAAATGTCCTAGAATACACTGCCAGAGTAGCTCAGATATACTATGAATATTCTCAATTTGATTCAGCTTTCTTATATTTGAACCAAATTATCAAAAATTTCCCCAAGTCTAAGCAAGCCAGTACTTCGGTTCGTATGATTTTAAAGGTATCAGTATTTAATAAAGACTGGGTTAAAACCAATACTTTGGCCAAGAAATTTTATAATCAAAAAGAACTAAGACATCCAAAGTTAAAGCGCGATCTATTATCTATTATGAAAACCTCACATTTCAAATGGGCCGAAGAGTTAGAGTCAAAAAAATCATTTATTGACGCGGGAAATAAATTTAAACAGTATCAAAAAGAATTTCCTAAAGATAAATATGCCTCAAAAGCCCTTTATAAAGCCGCTTTAAACTATCAATCAGCACTTGAAATGGATAAGTATACTAAAACATTAATTCAACATAATCGTTTATTTCCAAGATCTTCCTTAAATGTTGAAGCGTTGATTAGGTTAGCTACCTATTATGAAGATATAACCGATTTCAGGCAAGCCGCTAGATATTACTTTGTTTTTGCTAAAAAACATCCCAGACATAAAGAAGGCCCTCAGTCAGTATTGAATGCCGCTATTATATATCGAGGGTTAGAAGATAATCAAAATGTATATGCTTGTTATAATTATTTTTACCAACGTTACAAATCCAAGGTGGACACTTCAATATTATTTTCGTTTGCCGAGGCGGCGCTAGCATTAGGTAAAACCGATCATGCCATCTCTATATATAGAGAGCTAATAAAGACCACCAAAGATAAAGACATTAAGTGGTTATCGGAGATTAAATTACATCAGATATACAATAAAACTCAAAAGAAGATGGCTAGGAAAATTTACCGGGAAACATTCAAAGATTATCAATCTCATCTTTCTAAAAGTCAATCTACCCACAAAGTTTTCGCGTCCACCGCACGTGCTATTGCTGAAAAAGAATTCAATAACCTGCAATCACTAAAAAAAGATTTTTGGTCCATTCAATTAAAATACCCCTCAACCTTAGGTAAAGACCTCGAAGCTAAACAACAAAAATATGTCACCTTAAAAAATCGTTTATTGAAAATAACACACCTTGGAGACCCCTATTATTGGGTGTTAAGCCTGTATCACTTAGGACTATTGAACCAGCATATGTCCAAAGAATTGTTTGACGCCGTTACACCTCCTAATCTTAGTCAAGATGAAGCCTTACAGTTTAAATCAGAGCTGGAAAAATTTGCTTTTCCCCTAGAAGAGGAGGCCGAAAAGTTTTTTAAACATGCTTGGGAGAATGTTTTAAAGCTGGGAGTATATTCACCTGAGACCTTAAAAATTTATCAGACATTATCTGAGATAGATCCGGTGAATTATCCTCCATCCTTTGAAGTTTTTGATAGAAAAGAATTTTTTTACGATGAAATGTATCATAATCAAGCAATTGAGGGGTTAATATGAAAGCTATTTCATGTATTGCAATAATTATTAGTTGGGCGCTACTAATATTAGTATCATGTTCAACCGCTAAACTGGCTGTTTTTCACGTGCCCAAACAAGAAAAAGCCTTTGCCTTTTCCAATATTAATCTAAAGGATAACCAAGTTGAAATTAATCAGGATGATATTGAAGACGCGTATCGTTATCATGAAAAAGCTCTTAAAAAGCATCCGAGAGATAAAAAACTTCTTTTCAATTTAGCCTCCTTGGCCCTTAAAAAGGGTGATTTACAGAAGTCTCGTGAGGTAGCCCAGATGATTCTCAAACTGTATCCGGGAGATATTGAAGCTAAAATTTTAATGGCCAAACATTTTTATCAGCAAAAGAAATATAAAATAGTCCAATTAATTTGTAATAATCTGGTGTTTAAAGAAGTAAAAAATAGCGAGATCTATAATTTACTGGGACTAACTTATTATCAGTTAAAAGATTTAACTAAAGCTGTTTCTTCGTTTCAATTTGCTTTAGTAAATGACCCCAATAATATAGCGGCCCGTGTTAATTTAGGAGTTATATATCTTCAATATAAAGACTATCCTCAAGCTTTAAAAGAATTTTCTCGTGTATCGCGAAAAACCCCTCACTCTATACACGTTCAATTTTTTATGGCCGTGACCCTTTCTCAGACCGGTAAGGTAGAAAAGGCAGTTGAAATGTATCAACATGTTTTAAAGAAAAGACCTGATTATGTTGCCGCTCAGTATAATTTGAGTACTTTGTACCAAAATAAAGAAATTGTTCGAAATGATGAGATAGCGCTGGAATATTTAGAAGGGTTGTTACAAAAGATAGGAAAAAAGCATCATCTGTATTCACGGGCCTATCAAAATCTAATCGATATCAAAGAAAGAAATAATATTGAAACCATCTCCCATAATATTGAAAAAGCTTTAAACGAAGAATTACCTTCAGAAAAGCAACCTGTAAAGAAGGTAGAAGAAAATAAGACTGTATCAGAGATGAAGGTAAATAAAGAAGAAGTGAAAGAAGAGTTAAAGATACTAGATGATAAAATTAAGGCCGTAGCTGATGTAGCAGTTAAGGAAGAAGAAAAAACAATTGTAAAAAGTATAAAGGGAGTAACGGCTGATCAAGATATGGAAGAGTCGTTAGAAAGTTTATTGTTTCGTAATTAATGAATAAAGGGGATATTGCAATAAATAATGGGGATATTACATGATTATAAGATATATAGTGATCACTCTTTTCACACTCATTATCGGTAATGTTTATGTTAAGGATCTGTTGGGAACAGATAATATTCTTCCATTACAGGTAATTGGTCAGAAGTATTTTAAGAAAAGTAATCGATTAGAGTTCTTTTTGGGGGGTGGTTCTTCCTTAAATGAGACCTACATTTATACCAGTAGTTTAGATTTAAGTGTGAGCTACTCTTGGAACGAGTTCATGGGAGTATCCATAAGACATGGTTTGATGCATTCCTGGGATAATAATGAAAAAATAGCTTTAGAACAAATTTCCTATCCATCAGAAACAGAGCCCAATAATCCAGATAAACGAAAACAAATTCGACCTGATATTAATTATATTAAGCGAGGTACGGACGTTAGTTTTATATACACTCCCTTTTATGGAAAGATTTCCGTGTTTAATCAAATTATTTTATATATGGATCTATTTTTTCCCACCGGTTTTTCTTATGTAGAAACTTCTCAAGGTCCTAAGCAGGCACTTCATTACGGAATAGGACAACATTACTTTGTGAGTAAAAATCTGAGTCTACGCTTTCACTTTTTGAATTATAATTTCTTTGAGCAAAAAGGTCCTAAAAGGGATGAGTCCATACGCAATCATCTGCAATTTATATTGGGTGTTAGTTACTATTTATAGAGAGACTATAGAGAGATTATGTTATGAAAAATTTCAACCTAAAATTGATGAATAAGATGATTGAGATGATTAAGGTTATTGGAGTTATTAAGGTTGGGATTGTGACTGTAGTAATATTCAGTTGTAGTCTATTGACTCAGGTTTCTCTAGCTGATGAATGTAAATTAAAGGGTAATAATTGTAGTACTGTATTTGATTTAAATAAAACCTTTGCTCATATGAGAAGTAAAGATTTATCTTTGACCGCCTTATTATTACAAGGCGAAATGCTAACAAGTCGCCCTGATTTATTAAATGATACTACTTTTTTAAAACAATATTTGATGCGGGCCGATTATTTGCAGGCTGATTGGGCCATTTTAAATATTGTACCGATATTGTCAAAAAGAACCATTGCGGTAATGCGTTCCCCGATTCTTAACTATTATAGCGGTGTCCTCTTATTTAATCAGGGTAGTTATAAGAGAGCCAATATCTTTTTTCTAAAAATAGAACCCTCATCCAAATATTATAGATCGGCTGTGTTTCAACGAGCTTATATTCTGTATCATCAAAAGAAATTCCAGGCAGCGGTGAAGCTTTTGCAAAAATTAATGAAGATGCCTATCGATGCTAATGATCCTATAGAAAAGAAACAACAAAAGTATATAATCTATCAAAGTGCTTTAAGTCTTGCACGTATAGCTAATGATCATAAAATTTATCAAGCGGCTAAGGTTTATTACGCCAAATTAAAAAAACCACATATCTTGTGGATCGATGCCATGATGGAACAATCATGGGCCGCAGTTTGGATGGGAGATTATAATCTGGCTCTAGGTAATTTAAAATCTATTAATTCTATTTATTTTATTGATCGTTATTATCCAGATTCCCTGCTCTTAGAGGGAAGTATATATTTCATGTTATGTATGTATGATGATACTAGAAGTGCGTTAAATAGATTTCTGCAGACAGATTTTAGAGTTGGAAATATATTATCTCAGATATACCAGAAGGTGTCATCTAAGGATGATACCTATTTCTTTTCTTTTGTGGAACAGTATTATCAAGATCAAATTTCTACTTATCAGGGCCAGATTTCTACTTATCAGGAGCAGACTTCTGCTGACTTGGCTATACCTAAAAAGGTATTAACTTCGATTGTTGAACGTAAGAGAGTTGATAAGAAGTATAGACAGGTATTAATGTTAAAAAGAGAAATGGCGATTATTCAACAATCGACACCTGCTTTGCATAAGTCAGCATCGTATAATAGATCCTTCATAAATACTAAATTCTTCAAAAAGAAACTAATTCGGTTACTGAATAAACAAATAGAAGTACTAGCGGGGCAAGTGGGAAAAGCGGTAAGAAGGGATTTATCCAAGATCGTAGAGACGTTCAAGAGAACTGAAGAGCAAGTACGCTTGTTGTATATAGAGCTAAATATGGCTGAGAAAGACTCTATGCTAGGTATTCTAGGTAGGAATAAAGGAAAAATTTGGCAAGAAGCTATCACTATGGCCAATTTTGAGCAGGCATCTACCAATAAATGGAAAGTGGATCAAAAAGATGAATATTGGTGGGATGAAATAGGAAATTATCTTTATAATTTAGAGTCACAGTGCAAAGAAGTGGGGAAAAAATTATGAAAACTACCACTGCTTTTTTACTCGTTTTAATTAGTATTTCAACAATCATGTCAACCACTGTATTGGCCAAACAAAGAGTCAAACAAAAGTCGAAAAAATCGGTTGATGAATATGTAGTTTATGAACAAAAAACGGTCATCGATTTTGATGGAATTGATATTGACGGTCGTA
>CAZJDM010000088.1:0-18846 GCA_964544765.1 uncultured bacterium
AAAAAATTGGTACACTTTTTTGTTAAAAATACTCAAGATTTGATCATACTAGGGTTAGAAAGCCTAAAGATAAAGCTATCGTTGAAAGAAGTCTACAAATATTCCAAAGATGGTTTTACCATAGAGTTCGTCATAAAACTTTCACTAGTCTAGTTGAATTAAATTCAGTCCTTAAAGAACATATTGACCTTTTTCACCAAAAAAAACATCGTATTTTCAAACGTTCTAGACAAGAGATGTTTGAATTTGAAAAAGAATTCCTAAAACCTTTACCAACAGACCCATATCAAGTAGCTACTCACTGCAAAGCTAGACTTCATCCTGACTGTCACCTTGCTTTTGATAAAAACTTTTACTCCGCTCCCTATCAACATCGAGGGAAAGAAATAGATGTCTGGGCCACGGTAAATTGTATTGAGATTTACTATCAATGTGAACGAATTGCCTTCCATAAGAGAGGTAAAAGTCGAGGAAAATTTATTACAGATATTCAACATTACCCAACGGAACATCAGGCATATTTAGAAATTTCTCCGCAAAACATATTAGCACAAGCTGAAAGAATAGGTGAGTTTACCACAAGTTTTATTAAACTCCTTTTTACTAAAAGTCACCCCTTAAGGTATTTACGTACGGCTCAAGGTATTATTAGTTTACAAAAACGATTTGATGTTCTTCAGTTGGAAGCTGCATGCAAACAAGCTATTAACCTGAATCAAATTAGATATAGATTCGTAGAGCAGGTTTTAAAAAGAGGGATGATTAAAATGAAGCAGCCTCAGATGAAAATTGAAAGGGGAATCAACCCATTTTTACGCCAGGAAGAGCTATTTTAAAAGAGAGGATAAGCCGTGTTTACATTGACAAATTCTTTTTTGACTCAATCATGTTTTGGAGATGGTCGCTCCACAAGATATCCTGTCAAGGATCAAGATAAACGAGCCAGCTCGCCCTTGACAGGATATCTTGTTCCGCTTTTTAAGCCCGGTAACATGATTGAGTCAAACAGAATTTTCTTTCCTTGCTTGAAACATCATTACATCTCTCTTGATAGTTTTAGAATTATTCATAGAAGGGAACTCTTCTTCATAATAAAACACTTGATCAAAAAGTTTCTTTTGATCATCAAATCTCTGCTATCAACACTTAGCAGAGGGATAGGAGAATTTGTGCTGGAACAAACAAAGTTTATATTAAACCAATTAAAATGCCATGGGATATTATCAACTCTTGATTTAAGGCTATCTGAGGCAACCACAAATGGGTGGGGGCATATCGAGCTTTTATCAGCCATTATTAGCGATGAAAAATTATATAGAGATAATCATCGGGCTATCAGAAGGGTGAAGGCAGCTAAATTCAGATGTGAAGCCAGTTTAGAGCGTTTTGATTTAACCGCAAAACGCAATATAACAAAGTCACAAATACAAGACTTAATGCATTTAAAATTTGTAACCCAGCCAAACAATTTATTGTTATTAGGTCCCACCGGTGTTGGTAAAACCTATTTGGCCTCAGCGATAGGACATCATAGTTGTCGTCAGGGTTATACCTGCTTTTTTATCGGTATGAATATGTTAATTGAAAAATTTACCATTAGTCGTGCTGATGGTTCTTACTTACGCTTTAGAGACAGGCTGATAAAACAAGATGTCTTGATCATTGATGATTTAGGACTCAAACCTCTACCCCTTGAAACAGTACAAGATTTATACGATATACTGGAAGAGAGGTATCAAAAAAAATGCACAATAATAACCAGTCAGTTGCCTTTAGCTAATTGGAAAGAGGTGATAACAGATAGTGTCGCATTAGAGGCTATTTTGGATAGATTAATTCATGGCAGTATAAAGCTAGAAATATCGGGAGGATCATATAGAAAATTTATGAATAGAAATAATAAAAAAAATAATAAAGTTGACAAAAGCATAGAGAGCCATTAGGAAATTGAAAATAACTTTGTTGGTTTCACCAACTCAAACTGGCTCCCAATGATGGAAATTGGGTGGCTCTCTTTCAGGAAATTCGGCACTATTCAGAATAATACTGCTCTTACGAGCCTAGAAGGGCTTAACGCTCTTACATTCGTCGGAGGGTCCTTCCTTATTTGGGACAATATAAACCTTAACGGTAATATATTCCTTACCAGTTTAGAGGAATTAAACTCTTACTTTAATCCTCCCGTTGAATGATTAGAAATGAGCATGACCACCATAATCGATGGGCTTTTGGTCACTATATTTGAGGGAACTAAGATTAATAAACTGGTGCCAATGACACCAGTTTAATTTTGTTAATATGGGATTAAAGCTATATAACCTAGTTCTTCCAAATTGTCTCGATACTAAAATGCCAATTGATTCCAATTCATTTAATTTGCGAAGTAATGCCGTTGCACCAATTCCTGAATTTTTAGAAATTGCTGACAAATGAAGCTCACCACCATGAGCGAGGTTCAAAAAGATTTGTTCTGTAGATCGGCTACCAAAAAGTTCCTTTAGCATATAGTTATATTACACTAACAAAATATGTTCATATCAACACATTTTGTTAGTGTAAGGAATTTTGCATAAATTACGGGTTGTAACAATATACGTGTAATATTGGGTGAACTTTGGCAAGTAACCACACAAGACCGAGTGGATCTCTGATCCTGCGAGAATATGCCCTCTATTGAATTTATAAGGAATTCACCTTTTCTGTGTCTTGCCACTACTAATCCAGAAAACTCTAGCGATTGCTCTCCGAAAGGTGATCCTAATGGATTTGTAAAAATAATTAATAGAAAAACTTTGGCAATTCCTGATCGGAGAGGTAATAATCGACTAGATAGTCTAATCAATATTCTCTATGAACCTAAGGTAGGAATACTATTTTTTATTCCAGGTAGAAACGAAACATTAAGAGTAAATGGGATAGCCAAATTAGTAAATGATCCTAAATTGATGGAAACGTTGACCGTTAACAACATTTCACCTAAAATAGCAATCGTAGTGGATATTGATGAAGTTTTTCTTCATTGTCCAAAGTCTCTAATTCGCTCAAAGTTATGGAATGATAACATTCAAGATAGAGATCTGCAATCATACATAAAGGCCAAGAATGATCAACTCGGTATTGAAGTATCAAAACTGGATATTGAAAAACAAGCTAAAGAGTATAATACTTCTTTAAAGGACAAGCTTTACTAGGTGTATATTGGGGACTGGACTCGATGTAGGTTATTAGGATTTGTTGCCCAACGCGAAAATGTGGTCATGGGTAGGTATGAACTGTATGAAAATATAAATTTATTAACATTGTTTTTAGAATGAGCATGACCATGATAATCAATGGGCTTTTGATCTCTATATTTGAGGGAACTAAGACGCCCCCAATCCCTAAGTCAGTTAATTTGCCCAAATTAGATCTATTACATCATTGATAGTCTGCTGTTTGCCAAGAAAACTCTGATAAACCTTCATAGGGTCATCCATATTGATATTAGAGAATAAATATTTTTTGAACTTAGTTCCTGTGTCTTGGTATTGACCATTACTACGCTTAAATATTTTATAAATTCCTAAGGCTAAAACTTCTGACCATATATAACTGTAAAATCTAGCTGAGTATCCATAATTGAAGATATGGTTAAAAGATACGCTTCTACATGTTCGTTCTACTAGAGGAAATATCCTGGTTTGTTCAGTGATTTTATTTTCGAATTCCTCTAACTCATAAGAATTGGAGATGTTAGGGTATTCTGAGAGTTTTAACTGATGCCAAGCCATGTCCAACATTGACAATTCAATTAAATTTAACAACTCGAAAGATTTGTGAAAACTGTGATATTTATTAAGCTTCAATAGAAGTTCTTCCGGAATTGGTTCACCAGTCTTATAATGTTTTGCAAATGGTTTAAGAAAATCTCTGTCGTTAAACCAAAATTCAAAAAAAGTGGAAGGTATTTCTTCGAAGTCCATAGGATTGGAGCCATTTACGGACAGATATTTACTGTTCGAAAATAAACATTGAAGAGAATGTCCAAATTCATGAAGCAGATTCTTAACTTCATCCAATCTTAAAAGCTTTATATTTTTATCGTTATCATTATTATCCTTATTATCATTATGTTTCTTAAAATTTCCTATGATAACACTATGATTAACATAGCCCCCATCGTCTTTTTTGTTGCTGGTAAGTAAGATATGCTTGTATTCGGTAAGTTTATTTTCCCTACTAAACAGGTCCAAATATAATAATCCTAAATATTTTCCATTACTTTCAGTAACTTTATAAACAACAACATCATCATGATAAGATAAACCGTAGTTTTTATGGATCTCCTTAAATATGAGGCCAAATAGCTTATTGATTAGTAAAAAAATTCCATTAACCACATTTTTTACCTCAAAATAGGGCATTATAATTTCGTCAGTAATTTCCAATGTTTTATTTTTGTGCTTATTAGTGTAATACAGGTAATCCCAGGCTTCCAATTTATCAATTCCATCCAACTTCGCAAGACTCAACAACTCACCCGATTCGTTCTTAACAACAGGCATTGTAATTTTTAATAGTTTTTTAAGAAAATTATTTACAAATTTTGCATCCTTTACCATGCTGCGATCTTCTAAGATATAGTCTGTATAGGTTTCTTTTTCAAATATGCTTGCTAATTCACTACGTAATTTTATTATTTTAAGAATTATCTTAGTATTGTCAGTATTACCAGCATTGTCGATATTGTTAGTATTACCAATATTGTCACCATTGTTAGTTTTTGCTTTCGAAAAAGAAGAAAAAGAAATTGCATTTTTGTACCGATATAACCTTTCTCTTAGTGATCTTTTCCTGGCATTCTCCATAAATAATCTATATGTAAAATTATCGATAGTAATTATCCAAGATTTTTCAATACCCTGATCTACTGCTTTTTTATAGGCTGTTTTTATTAATTCTTCAGGTAATCCTTCCAGATCTTCTTCATTTTTAATTATTAACTGGCAATTGTTGATTTTTTTTTCATTATTTTTCAAGAATAAATTACATAGTACATCTAGCTTATTGTATATTTGTTCTACCTTTGATTTCTGGTTATGAGTCAGTTGAGTTCCTTTCCTGATAAATCTCTTATAATGGATATCTAGGAGATTGAGTTGAATCTTATTTAATTCCAAGGTGCTTTTATTATCATTAATATATTTAACCTTAGAGAATAAGGTTTTATCAAAAATTATATTGCTATATAAATTGTTTAACTGCTTTGAAACATAACTAGAGATGCTTTCAAATTCATTAGATGATTTCACCGAGATCATAAAATTAAATACGTTATGTATTCTAGTTGGTAATTCGAATATCTTCTCTAATTCTTCGATAACGGTTTCAAAATTAGGATTTTTATTATTTCTTATTTTTTCGATAATTGATTTACTATTAATAGTTGCCTGTTCCAAGGCATTTATAATGTCTTTCTTTTTTATACGGTCAAAAGGAATTGAGTTGAAGGGTGTCTTAAAATCTTTTAGCAATATACTCATGAGTTTATCCCTGTTATCTCTGTGATCTCTGTGATCTCTGTCATACTATTGTTCCAGTTATCTTTGTCATCCCTACAGGTTACTTTTTATTTAAAGATTAAGCATATTCAGGATAATAATACTTATTTATATAAGCCATGGTCATTTTTTGAAAAAATTCACATTCAGACGGCTTAGTATTTAAAGTTTTATTTTCATTATATACTTCTGCAACACATCCCCCTTTACACATACCTTCAATTACACAACCATCACAGGGACCTAGATTACCGACACTTCTTTTGGATATTTTAATTACTTCTGGATGTGAATAAAATTCTTCTAGTTGAGAAATATGCCCTACTGTATTTTTAAAAGCTGAACAAAGTTTTATCTTGCCATTAGGTTGAACATCAATTTCATTACCTGCCCCCTGACAAAATTTTACAGAAGTTGGTGTTTCCATTTGCTCCGCAATGTCTCGCCAGAAACCTGTCAACATTATATTACGTTTTGTAGCTCTTTCCATGGCTTCAAGTAGGATATCAATTAATTTATCAGTATCTGCTTGTAAATTACTTCCGAGGGAGACACTATCAATGTTAATAAAATTTATACCTTTATCATGACAGTAATCAATCAAATCGATTATTCCATCTATGTTATTTCTTGTAACAACGCAATTAATTCTGATTTTAAAATTATCCTTAACGAATCTCTTTATGTTCCTATCAATTGAATAGAAAGAATTAACACCGTTGGAATAAATTCTATTGGAATTATAGAATGGTTCAGCTCCATCTAAACTAATGTTTATGGCGGTATTCAATTGTTTCATATTTTGAATTAGTTTTGTGGGATAAATTGTACCATTTGTAATAAAGGCTATTTCTGGATTTTTCTTTAGCTTAGTATTATATTCTTTTATTTTCGATGTTGCTCTTTTTAATAAGCCAATATTTAAAAAAGGTTCTCCACCAAAGAACCAAATTATTGGGTTGAGTATATTATGTTTTTCTATATTATTATAAAATTTTGAGAGAGCTGTTTGTGCAATATCAAATGGCATATATTTTTTCGTTTTTCTTGTTTGTTTTATAAAATAACAATAGTTGCATTTAAGATTACAATCTTCGGTGATTGTCAATCTTAAAAAATTCCATGATTTACCATCTTTTAGGCCTTCAGCAAGTTTATGTGAATTTTCTAGATATAACCTATCCTCATTAATATTTTGCGACAGGATAAAACCTCTTTTAGTAAAATCATCTAATAATTTAGCGTCAATATGTGAAACATTTCCAGTTTTAACAAAGTTTGAAAGTTGTGCAAATGATTTACCATTGATTCTAACTAGGTTACCGTATCGTGAATTAAAAATAAAAAATTGTCCATTTTTGGTTGGGATGACTTGAGTATATTTGCTGATTTTTAGATTGACGCTCATGTATGATTCCTAATTTAAATATATCATTACTTTGTGTAATGCTAATAATGTTTCTATTAATAATTTTTGTTCTATTGATATTGATTGCTGTGTTTATGATTTAATTAGCATTACAACATGAAATAGAATTGGTTCGATTAATACAGTCATTAGAAATACTTCTGTGTGTTGCTCTTCAATATCCACTGATTTGAGTTAATCAAATTGTAGCTCATACTATAGTAAAACTGCAGCTCAAACAGTCGCTCAAGCTGTGTTACAAACTGTGGTCTGACCTGCAGTTCATATTGTATGTACAAATGGTAGTTCAGATTACAATCTGGTTAAACTACATAAAAATTTGAATTATTATCTACTAACCGAAAAAAATTGGTAGCGAACTAATTATAGTACTACATTTCCCATGGCATTTACCTGCTCCACCGTTCCAGCTGTCAGGTTCGTGGTTATTCACTAGATATTCTTTTTGATCCTCATTATTTGAATCTGAATAATTGCTTGAACCTGATTTAGAGGAATCTAAACCAGGTTCAATAATTGTGGTAAAAGCAGCGAGACCTACTGCAAGAGATCCGATTGCAACATAATTCTTCAATTTTTTTTCTTTCATAATTTCTCTCCAGTGAGTTTGTCGTTCTGTCAGTCATGACAAGAACAAATATGTTAATAGAATATTTGTTAGAAATGTTTATTGAGGTATATTTACTGATATACACACTCCTTAGTAACATTCCTAGTTCTTGGATAATGCAAGAATCGTGCCAATATATTATGGTAAAGTGATGAGTTGTAATGTTTTTAAATATTTGATGTTTATAATAGACCTTCAATGATACCGGTATAAGATGGTATATGGTATATGGTATGTGGTAAGTTGCGTTCAGCTGGAAAATGAGACAAAAAGATCTCAGTTAATTGGGACATTTCTGTCATATGAGCATATATGCCACATATTCATCATACTCTTACTATGTGTTTGCGGACATTTAAAAACCTAGTGGCTAACGACGTCTTTTTTTAATTTCCTAGTGGTTCAGTTAGGATAATATCAACTTCTGATAGTTTTACCTGGTATTCTAAGGGTAATCTATAGGGGAACCTAGGTTGACCTTAATCATTACATATACAAGATGATTAAGTGGATCATCTGCCCAGCAACTTTCTGAATCGGACCAGTTAAGTTTAAAACTTAAGCTAGGTCGAATTTCACCTGATGCTAATTTTTGAGTATAAGTTGGATTTTTTTAATTCAATCGATTTTTGTATCTTTTGTTCACTGAAAATACAAAATTTATATTTTATTTATACTTTTCAGTTGGATTATTCAATTTTTGGCATATTAATTGCTTTACTTTTTGTGTCTTATACGTTGGGAGGTTAATTTGAAGATTCTGTTTAAATTTCATAATATATATCTGTTATCACTAATTTTATTTGCTTTTTTAATGTTTTCTAGATGTGGTGATAAGGATAAAGCTAAAAAAGAAACTACGCCGGTTACAAAGAAGGGGAAGGTTTCTAAACTGAAAAAGGCTGACCCTTCTGAAATTCAGCAGTTTTACGCATTAAAAAACATAAATGATGCTCCCGAAGCAATTATCAAAGCTTCTCAAGCAGTTATTCTGATAGAAAATAAAAGTAGTCGTGGTACGGGAGTGTTCATAAGTGAAGACGGTCTTTTAATGACAAACCATCATGTTTTAGGTAATGAAAATTGTACCATTGAAGGATGTTATTCGACTTTATTATTCGATTATCAAATAGGAAAGAAACATAGCAGAAAGATCTTTTTTTTAGAACCGGTATATTCCAGGAAAAGCGATGATGTAGCTATATACAGAGTGTATGAAAATAAAGATGAACCTTATAGACCAAATCATTGGATTAAACCTGATTTTCTACAAGCTCGTGAGCTTATGGAAGGCGATTTATATGTTGTAGGACATCCATTTGGTAATTTGAAAAAGTTCAGTGTTGGAGAATTTCTTTATGACCTAGGAAAGCAAATTGTTACCAGTATATTTATTGTTAAAGGGAATAGCGGTTCTCCAGTTTTTACATCGGATGGTAAATTTGTGGCAATTGCCTTTGCGGCTGACAGTCATTTACCTACCATTTCTAGAACAGGATTGAATTTCAAAAGTAATTTAAAACTATTTAATAGTATCTTTGAAGGGAAAGATTCTTTGGATGCTGTTTTAGAAGGTGCAACGGTTGAAGATATCATTTCTTACAATGACATTAAAACCTTTGATGACTTTGTTAGGTATGCAGATATAACTTCTTCTCTTAAACTTTGGAAGCTTGATTCTGTTAAAGGAGAAGATATACATATTGCAGATATATTACTTGAAGGATGCGATATAGACCACCCATCTGTTTGTCTAGACATGATGTATTGGGTGGAATGCCGACCTTCTTATAGGCAGAAACATGAGAAATGTTTTGATGAAGAGACTTTGGCAAATTTAAGAAAAACTTTTTTAAGGATATTTGATAAATCTGTAATTGATCGAGGTTTTATCTCATCAATTGATTGGGTTGGAAATTACTTATCAAAATTGTATCCTTATTCGATGAAAAATGACTTTATAGAGAAAGTAAACCGAATTGGTGAGGCTTTAAATACTCATAACCCTCCATTAACTCTTGAACTAGCAACCAGCTTGATCTATTTTGGTTATAATAATGTTAATCCTTACTATAGAGATACAAATCTTTTAGAATTTGTCATGAATTATAAAAAACAGCCTAACTATAAGTTTAAGTTAAAACATGTCTGTAATGCATTGAAAAATGCCGCTGACAGAGAGTGGATTGATAAGGATGTATTTAGGGAGCAGGTGGTTGGGGTATTAAACGATGAGCAAATTGGAATTTATGATTATTTATTTTGCGAATCACAGCTTTATAAGAGTGATTTGCTTTAAAGTCCTAAAGTAGATTAGGTATTATTTTATGAACAAAAAATTTAACTTCACATCTTTTATAAATTATGTAGTTATATTAATTATATTGATTATATTAATTTTAAATTTCAGTTGTATAAGACAAAAGGAAGATGACAATGATGGAGATTTGGATAAAGATGGTGCTCTGAAAAAAAGACATACTTATGCTTGGGATGACAAACATAAGGGAACTTCGTTTATTTCTGCTGTTAAAAACGGTAGGGTGGAGTTGGTAAAGGATCTTCTTGATAAAGGTGCTGATCCCAATCAAACTGATCGTAGGGGAAAAGTAGCCATATTATTTGCCATAAATAATAATGACTTTGAGATGACTGAAGTGTTAATGAATCATCCATTAACTAGAATGGATTCATTATTAAATTCATTATCTTTAAGTAAGAAATTAATTGAAGATAAAAAGCTATTGTCGCTTGTCGCGCCTTACTTAGATTGTAGAGAAGCTCTAGGTGATATAGAATACTTAAAAAAATATCAATGTGATAATGCGGCAATAGTAATTGAAAATTGTTTAGAAGAGGATTCAGAAAAAATTGACTTCTACTTGAAAGTTTTGAAAAGATTAACTTATCCGGATGATTTCGATGAATTTAAGGTTTTTATTAAGATGATGGTAACAGGCGGTCATGAACTAAGCGAATTAAATAAAGGAGGCTATGATCAATCTATATTATCTAGCATTAGGTGGCGTGGAACTGACGAGATGCTTATGTTTATGTTAAATAATGGTTATACGGCAAATGAAGAATTAATCAAAGAATTTTTAGAGAGAATAAAAAGTTCTATTGAATACGGCGATGGCGATGACGATGAAAAAGAACGTTATGAAAAATTATTAGCGGTTATCTTAGAAAGATTTCCTGAAATAAAAGATATAACAAATTAAAGAGATGACAAATTAATTAGAAGTTTTATCTTTAAAAAAGACCTAATCCCCTTTAAAAATCACCCAGCTTTTCTTAAACCATATCCCCATTGTTTATCTTGAAAAAAGGAGGCCCATTCCTTTGGATTATTACGTTGGTTCTTATAAAATTTAGCGATTTCTGGATGATTATTGAGAAAATTTACCATCGATGTAACTAATTCTGGGTCGAATTGAGTTCCACTTTTAGCTTTAAGATCCTCAATTGCTTCTTGGTAGTTTTTAGTTGAGTTATCGGGATCATAAGTTTTGGTTGATTGTACGATGTCAAAATGGTTCCAGATAGCAATAATTTTAGCGGCTAATGGGATGTCTTCTCCTTTTTTACCATGAAACAAATGCGAACCGTCGTGCCAGTTATGATGATAAGCGCCTAATTCTACCAGTTGATTAAAGTAGGGGATGTCTGATGTAAGTGCCAAACCATTTTGAGTATGCTTATTTAAAATATTTTGGATCATATTGGTATTTAATCCCCTATCAGCCACCAAATTTTTAGGAGAAACTTGAACCTTACCGATATCATGTAATACAGCGGCTAGTTTAAGTACTTCTATCTCTTCGTTATTGAAATTAAGGGCTTCTTGAGCAAACCAACAACAGAAATTGCTAACATTTGAGACATGAGAGTGGTTGTATTCGTCATGCTCATCAACTAAACGGCTAATAAGAATAGCCATGCCTTCGTTGTATCTATGTTTTAAGGTGTTAAGGCAGAATTGATGGATACAATTTCTTATAATGTTATCATATTCATTGAAGTTTTTTTCAAAATTGAGTGGCTTGGAAATAAAGTCGTAAAATTTTCTTCCTTTTAATGATTTGTACATCAATTGATCATCATTTTCCGGATTACCGGTAATCATAATAAATTGGATATATGGGCAAGTTACCCATACATTATTTGCCAGTTCTAATCCAGACATGTTGGGCATGGATTGGTCGGTAATGACTACTGCTACTTTTTCATTGTTTTTGATGTAATCGTGGGCCTCAAGCGGTTTGTGAAATAGCTTTAAGTTATATTTATCACCAAATTGACGGTTAAAGACAAAAGTATTTTGCTCCTCATCATCTACATATACAACTTCAAGGTTTTGATTAAATTCTTGCATAAGAGGATTATTGTTTGTTTGGTTTGCCATTGACTTTCTCCCACAGTAAATGTTTTGGCGACCTAATAATTAGTATGATCCAATAATTAGTTTGACCTAATATTTAGCTTTGTTTAGTATTTCTCGGCAAACTAAAACGATTCTTTAGATAATATCTTTATGTGTGTTATATCCTAGCGATTATGCTTAGGTGACAGAAATGCTACAGGTTGAGACATATCTGTCACACTTCCAGATAGTTCTGTTATGTAAACTTAAACAACAACTTAAATTCAAATTAAGAATAAAAATTAGCAAATATATGAATAATTAAAAAGAATTGCGTAGAGAAAATGTCCCATCCTAATTTTGCAGTACAATAGAAAAAAATACCTTGTTGAGGCTAAAATTTATCTTATTGATATTAAAAGATTTTTCAAGGAATTATTTGTTGGCACATAAATTGCTAATGTATTTGATGTCGGTTTCTTAGGTAACCTAGTAAAGTAGGTTAGCCAGTAAATATCCGACATTCAGTGATAGTGGGTCATCTAACCTTCTGTCTAACCTTCTATATGTTCTAAGTAAAGAATTTATTCAAAGGGGGAATTGTATGGATAGGCTTATCCAAAATTCATCAAAGAATCAGTATAGAAAAACTAAGCAAACAAAACAAACTAAACAAATTAAACAAACAAAATTGAAAACGGTTTTTATACTTGTTAACTTTGTTGTGGTTATTATTACTCTCTTAATTTTGAACCTTTATTTTCTCGATAATAGACTTATTAATATTGGTATTAGTAATAGTAGTAGGAATAGTAATAGTAATAATAAAATTAAAATTATTGATACACCCAACAGACGGACTAAAGATAAAAACATCAAAAAGTCTATAAATACTATGCTAGGTCTTCTTAAGTATCCAGCTAAAGAAGAAAATTCTGATATAACAAATGTAAAAATCCTATCCAAAAATCCTAATACTACTAAGCAATACCAACAGGACAAACCTTTACCTGAAGGTGAAACTCAACAATTTTTTAACGATGTTCTGGATGTATTTACAAATAAAATACATCTACTAGATCCTGATGAATTGGGGAATTACTTAAGTAAATTGAATGAAAAAGATCGCATGGGAGTCCGTTCGATTTTAAATTCTTTACAAAAACCATCTAAAAATGACCTGGAAGCTATCCAGAAATTAAGCATGGTTGATTATCTAGGATATCGTGCCAAATGGGATGATAGGGTTTTGAATGATATCATAGAAATTGTTACTACACCTGTATCTTCTATAAAAAATATTCGTTATAGAGCCACAAAAATTGCTGAAATATCAGAGCTGGTAGTTCATTTGGCAAGAATTGATTTAGATATCGCCTTGGATACATTAAAGGATATCAGAGAACCAGTAGTAAAAAAATATGCTGCTAATAGTCTTTTAGACATGCTTTACGACCAAGGAATGGATTATCAAAAAAACAACCGATTAATTCAATCTGTACTCCCAGACTTCTCTCATCTGCCAGTACCAACAACGAACAAATTATAGAAAAAATTTTATCTATGCATAGTCAACTAAAGGAGGCAAACATGCAAATCAAGGTTTTACAAACGATAACAGCAGTAAGTTTGTTATCACTATTTATTACCAACTGTGGATCTATTCCTATTGTAGGTGATGTAGGTAGAGTAGGTGGAATAGGTGATGAAAATGACTGGTATTCGAGCTTAAATAGCAATAACCCACAACTAGTAGAGTCAGTAGAGTCAGTAGGGCCAGTAGAATCAGAAGAACCAGTAGAAGGTTTCTATGATCATGGTCGAGCTTTTATTTCACAACGATCGAAATTGATCAATCCGGATAATGAGGATATCGCTTATAGGGTGTATCTTGATAATCAACAAAAGGGCGGTAAGGTAGCAACTTATTATGCTGATATGGATCTAAGTGTTATTAAACCACACTTGTCATTTAAAGTAGGTACAATTGGCGATGTTTATTATGATGTTGATTTACAACCAGTCCAGCACAATAGCCTTATTGTTGTTAAAGGCGATTTTGGTAATGCAACCAACCCCTTACCATTAAATAACCGAAAAATTTATTTAACCATAGACAATGAATTTCTAGCTGTTGGCATCTATAAAGTAGGAGAAGAAAATGACGGTTTAAGTGGTTTATTGGCTCCAGTCTTTTGTGAAGAAGAATATGCGGAAGTTTGTTCTGTCGAGCTAAAGACAAAAGTTACAACTGAATCCAATAAAGCTATAAATCCATTTAAAGATCCTAAGGATATTGTTTTTAAAGATGGTGATGTGGATTATCCACAAGTAGATATCCCTGTAATCAAAGGTATCTTGACTATCAAGGTGAAAGGATATGATACCTCCATAGTATGGAAATCAAATTAATTATAAACATCAAATTAATTATAAAAAATCGAATTTATTAGAAATAGGAGGAGATAACAATGAGAAAGATTGTCCAAGGTTGCTTTATGTTAATAGCATTAATACTAACGTATGATGCATTTGCAACAACAAAGTGTCAAAAACCTCATGATTGGAGGGATGCAATTTGTAATCTTAAGCCAACTCCACATAAAAGATGTGTCAAGGATGGTGTTTCCCAAGGCATTTATGCAGCAATGTGTGATGGGGTGAAAGATGGTAATTGTAAAGAGATACCTGGGGGTTGTTTTGGTAACTTTTCAAACGGGGAATGGTTTCCAACGTCATTTATGGACGGTTCTGTTAGAAGATGCCAATGTGGGTGTTTTGCAGATAGGACTTTGTTTCTAACCCAAAATGGGACAATCAGTGGGAAAACATTAATAAAGCGAAACAAAGATAACAGCTTCCAATTAGCCAGCGCTGATTATCTTGATGGTAGTATCAGTTCTTATAGACCTATTGAAAACATCGTTTGGGGACCAGAGAAAAAGGCTTCGATCCAGATTAAAACTAACTCCAGAAGAGAGATTATTCTTACTTCAAATCATCCGGTGGTTATTGGTGATTCAAAGGGAGATCTTAAAAAAGTGGTAATTGCCAAAAAGGTTAAAAGTGGAGAATTTTTAGTGGATGAGGACGGTGTTGCTGATCAAGTTAACTCAGTTCAAGAAGTTGCTTACAGTGGTGATGTTGTAAATTTCACGGTTACATCAAACAATAGTACTAATCATATTATCGTAGCTAACGGTCTTAAAATGGGTGACAACGCTTGGCAACAACTTTTAGCTTCGCAAACAGCTCGTTTAATGGTTAGAGAAGATATTTTAAAAGAACTAGCGGCAATTAATGGTAACTAATTAATTTTTAATAATGAGGTAATCTTAGTTCTTAGTTTATCTCATTACTAAACCTGGGGGTATCATGTTTAGTTTTAAATCATTGATGTTAATTACTATATATACCGTGTATGTAGTGTATGTCGTTTATGCGGCGTATACCCTAGTGCACATACCCTTGATGGCCGAAATAAGAATAGATGGCAATAGTAAAACCTATATTCATAATAATAAAACCGATTTTGAAATATTGATTGATAAGGGCTGGTATTGAGAAGATTCAATTACAGGAAATTGGAAAATTGTATTTCGAAAACGAGATTGAAGAATTAACTATCAGTATTTGTAATATTCAGCCCTACTTATTTGCCATTAGGGATATTACCGTCAATGTGATTGAAGATTTTATAGAAAACTAACCTACGGGGTTTCGGAGGCTAAGATGAAAGTATTAATCTCCATATTGACTTTATTGAGTTCGTTAGGTTCATGGTCAATATATGGAATATATGGTCAACAATCGAATCTTGTTTGTAAAAACTTTGGTGCCGCCAAGGGGCGATGTAAATTAGTTACCACCACTTTAGCTCAAAGTGGATCCTATGAATTATTATTTATAATACCATATCAATTTGACTGTCGAGGACATAATTTGTCCATTGGTTTTAAGACCGAAAAAGAATCTAAGGCTATTAATTTTACTAAAAATTCCACCACCCTTACTATTGAATTAACTGGTAAGGGACCATTAGAGCTGTACGATCCCAAGCCCAAGAAAACTTATAACGCGACTTTATTGGGTCCATGCGAATTAAAGATTGACCAGGTTATTGTTCAACCATCCAGCAATACTTTGCTCAACTGGGAGAATACCATTAATCGCTTGTTATTAGTAAATAGTAGTAGAAAAAATTTAAATGAACTTCTGGAATATAAAAATAGCTACTTAGCTTTAGCAACTATTGCAGATTATTTTTTACAGCAACTATCTGCTGAAAGTATCAATAAAATGAGAAAGACCATCAAGGAGGCATTACCCGCCATCAAGAAAATGGTCAACAATAATGAGGCCTCAAAAACGGCTAATTTGAGCTTTAAAGAACGAATATTTTTAACCAATTTATTAAGCCAATTGCCCAAAGTCGATCAACCACAGGTCTGGCAAGGTAAAAGCTTAAAAGACTTTTTTAAGACTGAAAATAATAATCCCGAATTTAATCCGACAGCATTGTTTAGTAAATGTAAAAAGGCTGCTAATCAGCTTACTGGCAATGAAAAAGAATTAGAATCTCTTGATTTAGAATATCAACAATTATGCCAGGCAACACGTTATATTGCCGCACAAGCAAATCAATATCATGATTATCAGTTAGGTAATGTTACTAAAGTACTGGGAGTTCTGAGCCATGAAATTAAAGAATGTTTATAAACTAATTTATTTTTATAAATTTACTTATTTTACTTATTTTACTTTGTTTCCTTTTTATATTTTGTTGGTTTTATTAATTTTAATGCCCGGCGTTGCTTTAAAAGCTGATGATATTGATATTCAACGGCGACAACAGTTATTAGATTGTTCCGAAATGCCTGCCAAAATCACTGATGATAACCCCTCTTTGAATAAACTAGAAAATCATTTTAATCAAATGACTGAGGTTAAAAGATGCTGGAAGCGAAAAGAGGATGAATTAAAAAAAATAAAAAAAAGAACTCTAGCTGCTTTTGAAAAGAAGTTAGTCGCTAAAATAAAGAATGAGGTTGGAACTCAAACTAGTTCACTTATAATTCAAAAGATCACCCTTATTAAACTCCAAAAGATTTACCGGGAATTTAATAGAGAGACAAAGATTGCCATGAATGCTTATAAGGAGCTGGTATCAAAGTACTCTACTGAGTATAAACCCCAACTAAAAGCAGTTTTAGAAGAGCTTAATTATGTAATATCATCACTATCATCACTATCATCACTATCAACAGTAGATTTAGCAAGTATTCCATCCCAAAGGACGAAAATAGAACAATTGAACAAATCAGTGCAAAACAAATCAAACCAATTAGTTTCCCAACTTAGTATTGTCAGCATGAATTTACATAATATCTGGGAAAAATATAGAACCAAGTTTAAAGTCTTTGATAAGTTTATAATAGATAACAGCTTACAAAATCCCCCTATGGCTGTTATTAAAGAAAAAATAATACCTAATATTGATAATCTCCTTCAAATTCTACAAAATGGACAGATTCTGGTAGAGACAAAAGTTACAGAACTACTTGAAAAATTAAACCAGAAGGAAAGTCAAATTTTACTAGCGACAGCTAGTCAGGTTTCAAGAAAAAAAATAAAAAAATCCAGACTCCATAATCTTTCAAATAATTTTCTAATCAAGGTGACCAAGCTAAAGCAGAGTTTATGGCGAGATAGAATGGTTAATGTCTTTGAAATAGAGTTGCCATTATTAGAGCAAAAATATCATCAAATGCTCGCTTTTATGCAGCATAGACAGATATGTGAACAGGTCAATCAATCATCTACCTTTGCTTATGCTTATATGGCACCAGGCTGTAATTATATTGAGCCTGAGTTTACCAAAGTAAGTAATTACCTAAAGGATATTTTACCCGCGTTATTGAAGAGTTATTCTTCCATTATTCTAGACAGTAAAATGTCACAACACGAAGTATTATTAGAGCAAATACTTGCAGATGTAGATCAAAACAACTTGGTTAGAGCTGTAACTAATTGGGATTTTATGGTGATGATGGAGGTTAAAAATGCGGGCCTCTAAGTTATGGTTTTTGACCCTAGTCATTTACTCTTACTATTACTCTTTTAGCTTTACGGCCTATAGTGCATGTGTTTCGATGACCTTGAGTTATATGTCTTGGGCAAATAGTATGCCCAACTCACTTACTACGAGCATCTCTATTAATGGTCATGACCTTCAATTAAATACCGTCTATGATAATTTTGAAGATCAGGGTGGTTTGCCAGATGATTCAAGCTTAGATTACGTTAAATATAAATTTAAAGTTAGAGGTTGTGTAAGTGATATCGTACTTAATACCTATGATAATGTTATTACTTATTCTTACAATTTTAATTATTTTGGAAATCGTGGGTACATGCCATCCGTAAAGATTGTTTATCACGGATCAAGCTCTTCCAATGTGTTATTAGAATATTATCCACAAGATTTATGCCCTAGTTGGAATGTTTCTTTTATGGGGGAAATGTCTTATTGTGTTGGGTTACTTTGGGCCAAACAAGTTCCTTTGTATTATGATTTGAGTAGTTTGGATCATGAACTTATTCAAAAACGTTTAGAAGAAGAACGAAGGGCTTTAGAAAGAAGAAAAAAGGAACTGAAAAGAAACATAGAGGACTTATATATAGAAGAAAAATTGCATGATAGAGCCTTCATTGTGCAAGAGTCGATTGATGAATTAGAATCTCTTGAAAAAGAGTTAGAAGATATTCTATCACTTCCTTTTGATAAACTTGAAGCAAAGCGTATTGCATCGCTACTTGTCTATGGTGGATTACAAGAAGATATTTTATCGTAAGTTAGGCCTGAACCCCACCTTGACTCCATTTATTTGAACTAATTTAA
>CAZJDM010000089.1:0-18546 GCA_964544765.1 uncultured bacterium
AACAAAATCCGAAACAAAATCCGAAACAAAATCCGAAACAAAATCCGAAACAAAAAATGTCTTTTTAAAAGAATTATATTCTCAATATTTTAAAAGCCTGTATCGCCATAAACCGATGTTATTTTTAGCCATGCTTAGAGATTTCAGTTTTTTCATGCCAAATACTAACATTATCGGATTTTCTTTTGGGCAGCTAGAGAAAATGAGCTTAATTCAGGATTTATGTGATGGCTATTATTTAGATAAAACAACACAACCAGCACCATCCTGTGATAGAGTACTTTGCCAGGACATCAAAAGTTTTGAGGTCCTTACTAATATAATAACTGTTGGTTCCTTTGCAAATATAAAATGTCTACAAATTAATAAAAATACTGACTCCATTAATAAAGCTTCGGAAGATATTGCTTTATTAAACTCTGTTTTATGTTATCAAAAAACTCACTTTCCTAAACGCACATTGCGATTCTTAAATCATTTTGCTAATAACTGTAAGACACCGAAAATACTTGTTGATTCCTGGAATAAAGAGGATAAAAAAGTAATATTCGCCACGAAATCCAGTGAATTCTATCCTGGAACAGAAACTTTAACCAAGGAAGAAAGGAAAAAATCTAAGCAGAAACGAAATTCAAAATCACGACTTCTTGATAAATTGAATATAAAAGGAGGAGTGAAGTTTTTAAAAGCTCTTAAAGGATATAAAACCGTAGATGAAATTAATAAATTGATGGACGATACCGAAAAATAGTATAGTAAGTTACTTTTTCATTGAATTATCAATTATTTTCATTTGCATACGACGAGTATCATTTGATCCATCTTTTTTAATCAAGTAATTAAGAAATTTTTTGGCCATAGGAGCTTCTTTTAGAGTGATGAGAGCGAAGATTAATTTCTTTTCCGCTTCTTCTTTAGTTAGTCTGAGCAGGAGTTTTTGGGTGATTTGATTTAGCATTTCAACTGACCAGGTATAACGAGGTTTTACTTGAGACTTCTTTAAATTGACAATGTTTTTTAGTACCATAATGCTGCCTTGATGTTCTTCTCTCTCAATATAAAATAAAAATAGCCAACTTTGAGCTGTTATCAGTTGATCGCTATTGAAATTGAATTCTAGCTATTTTGGATTCCCTGGAAAGAACTTTTATATATCGAGCCAATTTATTTTCTGAAAAATTGATCCAAATTGATAATCCGCTCAAATTATGTTATACGGGCATATTGATGGAATGTACAGTGATTCTGAAAGGATACCCGAGAATTACCATCGGTTCCTTTTTCCATGATGGCAGATCCTCTAATTCGATTAATGGGAAAATCATCAAGATTTGTATCCTTAGCCTTTGATTGGTTAAATATCAATTTAAATGAAGAAATGACTTTATTACTTAATAGCGCCAGCCAAGCTCAAAATCGACAACAAAGAAGATTAGCGGTAGTTAATGCTTTTGAGGCTAAATTTACTAAAATAATCAATCAAATCAAAAAAGTAGGCGTTGATATTGTAGCTTCTGGACAATTCGAGTTTAATAACCCCTTCTGGCAAAATATTATCGAACAATTTTTAGTATTTTACTATCAACGTATTCCCATCGAAATGTATAAAAACATCATCTCGGATTTATTGGTACAAGGTAGAAATCTAAGTCTAGAGGATGCTAGTGTTATCACTTTTCGTAATTCCGGACCTGTTTTTGGTAAAGTTTTACAAGCAATGTCTCAGGAACCCGGAATGGGTGAACGATTGCGAGGTTATAGAATCAAGTGGCAAACCCGTTCCCCCTTATATGGTGCGAGAAATAATTTTTAGTGATCCAGGAGGATATCAATTTGTTAGTATTCGTACTGAATCTACTAAAGTAGGAACAGTGGCTCAAGTAAATCAAGGAGTTTTATTAAAGGATAGGAAAAAAGAAGATGTAGCCATAAGATTCTTAAAACCTGGTGTTCGTCGAGGGATAGATATTGATCTGGCGATAATTCGTGATTTTTTTGGTCTTCTACAGACTCATCCAGAAAGACTACTAGGTGCTCAGCCTAATCTTGATCAAATTTTTGCTATAACCAAAAGAGCTATTTTAGCGGATATTGATCTCGAAACAACCAGAAATAGGCATCTTGAAGGCTATAGGGCCTATAAAGGACTAAGACAACACTTACGGTTGTTAGTACAATAACAACACATTGAAGAAAAAGGTGGAGAATTAAATCGAGATGCCTTTTTACGCTCTTTGGTCGATATACAATACGAAAGATTGGAAGGATTGATTATCTCTTCCTTTCCCAGTTAATTAAAGCAGTCGTGTAGAAATGTTCCAATCTTTGCCTTTCGGCTTCCAACTGTCGAATTTTGCCAAGTAGGTGCCTTTGCTCTTGCTTAGTTTGAAAAGTGATGGAAATTGAAAGTTTGGTGATTTCTTGTGAGAATTCATCCATCTGGTTTTTATATCTTTGTTTCAAAGCGTGCCGTCGTTGTTTTACATTATTCTTAGCAGATAATTTCCCTTTTTCAAGATCAAAAGTAGGAGATTGATGCTCAGATGTCACTACGATATCATCAGATGGTTTTTTAGAGACTGCTACGTTTGATACATCTTCATCGGTTCGTGTGGTAATATCAGAAATAGAGTCATCACTCTTATTAGGATAAATAGTAATTATCGTTACTCTAGAGGAGTTGTTGTTTTCACTTCTTACATAATTAATGGTATTACTGAACCTTGAAACAATTCGTCTTATAGCGCTATTTAAAGGTTCATCACTTAATGATATTGAAACTGAACCCTTAACCCCATTCTGTACAATGACCTTCATATTGTTATACCTGGCAATACTTTGCAAAACCTCTTCGATTGGCATGTTATGTATGGACATAGTTAGAAAACCGTCCTTAAAACTAATTTCATTCGCATATGAAGCATTGGTCAAAGAGTAAAAAATTACAATGAAAAAAATTAAGGTTAGTTCTTTTATCTGATTGAAATACATAAGGCTTTTCCTTTTTATTATTTAAACAATGTGTACCTATTTCCTGCAGCTACAAGTTTGTAGTCACCCGTATTATTTGAATAATTTAAATACTAATATACATCAATTTCCATTATTTCAAAATTCAAAATTACTTCTCCATCAACTAGAATGGAGCGAATATGACCTGTAACATACGGATCTTCACTGGTATCAATTTCAACCCGATATGTCTTTCCTATATCAAGGCCATCTAGTTTATAATTTCCGTTTTCTTCTGACAATGTAGCTTGTACAAATTTGTCTTCCTCATCATAAACAAAAACCAAAACACTTTTTGTCATTCCGGTCATCATGTAACTAATGGATCCACGTATAACTCCAGGCGGTTTTATAAGCACTATCGGCTCCATTTCTATATTTTCTTTGAGATCATTAATTACAGCCCTAAATTTCCCGTATTGGGAAAAAATTTCTAAGTTATAATTTCCATCATGCGGTAAGCCCAAAACAGCAAAACTACCATCTATTAAGGTTTCACTTCCTCCTCCAACATTGTTCTCTTTATCCCAAAGACTAACATAAATGTTAGATAATGGTCTTTGGTCATGATTCAGAACTGTTCCACTTATGGTAAGACCTAAGTTTAAAAAAGCATCCAGATTATTTACATCAGCATTTACTTCGATTTCCATAGCTTTATCTAATTGAAAAGTCCAGTCTACACCAGTTTCCCAACTGGAAAGGAAAAGATTAACATAATAGGGAGTAGTAATAGATACATTGTAATTACCAGCAGGAAGTCCTGATATCGTCCATTTACCGTTGCCAATTCTACTAGTTGAACCAAACCCTCCCTCTTTGGACCAGGCAGTTATTGAAACTAATAAATCATCATTTTGTGGATTTATACCATCTATATTACCCGACAAAGTATAGCTATCAGCATAACTAATGTCAAAATCAATACCATTTACAGTTTCTTGCAAAGAAACTTGTATTTTTTCTGCATCATTCCCAGATCTAGCCAGACTGCCTAGCAATCCATAATAAAACACTCCTTTTGTAGACCTTAGATATACTAGATAATCACTTGCTTCTTTTAAATTATTAATAATGTACGATATGACTCCGTCTTTAGCTAACACTGTTACCGTCTTATTTTCATTAGCCGAAACGGAAAATGCAGTTATACTGACGGCCTCACCAATCTGAAGGCCTGTAACAGTTCCTTCTATTTTTCCTCCACCCTTAACTAGTGAGAAATTAATATTCTCAGCATTAGATATGCTAAGGTCTAGTTGTTGCATCGGCATGGTTTGATAACCATCAGCTCGAACCGTTAATCGATAATCATTAGAAGGAGTTAACCCGGATATTTCATAACTACCATTTTCATGGACCTTTACAGATTTGAATATCCCACTATAACCTCCTTGAACATTCATCCAGGCTATTTCTCCTTTTGAAAGGCCAATAACAGTACCACTTATAGTTTTGCCTTCTGATACTGTCATATCTATCCCTAATTGATCTGCATCTTTCAGTTTTACTTCCACCGCTAACTTGTAAGAGGTCAGAATTGAACTCCCAGACCCGGCATAACATCCCTCGGTAAGACTTTCGGCCTCGATAATGCATACTTTGTAATCATCCGCGGGTTGCAATCCATTGATTTCATATGATAATATTCCATCAATGCCAGCTACATCTATTTGCTCTCCATTGGATTTGTTTTTTGACCAGGCATTGATAACAGCATATTTACCAATAGGCAAACCAATTATTTTTCCAAAAATAGATCTTCCTTTTAGCAGAATCATTGATACCGCCTTGTTATCAAAAGAAAGATCAATTGGATTGGCTTTTAGATACCCTCCAGGAGTGATATCTTCACCAGCGTAATAGCCGCCACGTACGTCTTTAGCCAAAGGTTTAACCAAAAGCAAATAATCATTTGCTGAAGCTAAACCTTGCAAAGTCAGTTCAGTAATTTCACCTTCAGCTCTAATCTTTTTTGAATCAAATCCACTAGTTGATCGAGACCAGGCACTAACTTCAAGTAAATCCCCGGCCTTGGTTTCCTTGATTGTTACAGTCAAGGTTTTACCTAATTCAAACAGCAAGTTTATCCCGGTCATACTTCCGCTAGACAAATCAATAATAGTTGCCTGTTGAAAGGTTCCTGGGATAGTAGCTGGGTGATTTATTTCTCCTCTAAAATATCCATCAGGATATAAATCCGATCGAACAGAAATAAGGTAATCGCTAGCAGGCACTAGGTTATCAATTTTGAAATCTATTTGAGAGTTCCCTGTTCCAATCGCTTCTACTCGTTTCATGGTGTTTGTCAAAGAGGAATAGGCCTGAATTTTTACCGTATGACCAGTGGATATACCCACCAAAGAACCGTGGATATTATATCTAGGTTCTAATACGACCACAGGATAACGTTGCGTAAAAGTCTCTCTTATATTGGTTACAGTCAAGGTAACAAAATAATTACCCGGTCTATCGTATGTGTGATTTACTTGTTTGCTTATAGCTTCTTTTCCATCGCCAAAGTTCCAATGATAAATAGCGTCAACACCAGCACTGGTTTCAGCTGAAAAATCAAGCGAACTATCAGCCCGACCGTTTTCCGGTAAAGTCAATTTATCTAAAACAATAGGTTGAAGGTCCGGTCTTACATTTGTTTCAATATTTATGGATCTGTTTTTGCCAAATATACCAGGACCACTTAAAGTAGAAATACTTGTTAGTAATCCTGATACGTTCAATTTTACTGTGACGTCTACGGTGATAGTATCGTCTTTGTTGATTAAATTGCCTAATATACAGGTTACGATACTATTGGATTCGATACAATTTCCTTGGGATGCTGTGGCGGATATAAAGGTCATATCTCTGTGAAGGGTATTGGTAAATAAAATATTGCTTGTTTCATAATAACTTTCATTGGCAATAAGAAAAGAGTAAGTTAGCTGGTCACCTTGCCAAGCTGAGTCAACCACGTTGTTTTGGGTTAATTTTACTCTGCTGTTTCGTAAAATAAAAAAGCTGCCAGTTTCTTCACTAACTACCTGAACGGGGGTGGAGGAATCTGTGGTAGATCCATCACCAAGCTGTCCAAGATTGTTCTTCCCAAAAGACCATAGGGTTCCATCATATTTTCGTACAACACTAAAGCTTTCTCCTGCTGTGATATTGGCAATACTTAAAAGAGATAATACTTGCGTGGGACTAGTGGAAGATGATGGGTCCGTGGTTACATAGCCTAGTTCACCATAACGGTTGTCACCCCATGTCCAAAGGGTTCCATCTTCCTTTAGGGCCATGGTATGAAAATATCCGGCCGCAATGGCAATGACATTTGAAAGACCAGATACTTGGGTTGGAGCATAGACATGTGTCTGTCCATAAGTTCCATTGCCTATTTGACCACCCGAATTGCTACCCCAGGCCCACACGGTTCCATCCTTTTTCAAAGCCACGGTATGATTCTTTCCCGCGGAAATGGCGATTACATCGCCAAACGAATTATGATAGTTAGGATCTGAGACACGAAGCGGTATACAGGAACTAATACCACAAGATCCACTGCCAAGTTGACAATAGTCGTTGTTGCCAAAAGCCCACACGGTTCCGTCTTCCTTCAATGCCACAACATGAGAATTCCCCGTTGTAATGGCCATTACACCTGAAAGAGCCGGAACTCCTGAAATACCTGGAACTTGAACCGGATTTTTTACTGATTCTGGAGCTTCCGAGGCTTCTGATGTCTGGGTTAAACATGTCATATTAGCAAGGTTAACAAGGTTTTCTCCACCCCAAGTCCATACGGTTCCATCATCTCTAAGTGCAGTTGTGAAATTTCCTTTTGTTGCTATATCGATAATATCTGAAAGATTGGACACTTGTGTTGGTTCATATACTACTGGATCTTGCGAGTTTTGCCCTATTTGATTCTGATAGTTATTTCCCCATGCCCAGGTGGTCCCATCGGTTTTTAGTGCTACGGAATGCCACTCACCACCAGCAACAGTTATCACATCAATTAATTTGGAAACCTGGATAGCTCTAGATCTGACTTTATCGTTTTGAGCACTTTCAAATCCTAGCTGTCCATGGGAATTATATCCCCAATTCCAAACAATCCCTTCATTTCCAAGTGCTAAAGTATGATATCGACCCGTTTTTATGTTAAAATTGGATGTTTTTGGATTATCATCCTCGTCATCTAACATTCCATCTTTATCTGTATCATCTAATAATGGGTGTGTTCCTTTTTTGTATTCTTGTAAATTTGTCAGCCCATCGTTGTCAGTATCCAGACTAGCGTCATCGACGTTGAATGGATCAAAATTATATCGAATTTCAAATGTATCAGCCATACCGTCATCATCATCGTCATCATCACACACATCGCCTTTAGAGTCTTGATCGAAATTGTCTTGATCGGCATTGTCCTTGCCAGGACAGTTGTCAGATCCATCTAACACATTGTCTCTATCTGTATCGTTATTATTAGGATTTGTTTTGTGTTGGAATTCTTCAAGATTGGTAAGTCCATCTTCATCCTTATCCAGATTGGCATCTGATGCATCCAGTGGGTTTAAATTATTAGATATCTCAAATGCGTCTGGCATACCATCGTTATCACTGTCATCACAAGCATCCCCCAGACCATCGTCATTAAAATCTGCTTGATTCCAATTTGTTTTATTTGGGCAGTTGTCTATACTTTTGGGGACATAATCCTCATCGGTGTCTGGTAAAATAAATTTTCTCAGTTTTAAATCTTTAATATCTGGATCATAGTTATCACTTTTTACAGATGCTCTAAGTTCAATCCAGCCTCGTTTAACATGTTGAATCCCAAAACGGATAGTAATGCTCTCCATAGGAGCCAAATTTTCCAAATTACATTCATAATGCCAGGTTCCATCCGAACTATACCCACAACTTCCTTTGGTTGAGACTATTCTTCCCATTAATTCGTCATTAGCATCAGGAAAGAAAGAAAACAATGTGCTGGGTGCCGTATTTGGTCCGTTATTCGAAACGGTAAATTCATATAAAGTAGTAGTCCATTGATCAATCTGTTCCTTATGTGTCTCTGGATTATTCAGTGAAACGTCCAGATTGGCAATTCCCACAGAAAGTACCCCCTCCCCATCTTTGCCTAACACTTGAATCGGAGTTGATGAAGCGGTGTTGGTTCCATTACCCAATTGTCCATTATCGTTATTTCCCCACACCCAAATCGTTCCATCGGACTTTATCGCAATGTTGAAACGGTTCCCGGCAGATATAAGGATGACATTAGAAAGATTGGAAACTTGAATTGGAACGGATGAATCATTGGTTGTGCCGTTACCTAGTCTAAAGTCACCATTATATCCCCAAGCCCACACTGTCCCATCTGATTTTAAGGCTATTGCATGGCCACTGCCTGCTGATATAGAAATAACATCTGTAAGATTACTCACTTTTACAGGAATAGAGAAATTGCTGGTGGTATTATTTCCTAACTGACCATAATTATTAATTCCCCACGTCCATACTGTCCCATCTGATTTAAGAGCTATTGAGAAAAATCCCAACCCTTGGCCTATTTCAATTACATGTGAAAGACCGGCAACTCTAACCGGAGAAGATTGATTAGCAGTTGATCCAATGCCAAGCTGTCCATAGATGTTGTCACCCCACGTCCATACCGTACCATCGGATTTCAGTGCAGACGTATGATTGCTATATGCTGCAATAGATACAACATTAGAGAGGCCCAAAACCTGTATAGGTAAGTTAGAATCGGCCGTTGTGCCATCGCCTAATTGTCCTTTATGATTTGCTCCCCAAGTCCAAACTGTACCATCAGATTTTAATACTACCGAATGATATCCTCCGGCAGCAATGGCAATCACATCTGAGATTTTGGAAGTCTTGTCTGGATAAATACAATTCGAGTACGGGCAAAAACTTTGGCTCCACCGGTGATCTCCCCATGTCCATACAGTACCATCGGATTCCAGGGCCATAGAATGAAATAACCCTGCCGCTACCGCTACAAATTTGATACCTCCACTTCTTACACGAGAAGGCGTATTTCTATCCGCTTGATCACCTGTACCAAGTTGTTTGTAAACATTACTCCCCCATGCAAGGGATTCAGCACTTGGAGTTATTGCGATAACATGGTCAGCTCCAGCTGCAAGGCCAAAACTGGCTTTGAGTGGATCATTATCTTTTTCGTCTGAAATACCATCTTTGTCTGTGTCTCTTGCAGTCGGATTTGTACCCAATTGAAACTCCTGCAAATTAGTCAATCCGTCCATATCAGTATCGACACTCGCATCTGCGACATTTGTGTATTCCAAACCGTATTTAATTTCAAAGGCATCTGACATGCCATCATCATCACTATCATCACAGGCATCTCCCTCGTCATCAGCATCAATATTTACTTGATCCACATTGATAACAGTTGGGCAGTTATCCAAACTATCTCGCACCCCGTCGCCATCTTGATCTAAAATAAAGACATGGGAAAGAATGGTATTTTGGCTACTTTTAGAATAAACAGAAATCTCGTTGGATTTAACTTCTACCGTATTTTCAAGCACTACGGTATTGCCTCCTTCAACAAAAAGGACTTGATATGATGGGATAGCAATTATGGTCACTGTTTCGCTCTGGTCAATGGAGAGTTCCCCAAGTTCACACCGTACAATGTCTTGCCCAGCATCAGACATCACGGCACATGTCCCTTGTGAGGAATCGATTGTTTGAATAACAACACCGTTAGGTAGAGTGTCGATCAGCACTGTGTCACTAGATTGAACCGGGCCGTTATTGGTAATTGTTATATTATAAGTCAGAATTTCATCAGCAGCGACGGGTTCTGGTGTTGCATTTTGAATCACAGTCAAATCGCTGCAACTCAGAGAACTACGTACTATTGATCCACTATCCCCAACGGCCACAAAACGTCTACCTCCCCAAGCAACACCCTTCAATGGGTCATTGGTCACAAAATATTCATCTTGCCAGTGAATCCCATCTTGACTGGAAATAATTTGTCCATCCTTGCTTATTCCGACCAATTGATTACTGCTAACCCCAATTTTATTGATAGAATAGGCAAATGACCTTTTTTCGGTCCATGATAGACCGTCGGAACTAGTTATTAATGTTTTCTTATTTGTGCTACTATCATATCCTACAGCAACAAATAGATTTTTAAACCAAGAAACCGAGTGCAGATTGGTTTGGATATTTTCAGGAATAGCAGCAGATGACCAGCTAATAGCATCAACACTGGTAAGAACAATTGGCTTATTTATTCCTCCAACGGCAACAAATGATGTACCATTCCAGGTTACTTCGTAAAGGGGTCCTTCCCCTGCCACAACATGGGATGACCATTCTATCCCATCAACGCTCGTTAGTACCACTGGAGATGACGAATTCTCAGTCTCATTTTTGCCACCAACAATGACAAATTTAGAACCGTTCCAAAGCACACTGTACAATGTTTCGGAAGTTGGGGAAACTCTCTTAGTCCAAGGTTCGTCGTTTGTACTTGTGATAATGGTGCCGTTTTCTTCGACAGCGACTAAGGTAGATCCACTACTGGCAATTGATAAAAGGTTGTCAAGAACTGGGCTAAGACGTGAAGTCCAATTACCACCATCAATTCCTGTTAAAATTGTACCGTTATTGCCGACAGCAACAAAAGAAGCCAAATTTTCCACAACATCATTGAGGTCCATACGAGTTTCATAGGATCCTTCTTCATTCCAGAAAATACCATCATCACTTGTCATAGTAATACCATCATTTCCAACGGCTATAAAATTATCGTCTGTCCAAACAACATCAACCAGAACCTTAGTAGTTCCAGAGCTGCGCTCCGTCCATGAAACACCGTCCTGACTAGTAACAATAGACTGGTTTCCGTACCATGTGCTACCAGATGTGTTCCATTTGGTCCCTACAGCCACGAAACGTGTGCCATTCCATGATATTTTCTTTAAAGAGGTATATATACCAATATTATGTTCTTGCCAGTTATCTCCATCGATGCTGGTAAAGCTCATGTATCCACCAACGGCGACATAAACAGAACCGTTCCATGAAACATCTTTTAACCAAGTCGTGGTAGAATGTCGTTGGGTCCACGATGTGCCATCAGGACTAGTGAATATATACGATTTTGCATCTTGTTCGGTATTATAGCCAACCGCATAAAATTGTTCGTTTAGCCACCTCACTCTACTTAGATGAATATCCTCTCGGATTCTATATGAGTTCCAGCTAATACCGTCGGTACTAGTAAGAACCTTGCCATAAGCTCCAACAGCTACAATATTTGCACCATGCGCTACGCTGTACAGTGTTTCAAACGGGCGTTGCAGAACTTCCCAGATTTTACCATCCTGACTGGTTAAAACAACACCCTCTCCTACTACTACAAAACTGTCTCCTGTCCATGTAACATTGTACAAGTTTTTAGTTATTCCTGATTTCTGATGTTCGAAGGAACCATTCTTGGTTCTAGTATAAATAAAACCATTATCACCAACAGCAACGATTAGATTATTTCCATAGGTCACTGCTCTAAAATCCACACCATAAGGCTTGGGATGAGCCCATTCCCAACCACAAACCAGTGAAGAAGAGGGTACAGAGTCAAAATTATTAGGATCGCTATCCGCCAAATATTCCTGTAAATTCGAATAGTTATCACCGTCTAGGTCATCGAGAGCGTCCAGTGGTGACAACGGATCTAAGTCGTTTTCAATTTCCCATATATCGGGCAGACTGTCATTATCATCGTCTGGATCTAATTCGTTTGGTTGTCCATCCTTGTCGCTATCTATCGACACCACTTCGAATTCCATAAAGGATTTGTTGTTATCAGTATCAGGGTCAGATACCGAACTTTTAACCATAGCCATGGTGGAAACCCATCCAGGTTGATTTGAATGTACCGTAAAAAAAACTTCTACGGAGGCACCACTGGCTAAACTTGCCAAATTGCACGTCGCAGTTTCATCTTCAATGGTGCAATTAACGGAAGATGTATATCCAGAGGCCATCGTGGCCACACCATAAAGTTTATCTGTAAGGACCACACCTTCAGCAGCACTGGGACCTTCATTCTTTATGGTAATCGTGTAAGTGTGGTTTCCCACCTCAGCTTTTTTAGTAGTATTTCCCGCCCCCGCTGACAATGTCAAGTGAAGATCAGATGAACCTGGCAATGGTGTGGTAAAACTCAAAATTTCACCTTCTATGGTTCCAGATGAATTAGAAGAAACCAATTGGTAGAAATAGGTTGTTCCAGCATTTAAACTGTTCAACTGAGCTAAAACAGGTGCAGAGAATACATCTTTGGCAATACTTTGAGAACTAGTGGTATTCTCTAAGCTAGTTGACGTTCCCCATTTAAACCAGGAGGTAGTAGTAAGACCTTTAGGAATAACAGATCCCTGCAAAGAGACAGAGTCAGGATTAACCATAGTTACTGGCAGATTGGTGATTATAGGTTGATTATTTACAGAAGGCGTATATTCTGCTTCTAAAGTCGTTCTGTTGCCCACCTCGTCATATGTATATTTAATGACATTGCTCATCCCATAGTTTGCCTCCGTTAAACGGCCTAATTCATCATATGTATAGCTTATGGATACCGCGGATGCATTTTGGGGAACCATGATAGAAAACAAGAGAATAATTAAGAACAAGGCAATTTGTACTGTCAGTCTATAAAATCTCATAGTGCTCCTTAAGACCTCTATTTATAATTAAGTAATACGTTTTTCATTAAATACTCTACGTATAAAATTAAACTCAACCTCTCTTATTGCTATAACCAAGTATACCACCGCTACTTCGTCTAGAAGGGGTTCCACGCCAAGAGGGTATAGATTTCAAAAACCACTTGAGTAACAAATTACTAGGCTTTTTAACACATTCTGGACGACTTACCCGTTTTATCGACTGTATTGGCTTTACAAGTAAAATGTCTTTACGCGGAGGGACATCTCCATGTGGATAAAGAAATTTATCAATCGTTTTTTTGTCCATTGTTGTCATGGTTACTGTTTTGAGTTCATAGCCATCACCACATACAGCAGCTTCCTTTCCCTCCGGATCAATCCTATCTATTGGATTGTTACCTACATATGCGTATAAATTTACATCACCTGCATCAAAACCAATGGGATCCTGCGATATAAATCTTGCAGATTTAGGATCATAATATCTAGCTCTCATGTAATAATAGTCATTAGGTTCAGCCATAACACCGTATTTTCCCACCATTTTGAAAGGCTGTTCAAACTGTTCTGCCTGACCTGCAAGGGTGCCAAAAGGAGTGTAGGCATATTGATTAATAACATCTTGCTTGTCATCGGTAATTGAAACCGTATTTCCTGTTCCATCATAATGATATGAATAAACGGCGCTATAGGGTGTAACAGCGGCAAGTAATCCCAAGCTATGAATATAATATCTGGTTATTTTATTATTTTTGTCAGCTTCAGCCAACAGGTTGCCTGATACATCGTAAATATATCGAGTGATATGCCCATCAACAATACGTTGCAACCTACGATCAGCTCCATCATAAGAATATCTGATGGATTGATCTCCTTCAATAGCTGCTATACGCCCCTGTACATCAAAGGTGAAAGAGGTATTGCCAGCTCCAATGAGCTGTCCTTCCTGGTCATATCTATAATTTTTCTCGTTTGCACTTAGAAGGCGATTCTTTGTTGAATTATGTGTGTAATGGACAACATTGGATGCAAATACTTGATCCAATGGTTGATTCACCGTCACGTTGGTTCGTTTCCCACTAGCATCAAGGGTGAACTGATATGAAGCTATCACATCTCCACCACTCTTCCGGTTATTTATGCCTGTTAATCTGTCAGCTTCATCATAGGAATAGGTAGTTAAGGTCCCATTGAAATTTTCCAAACTTGTTTTTCGACCCGCTGCGTCATAGGTGTAGGTAGCTATCTGACCTAACCAGTTGGTAACGGTAATCAACTGATTTTTAGCGTTATAAGCGTAATGAACTGATTTTCCTCCAGGATACGTTAATTTGGTCAAATTGCCTGCAGCATCATAGGCGTATGAAACTAGAAATCCGTGAGGATCGGTAACAGAGGTCAATTGGCTCAGGGTATTATGGATATATTGAGTACTGCCCATAGCATCTGTCATAGCTAGTATATTGTTGTTTTTATCGTAGGAAAAACTTATTGATGAGGCATCTGACAATGTAATATTTTCGACTAAACCATTCGGGGTATGTGTATAACTAATCGTATCACCATTACGGTCGGTTCTTGTTTCAAGACGCCCGGCATCATCATATGTATAAACTACCGATTGATTATTAGGATCAATCATCTTGGTCAATAATCTACGAGGATCGTATTCGAAGGTCGTTGAAGCTCCTGCTTGATCTGTGAGACGTGTCAAATTACCAATAGAATCGTGTTCATAACTAATTGGCGGATTGGGTGCAATAATTTCAGTTGCCAAATTCCCATACAAATCATAATTCAGGGAGGTATTCACTCCCAATGGATCCGTATAATCTCTCTTTAGTCCGTTTTCAAAATAGGCAGATATTGTGTTATTTCCTAGCGGATCCATATCTGAGGTCACGTGATGACTCTCATTATAAGTCAATTTAATACTATGTCCCAGCGGATTGGTGGTGTTGATCAGCCGATCTTTATCATCATAAGTAAATACAATATTTTTACCAAGTGCATCAGTGATTTTCACCAAATTGCTGTTGGCATCGTAATTGAAAACGATTGAATTTCCAAGAACGTCAGTTGTTTTGATGATATTGCCTTGTCCATCGTAGGTCTTGATAGCTCTATGACCATGAGAATTTTCAGTCGAAATTGGTCTTCCCTTATTATCAAAGTAATGAATGATGCGATAACCGTCCTCATGTTCCTCTACGTTGCGAAATCCAGTGAATTTGTAATTAATAATAGTTGTTCCATTTTGACGGACTTTTTGTTGTTGGACTACCTGGTCGAGCTTATTATATGTGTTTGTCCATTTGGTTATACCAAGTGGATCTATCAGGGATTTTAGACGATGTTGACTGTCGTATTCATAGGACCATATTTTTCCTGCCGGATCAGTCACAGTTGTCAAGTCCTTTGCTTCGTTATATCCAAAAGCGATGGATCGACCAGCAGAATCAATTACCGAGATAAGCAAGCCATCAGCATATGTATAGACAAATTGACGGTCGAAGGCATCGTTTACTTTTATTAATGACCCTATATCATCATAAGTAAAGGACGCAGCATTGCCATCTGCATCAACTAACTGGGAAAGACGGTTATTTGTATCAAAATTCCAACGGGTACCATTACGTTTTAACATAGTGAAGGTGCCATTATTGTTATCAATGAGTTTTGCAGTATTTCCAACTGGACCGCTATACGTTCCATCTGGTTGTTTTAAAAATTGAATACTTTTTGAACCTATATGAATCGTAATCGTATTGTCGATCATTTGGTCGATAATCCATTTGGCAGACAGGAAGTTAACCATTTGACCCAGTAGATCCTGTTTATAATTTTGGCAATTGCCCCAAGGACATCCAACCAGGTTTTCAAACACATCTTTAGTAATATATGCGTAGGTTATTAAAGCAGCAGCATCGACAGCACCACCCTGTCCGAGAACACGATTGGCTCCGCCACCTTTAGTTAGAAATATTTGATGATTGTGGTTCCAGCCATAGCCCAATGAACCCAAAGAATCTTTCAGCCCACTATTATAAGAACGAGAAAATCTTAATCCCATTGGCATGGGTTTATTCATCGATAAGTCTGTTCGTTTCAATAAAAAAAGGCCTGAACTCTTGCCAACAAAAGCAGTGATCTTTGGAGTCAAGAATATCTGGAATACTAAGCAGATAATTGTTAGGAAAAATGATTTATTCATCATTGACACATTCCTCCTCCTGCTCCCTGGGCTGCTGATTGATCTATTTCGAGTTCTTCGGTCTTGGTAGTTTGGTATAAAATCTTATTTAAATGCTCACTCTTTGTTTCCTCTGGAAAAGTAGTTGAATTGGCAACATGTTCTTTCTTGCTAGAATAGCCTCCATGAAAACCTCCACCGATTCTATAGCCATTAATGGCACCATATGCAGTCTTATCCGTATCTGGACCATATCCAACCCAAGCCTTGCCGGACCATTCATTTATTTGTATGCGTCCATTTTCTGGTAAAATTATCCAACCTTCATTATTAACAAATGTTTTCATCAAATCGACTGTCGATTCTCCGTAAGTTGGACGTATCGTCTCTTCGATAGAGGAAATATTGCCTGGTTTAGCATGATAGATTTTCTGTCCTGATTCGTTGGCTAATTGGAGTACTTTGACAGAAGAAGCGGCTGTAACTCCCAGCATTTGTTCCATAATTCCATGTTCAAGAGAACTTCCAACAGCCCAAGCAGAGATACTTTGTGCTGTCATGTGATTAGAGCTGTAATTAATTTTTTTGCTTGCGTAGAATTTTCTAATACCAAGCCAATTGATAACAATAGATTGGGTTTGCTCCACCAATCCGAAATAATGATGAATACCATTTAATGTCTTATGTATTTGTTGAGAAATATTATCAATCATCATAACTTGCTTAGCATAGTTTAAACCCATCATGTTAAGAGTTTCTCCCAAAACAGGTTCGGATGTACTAGAAAAGCCATTTCTTTTAGATGTATCTAATCTTTTTCGTGCATAGCGCAGCAGCGAATTTGATGAGATACCGTAATTAAGCACGATGGCATATATAAATTTGGAGCCACTATACAATGATGTCTCCACTGTTTGGTCAGCATAGGTTCCATCAAAAGCAGCGAAAGGATGATCGGCTGTTAGAGTTAAACGGAAAAAGCTTCCTTCGGTTGTTGGATTACCACTACTAACCAAAGATCCATTTAATCGAAGCTCGGGACGTAGATCATTTTGGGAAAAGCTAATCGTCAGGCGCATTGCTCCGATGTCTGGAACTTTAAATTTATGATCAATTCCATGAAACTGAACGTGAAATGTGTCGATTAAAGCGTCTGGAACTTCATCCCACTGTTCGTTGGCAGAAGCTGAAAAAACAATTCCCTTGGATAGCTTGGTTAATGTCTTTTGCTCAATTTTTCTACCACCAATGATCTTTGAAAGATCTTTACCCGCATGCCTAGCACGCAAAGCTTTGGCTAAGTTACTTGTATACTCGGACAGTTTTGCACGTAAATTAGCCTCGTTTAGATTTTGTGTATAGTCATTTGTAATTGTAGCGCCACTCTTCACTGACTCTAAAAACGCCGATCGATCGTATCCAAGCATAGAGACTATATCAACTGGTGAATAGTTTTCGTATTTTTTATAGGCTGGATCTAATTGATATTTGGAGAATAACACCCAAACTCGACTGACCTTATAGATACCACGCAACTTGCTAAATGGAATACCAGCCCTACTCAAGAGAGAATCAACTAGATCTCCATTTTTTTCCAAACCTAACCAATCGGCAAGAGCTTCTACTGACATCGCCATTGAACCCTTAGCGAAACGTGCAGAATGGCCACTTGCCTTTAGCAAGGCTATGAGCAACGAGGCTTGATCGAAATCGTTGCCAGACTCATCAAGCAAGGTAAGAAGAGCTCCTTTGCGAAGGCCATAATAAGGGGCATAATCGATATGGTTATGAACATAGTTAAATATAGCTAATGGATCATGTTCAAGGTTTTTAGCCAACTCAACAATTTCCGTAGGATATAATTGGCTATCTGTTGATTGATCTCCATCTATTTGTGGTGGTGATACAGCATCTGTTGAGGGAGGTGTTGTATCAGAGCTATTTTCCCCGCTTGTTTGGTTTTTTGTTTTGAAATAATTATCAGCAGCTTCCAGAGATACCGGTTCAGCCGTAACAGTACGCCAACCGGAGGTCAGGGCTTTTGCTATGGCAGTTTGGGTAATAAGAAATATAGTAGCAATGCATATAATAGCCGTTAATAAAATCTTGGTTGATCTTTTTAAACGATTATAACCAAGACTTTGAATGTTTTTAATATCTTCCATATGATAAATTTTCCTCTCTAACCAATTATTTTTGGTTAATTTAAGATATATTAAGTTGTGCGCATAAGAATACAATTATGATGTTATATGAGTAATATTATGATTTTTATCCCAGTGGGACACTCAATGTTTATAGAATTACACATGGTATTTGTAAAAAATAAAATAATGATTGTAAAAAATAACGTTAACAAATAGATAATAAATATTTTTTGTAGGTTATTCTGGATAAGTGTCTAATCTGTAAAGCTTTTAGCAGTAAAAACTCTCATTTTATTAGGGGATTGTTTTTAAAAGAACAACTTAAAGTCCAGGTTTCAAATTAATAAAAAAATTATCTTTTTGTTTGTATCATATCCCCTATACACCAACAGACAGCAGTTGCTGAAAGTTCCAGATAACAAGTAATTATCAACCGTTAGCTTATTTT
>CAZJDM010000090.1:0-18480 GCA_964544765.1 uncultured bacterium
ATATTATAGAGCAGATTTTTAGTAATATTTTGGGAAATGCCGTTAAATATTCTCCTCCCAATACTAAAATAGTTATAAGTGAAAAAAAGCCTCATCCATCTTATATTCAATTTGATTTTTCTGATGAGGGACCGGGTATTCCTGAGGATTTTAAACATAAAATCTTTGAGAAGTTTTATCGAATTAAAGATGATGCAGTATATTCCGTGAAGGGAACTGGTTTGGGTTTATATTTGGTTAAATATCTTCTTAGATTAATGCGAGGCATGATTTTAGTTACCAATAATACACATAAAGGATGTACTTTTCATATTTTATTTTTACATAAACGGTCCTTAGGTGAATTTTATTACCGAAAAAAAGTAAAAAGGATATTGGCTAATGGGAAGAGTTAGAATCCCTCAATTATTATCAAACTTTATTATTATTAGTCTATTGGGTTTTGGTATATATGATATTACTACCCGATTGAATTCTTTTAAAATGGCAGTTGAAGTCGAAAAGAATATTTATAATTTACTCTTTCGTTTAAAAAAGTCAAATAATAAAATCGATCCAAATCTTGTAATTATTAATATATCCCCTAGAGATGTGCAATACTACGGGCATGTAGGTCCCAAGCATTTCCCTGATATATCTCTGCAGATATATACCAAGCTTTTACAGAAAATCAATAAAACAGATTTTGACTTTGCTTACATGGATATTTGGTCCGATATTCATAAAAAAAATAAGCATAATGTTGATCTTTTTGTAGAGAAGGCCGGTCAGATGCATAATCTAGTAATAGGTCTATTTTTTTTTATAGAGAATATTCCTGATGAGTTTAAAACATTACCCGAAATATATTTTAACAGTCATACGGCAAAATCATATGAAAAACCAATGTATTCATATATTCACCCAACTTCTCAAAGTACTTTTTTTGCCTATGATCGAATTATTGAAAAATATTTATCTCAAAAAACGGGTACGAAGGTCAGTCTGCTTAATCATAGTTATTTTAAAAGTAAAATGTCTCCTAATCGTCTTTGGAGATATGGAGCCAAGTCAGGATTTCTGATTAATTATGTCGGACATGGAACCTTCCCTAGTTATGATGTAAAAGACGTTTTAGCTCCTTCTTTTGATATTGAAAAACTTCGTAACAAGAAGATTTTTATTGGAAATAGTAATTACTTTATTAAAAGTGATTGGTATTATAATCGTTTGTTAACTCCTATTGATCCATTACGTGGAGATTTTAATAAGGAGGGTACCGCTTGGATAGAAGTATTTGTAAATATAATTAATAACGTTATAACTGAGAGGGGTATCAAAATATTACCTAAGTATTTTGATTACACCCTTACCATAATTTTTTGTATTTTTCTTTTCGTTTGCTGGTTGTTTTTTAATCCTCAGAAGATTTTATTATTTTTTGTCGGTGGTAATTTGCTGTTGATAATTCTGAACTTAATTCTTATGAGTTATTTTTATTATTATTTACCTTTAGTAATACCCATCTATTTTTCAATTTTAACTATGTCATTAGGTGGAGTAACCAGGTTGATGAAAGAAAATTATCACCTTTGGCAAGCACGACAGAAACGAAGAGTGTTGGAGGACTCAAAAGATTTAAAAGAAAATTTTATCTCTCTAATATCACATAATTTAAATACTCCTATTGCTAAAATAAGAAACCTGATGGAAGTTATTTTATATGATCCACAGACTAGCCTTGAACCAGATGAAAAAAAGACTATTTTAGATGTAAGTAAAATTACAGTTTTTTTAGAGAAATATTTCCATAACATTCTTCAATTGACTAAATTGGAGCAGGCGGCTTTTCAATTATCATTACAAAGTAAGGATATAAATCAAATAATTGAAACCTTAATGAATGATTTTATCGAGGATGCTGAGGCTAAATCTATAAATATCAGATTAGAAACTACCCCATTATTTCCAATTAAAATAGATGTTAATCTGTTTTCGAGTTTAATTTACAATCTTATTGATAATGCAGTTAAATATGGTAATAGTAATGCAGATTTTATTATTGAAACCTTGGAAGAGAACGAAAATGTACTTGTTAAGTTTATTACTGAAGGAACATTCTTTTCTTTAGAAGAAACTCAGAGAGTTTTTGAGAAGTTTTATCGTTGTCAAAATGCTATTGAAAGTAATGAAATAGGTGTGGGTATTGGCCTGTATTTATCTCGGTATTTTGCGAGGCTCCATAAGGGAGATCTTGTGTGTCAATTGACAGATAATAAAACAATCTTTGTATTAACAATGCCTTGCTGACAGTACATTGACTATAGCTATTTTAATTTGTTAGGAATTAGTATAGATTATGTGACAGTAGCATTTGATAGTTGTGAAATCACATGATTGGCATATAGTTTGCAATAACTATACAATAAGGTTAATTTGGTAACAAAAATTAACCATTTTAAAAGGATTTTGTACATAAACGTGGTTGCAAAAGTATACTGGCGGTATACTTTGTATACCATTTATCCGTCTAACGGAGCCAACGGAGATTAATATGAAACATTTTAATTTATTAAACGAAAATTCAGGTGATGGCGCTATAATTCAACCATTACCTAATGTAGCTCCCATTGGTGGTACCAATAGTGGGAACGGAACACATGGCGGAGGCTGTGGTTCACATGAAGGAGGTTCTCCTCCCGAACCAGGTCCTGGTGGGCCATAATAAAGATTAAATTATTTTGAAGCCCAGACTCAACAAAATCATTAACCTTTGCGTTTTGTTATGTTTTCAATAATTTAACTGTAGAAATTCAAAAGATTGAGATAATGCTGCTGATATCTCTTTGCCTAACTTACCTTTTTTATAAAGGTTTCTTGCAGTATGTTCCGTTCCTTCATTACCAATCATTGTGAAAATTACATTTAAATGCAAGATTCCTAGTCTGTCGCATAGTCCATAACAAGCAGATATCCATTTTTTGGAATCAAACTCCAGGTTTTCATCAAGAAAATGCCTTGATAAAAGTGAGTATAATATTTCTAACTGATCAGCAAATTTACGCGTTTTTTCATCAAATCTTGCTAAATAGTAGAATTTGGCTCGCTGGATATCATCCTGGTGAGTTATTTTCTTTTGGGGTGATTGGGAAACATCTTCCAAAAACACGTCTCTCATAACAAATCCCATTTTTTTGAAATGGTTAAAAGCAGAGTCTAAATTCTCCGCAGTTCCATGATATGTACCAGACTTGTTGTTTAGTCTAGTAATTCTTCCGTTTACGATCCTAATCTCTCCCGCAGCAATTATTATTGGTGCTATAGGTATAGGAATCATGTGACTATGCCCAACAATCCGCCCTCCCCATCGATGAGTAAGTAAATTTAGATATAGCGCTCTATGAGTGGCCACATAATTGGAGGTTTTAAATAGTTCCTCTGGAGTGCGCGGATGTGGGGAAAGTAGTTCCGGTACAAAAGGTGACATTACGATAGTACCTTCATGGTCAATAAGGTAAATCCATTTTCCTGGTGTAATGTTTTTCATATCAGTTGGTTTTGAAATTATAGTTCCGGTAGACATAGCTTCTGTTTTTAGAGCTGGTTGCTTTAACCTTCTGGGTAAAAATGTAGGAAGGGAATCTACTTGCATTTGTGCATTAAATACCAAAGCATCAAAATTAAAACCATCATTTCTATGTTTTGCCGATTTCCCACCGTCCAATCGTTGCTTTAGTTCCTCTAAAAACTTGACATATGGATAAGTTCTGCGCCAAAAGGTAAATTGGTCCAATCGATCTCTTTTTAACGGACTTCTTAATCCTTCTTCTTCAATCTGATCTAGAAAAGCAGTATTTTTATTTAATTCTGTGATTATTTTTGATAATTCTGAGTTATCTCCATTTTTTCTATATCCAATGATGAGCTCTTCTACGCTTTTAGCAGAGACCTGATCTCTTAGGTCAAAAAGCATACCTCGGTTGTTAATACCCTCTTGTTTAATCCACCAAGCAATCCAATTATGTAAACTTGTGTCATTTATTTTTGCTAACTTTTTAGGTAAATCTTCCTCCACACTAAACCTTAGTCTTAGTATGTTATTCAAAAGTCCTCTAGATGTTCTATAATGTGTTTTCCCTAAATAAATATGGAAGTGAGCTTCAAGTCTCGAGCCTCTTCTTCTTTCAACAATGGAGTCTACTAATCCATGTTTGACGAATATAGAAAACTGTTTTCCTAGTCTAGGATCAAAATGACCCTCATTTATTCCGGCATCTATTATCTTTAGCGCTTGCTGTATTTCCATTCCATCTCTATAGGGACGATCTGTCCTTAAAGCGCTCCAAACATCTGCTAAGGTGAGAACTCTGGCGAGAAAATGTATCTGATTTTCTCTTAAACCAAGTGGGTATCCTGAACCATCCCATTTTTCATGATGCAGATCTGCAACATCTAATGCCTGATTCCAAATTTTACCTACGAGAGGATTAAGCTTCTCGCCAAGCTGTGATTCGTTTCTCAGGTGACTAGCATGTTCTCGAATAATCTTGAACTCATCATCAGTAAGTCGCCCCGGCTTATTTAAAATTTCTAAAGGAACTTTTTTCTTTCCTAGGTCGTGAATAAGTCCAGCGAGGGTTAGTACAGCTAGATCTTCTTTCTCTAGTCCCAGTAATACCCCAAACTCCAATGATATTTGTGCAACATCTCGACTATGCAAGGCGGTATATTTGTCGTATTTGTAAAGCTTGTCAAGGACCCTGTCTATGTGGGCTCCCAAAACTCCTCCTAGGTGCATCAGTAGATAGTCTCTATCTAAAACTGAAAGATCTAATGAGTGAACAAATCTTGAAAAAGCTACAGTACAGGCTTTGCTTTTATTCCAATGACTATTTCCAAATGACGAGGAAGTGACTGCTAAACTAAGTAATGTAATATAAAGTACTTTCTTTAATATTATCATTGACTTGAATGTTGCTTGGTTGCGAAAGTGTAAAATCATAAATAATATCTCCTAGATCATTGCTTGGATAAAAGTTGAAGTCAAAACTAGATAGTTTCTTTTTACTGCCTATAGCCTAAGTTAGTGGATATTCTTTGTTTAGCATGGTTTTTCAGAATCTTTTTAAATGAGAAGGTTTATGGTTTTTGGTAAAAAAAACTGATGAAAAAATTTTGACATTTGTCTGCTCCTTCTAAAGGCTTAATGAAGTACCGTGGTGAGCAAATTCCACGGTTGGTTGGGGTATATGACATTATTGATTATTATTAAAATATAAATACTAAAAAATAAAATTTTCTACTGCTAGTTGGACAATTACGTCCTTATTTTGTTAGAAAAATAATTTAATTCTGAAGTTTCCCCATCGTGAAATTTTATAATTTAATTGGCTTGACTATAACTAGGAGAATGTATAATATGAGCAAATATAGTAATAATAACTATTATTACTAAGGAGTAAAAATGACAACAAATCCAAAAATTCAAACCAGAAATACCAAACAAAAAGAGATAATCTTGTATGTTCTAAGATCAATGAAGACACATCCAACAGCTGATGAAATATACTTTGAGGTACGTAAACAACTACCCAATATTAGCTTAGGTACTGTGTATAGAAATCTTGATAATTTGACTAAATCAGGTCAAATAACCAAATTATTCGTATCAGGCGAAGTAAAAAATTTTGATGGTAATACATCTTATCACCATCATATTCAATGTCAAAATTGTGGGTCCATTTGTGATGTAAGGTACTTTCTTCAGGAAGACATCAATGAAATTGCGGGGCAGCAAAGTGGATACAAAGTTTTGGAGCATACTATTAACTTTAAAGGAATTTGTCCCAAATGTTTAGAGTAAGAATAGAGTTAATCAATGTTTAATCATTTTATTCAATAACCAATTATTAGGGGGAAACAATGTCAACATTAGTTACTAAACCAGCTCCGGATTTTACAGCAACAGCTGTATTGGAAAACAATGAATTCAGGGAAATTACTTTGTCATCTTACAAGGGAAAATATGTGGTTTTATTTTTCTATCCCTTGGATTTTACATTTGTTTGTCCATCTGAAATCATTGCTTTTGACAAAAAATTGAGCGAGTTTAAAGAAAGAAATTGTGAGGTACTTGGTGTTTCTATCGATTCACAGTTTAGTCATTTTGCCTGGAAGAATACCTCTATTGATAATGGTGGAATCGGGCACGTTAAATATCCCTTAGTCGCTGATTTAAGTAAAAATATTTCACGTGATTATGGTGTGTTGTTTAACGATTCAGTAGCCTTAAGGGGTCTTTTCCTGATCGATAAAGAAGGTATAATTAGACATGCGGTAGTAAATGATTTACCGTTAGGTAGAAATGTTGATGAAGCACTCAGAGTGGTGGATGCTTTACAATTTACCGAAGAACATGGCGAAGTTTGTCCAGCCAATTGGCGTAAAGGTGAAGAAGCAATGAAGCCAACTGCTGAAGGTGTAGCTTCATATCTTTCAAAACATGGTAAGTAATTCAATTTTATTAGAGTTATTGGCACTTATTATCAAGTTGCATTGGATATCCTTGACTATGAAGCATTGTTCAGTTATTCTTCTGCGGCTATGATGATGGGTGCCATTGAAAACAAGATAGATAAAATCCTTTTAGTAGTTAAAAGATCTTTTTTGGAGGAAAAATCTGCCTCTCCAGAGCTGTCCATTTCCCTAAGATCTCCATATGTTCCGCCCGAAATAAATCAACAAATTGGAATTAGTCACAATGAACATCAATCATCAATTCAACAAATCTGTGATGTTTTAAAAGAGATCAAGGTGGATTTTGATCTTATTTATAGAGATAAATTGTCTGAGGTCAGTATTTCTGCGTTAAACCAATATCAATTGGTTGTAACTATCGGGGGAGATGGGACCGTTTTAACTACCGCACCATACTTTAAAACCACACCGATGGTGGGAGTGAATTCTTCTACTACTTATTCAGTTGGTCGACTTTGTATGGCCAATAAGCACAGTTTTAAAGAAATTATTAATAAAATAATTAATCAAAAGCTTTCTATGGTACAGTTACAAAGATTAAGTGTTGTTATCAATGAGACTCCTGTAGATGACCTGGCACTTAACGAGATCTTGTTATCTCATCCTCATCCGGCGGCTGTTTCAATGTATCAATTAACCTGCGGAAGATCTAGCGAGATTCAAAAGAGTTCTGGGGTTTGGATAGCCACTGCAGCTGGATCTACTGCTGCGATAAGGTCAGCCGGGGGACAAACATCTAATATTGATAATAAAGAAATTCAGTATTTGGTACGGGAAAGCGTTGTTTCTCCTTTGGTTAATTGCCAATTAAAGCATGGCTTCATACCTTATGGAGATAGAATTACTTTTGTTTCGTTAATGAAAAAAGGAATTCTTTCATTTGACGGTATAGATAGATGTTATTCGTTTAACTTTGGAGATAAAATAAGCATTTTTAATAACAAATATCCATTAAATCTGTTTATCAACTAATTTATGTAATATGTCCAAGTATAAGAAATTTTGAGTCTAGGAGTTATTGATATAACGACTATTCTTGTAAAAATATATTTGATATAGTTCCATATGCATTTCTTTAAAATAGTTATTGTTAAAATTGGAGAATAGATGGACGGTTTAAAAAAATCCAGTGTATCCTATACTGAAAAAGACGTACAGTCTCTTGATTGGCGCGAGCATATACGATTTCGTCCTGGAATGTATATTGGAAAATTAGGAGATGGAACAAATCATGATGATGGAATCTATGTATTGATTAAAGAAATTCTGGATAATAGTGTTGATGAATTTTTAATGGGTGCGGGTCATGAAATTAAGCTCAATATCTCAGAAAAAAAAGTAACAATAAGAGATTATGGTAGGGGCATTCCGCTTGGAAAACTTGAAGAATGCGTTTCTAAAATAAATACCGGTGCCAAATATGACAGCAAAGCTTTTCAAAAGTCAGTAGGTCTTAATGGAGTCGGCTCAAAAGCCGTTAATGCCTTATCAGAGTTCTTTAAAGTAACCTCGATTCGGGATGGTAAGCAAAAGTCTGTCGAGTTTTCGCGGGGAGAAATAGTAGATATTACTAAAGAAAAGAAAACAAGAGTCTCCAAAGGGACATTGGTTGAGTTTATTCCTGATTCTAAGATCTTTGGTGAATATAGTTTTACACCAGATTATATTGAGGAACGTCTTTGGAATTATGCCTATTTAAATGCCAATCTTGTGATCCAATTCGAGGATAAAGAATTTAATTCTCAAAATGGACTTAGAGATTTACTAAGCAATAAAATTCATGAGACTCCCTACTACCCAATTATTCATTTTCGCCAGAAAGATCTTGAATTTGCCTTTTCTCATGTCCGTGCTTTTAATGAAACCCAATATTCGTTTGTTAATGGTCAATATACGGTTGATGGAGGCACACATTTATCAGCCTTTCGAGAAGGGGTGGCTAAAGCGGTAAAAGATTTTTATAAGAAAGACTTAGATCCGGCTGATGTTAGAAGTGGAATTGTTGGGGCTGTTTCTATCCGGATTTGTGATCCGGTTTTTGAATCTCAGACCAAAACCAAATTAGGTAGTGTTAGTGTGTCTTCTGAAGGACCAACCATTAGAAGTTGGGTGGTGGAATCTGTTCGTAAGAACCTTTCTGATTATTTACATAAGAATCCTGAAACGGCCAACGTATTATTACATAAAATTCAAAGTAATGAACGTGATCGAAAAGAAATGGCTGGGATTAGAAAGCTAGCCAAAGAACGCGAAAAAAAGTTCAGTATTCATAATAAAAAACTGCGTAATTGCAAGATCCACTTTAACTCCAAGCATCCCAAGCGGTTAGAATCACAAATATTTATTACTGAAGGAGAGTCAGCTAGTGGTTCTATTACCAAATCCCGAAATGTTAATACCCAAGCGGTATTTTCGCTTAAAGGTAAACCATTAAATACTCATTCCAAAACTAGAAAGATCATTTTTGAAAATGAAGAAATGTGTCTATTACAAAATGCTTTGAATCTTCAAGATGGTGTTGAAAATTTAAGATTCAATAAAGTCATAATAGCCACTGACGCGGATGTTGATGGTATGCACATAAGGCTCTTGCTATTAACCTTTTTTCTACAATTTTTTCCTGAGTTGGTAAGAGCAGGTCATGTGTATATATTACAAACCCCGTTATTTAGGGTTCGAGATAAGAAAAAAGTTGTTTATTGTTATTCTGAAAAAGAACGTGATAAAGCAGTGAGAAAATTGGGTAAGGGTTGTGAAGTAACCAGATTTAAAGGTCTAGGAGAAATTTCTCCTTCTGAGTTTTCCCTCTTTATTGGTTCAAAGATGATTTTAGATCGCGTTTATATGAAATCTGATTCTTCAATTGCTGAAATTCTGGAAAAATATATGGGGAAAAACACTCCTGAACGCAGGAGTTTTATTATGGAAAACCTGCGTATTGAAAATGAGGTATCAAATTGACTGACCAAGTAAAACATCTTGACTTACTATTTGAGGACTGGTTTTTAGATTATGCGTCCTATGTTATAACTGACAGAGCTATCCCCAATATTTTTGATGGTTTAAAACCTGTTCAGCGGCGTATTTTACACGCGATGAAGGATTTGGATGATGGACGGTACAATAAAGTTGCTAACTTGGTAGGTAATACAATGAAGTATCATCCCCATGGAGATGCTTCTATTTATCATGCTATGGTTAATTTGGGTCAGAAAAATCTTCTCATTGATACACAAGGAAATTGGGGTGATCCAGTTACAGGAGATCCTGCTGCTGCCGCTAGATATATTGAGGCTCGACTTAATCCATTTGCCTTGGAAGTGGTTTTTAATCCCCAATTGACTCCTTGGCAATTATCCTATGATGGTAGAAATAAAGAACCCGTCTCCTTACCGGTTAAATTTCCTTTACTTTTATCATCGGGGATAGAGGGTATTGCGGTAGGTATGTCTACCAAAATCTTACCTCATAATTTTAATGAGCTAATTGAAAGCTCCATAAATTATCTTAAAGGAAAGGATTTTGATTTATTTCCGGATTTTTCTGGTGGAGGTATTGCTGACGTAAGTAACTATAATTTGGGTGTTCGAGGCAGTAGAGTTAGGGTTAGAGCCAAAATTGATATTATTAAGAAAAATTTGTTGGAAATTACCGAAATACCTTATGGAACCACTACTTCATCTTTAATTGATTCTATCGTTGCTGCTAATGATAAAGGTAAAATCAAGATTTCCAAGATTGATGATAACACGGCTCGAAAGGTTTCCATTGAAGTTTTTCTTTCCAAAGGATCTGATCCCGAGAAAGTGATTCAACAATTATATGCCTTTACTGATTGTGAGGCATCAATATCTCCATTAGCCTGTGTCATCCATGACAACAAACCAATTTTTACTGATGTTAAGGATATCCTTAGAAGAAGTACTGATCAGACTCGTAATCTTCTACAAAAAGAATTGGAAATAAAGAAAAAGCAGTTATTAGAAAAGTGGCACCATAAGACCTTAGAGAAGATTTTTATTGAGAAGAATATTTATGAAAGTATAAAGAGATGTACTACCAACGAAGATATTTACAGTACGATTGAAAGGAAGTTGGTTCCGTTTAAAAAATCCTTAAAAAGGCCAATTATTCGAGATGATGTTATCAAACTTACAGAGATAAGAATTAAAAGAATTTCGAAGTATGACTCCAACAAAGCTCGGGATGAATTGTCCAATATTGAAGAAGAAATAAGTTCTGTAGAAAAATCTTTATCAGATATGACGAAATATTCCATTCAATTCTTTAAAAATATCAAGAAAAAATATGGTAAAAGTTTTCCTAGAAAGACAACCCTGGAGACTTTTGATAATGTTCAAGTAGATCAAATTGTAAGAACCAATTTAAAGTTATTTTTTGATAAACAGGGGTATATTGGCACCGGTTTAAAAGAAGGAGAGTTTGGTGGGGTTTGTTCTCCCATAGACGACATCCTTTTTATTCGTTCTGATGGGACCTATAAAATAATTAAAGCAACTGAAAAATATTATGCCGGTGGGAAGATTTTATATGCTGGTAGGTTTGTGAAAAATGATACAAGTATTGTCTTTAACATTCTCTATCAAGACATTGACTCTTTAAGTTACTACCTAAAACGCTTTACTATTAAAAGTTTGATTAGAGAAAAAGAATATCGATTATTTAGTTTAGGTAGAATCATTTTCTTTTCAACTGATCCGAATCCTAAGGTAAAAATAAAACTGGCTCCTTCTAAAGGTTTACGGAAAAAAGTATTTGATGTAAATTTTAAAGATTTTTCAGTTAAGGGTCAATCAGCTCAAGGCAATTTAATAACTAAAAAATCTATTCTAAAAATAGAAAGAATTATTAATAAAGATAGTAAAAACAGTCAACCTTCAGAAGATACCACATCTGAAACCAAATTTGTTCAGGAAAGTCTTTTTTCTAAAGGCCGGTAAATATTAAATGAAAAATTAAAGTTTTCTGATTATCTGTCGAAAGTTTATGCAGTGTAAAAATTTTTTACGGTTTTTAACTCGGAAATTTCTTGTGGGGGGATTCCATGGTAAAAAATATACTCACTGTAACTCTTATGGCAATCGTTGTTTATCTTCTTTTAAGTCTATCTGGAGCAACAACTTATTTATCATTATTTTTAATTTGTATATTTGTATTACTGTGGATTCCATGTTTTAAGCCTGAAAAGCGGCAAAAGCCTATAAAATATAAAAGTCCATTAAAGCGTATTCAACATTTATATAATTATAGTATTTATTCCACTCCTCAACGTATTTTCAAAAAAATTAAGGTTATCACGAAACCTAAAGAAAAACCAAAACCCAAGGAAGTGACTTCGGTTGAGGACCCTGTCCCTAGAATTAGGTTTATGCTGCGTTTTTCTCCTAATAGAGTATCTAAAGTATTAATTAGTATTTATTATCGCCCTTTTGGGATTGAAACTCTTGCCGCAATAGCTGTTAGCTTAAAAGAGGACGGGGAACTGTTTGTCTCCCTTCTTCCTCAATATTTACAATCCTTTGTTTTTAAGGCGATTCGTTATAGAAAATATAAGAATATTTCCCAGAAGAAAATTTTTGAGACTCAGAATTTAATTATTAACAAGATAATTGAATATAACTTAGATAAAAAAACAAAAAGTGATAAATTAGCATCTAAGTCACTTCAATTATCAATTGAACATACCAAATTGATTCCCCAAAAATCGCTTCAAAAACTTTTAGTAAGATATCATCCTATGGAAATTGCTTATTTGTGTACATGTTTGGAGCAACCAATTTTGAGGCGTGTTTTAAATAATTTACCGAATCAGTTATTTTGCCGCGTAACCTATTTAATAAATAAGTTTAAAAAGCAATACAATGAGATTGAGTTAAAACAAAGATCCATGGAAGTTAGACAAGATTTTTTAGAAGAGATGGCAATGGTAGTTTCAGCGGAGTCTAGATAGATTTTACCAGTGGATGGCGTGTCCTTCAGGAACACCGCGTTCACTGCGTAGAAATCCTAAAAAGGGATTGTAAAAAAATTCTTTTTCAAGAGTTGTGTCTTCTCCATGTCCACAATGTACTTTTAAATGAAGGGGTAGTTGCATAAGTTTTCGTAAACTGTTTTTCATTGTGATTGGATCTCCCATGGGGAGATCGGTTCTGCCAATACTGCTATCGAATAATAAATCTCCAACGAAAATGTCAGTGTCATTGTAATAACAACCTTGACCAGGAGTATGTCCGGGAGTTAGAAGAAAGTTGAACGTAATATTCCCTACTTGTATAGTATCACCATCTTTTAATTGATGATCGATTTTTCCACAAGGACGGTTCATATGAGGCATTCCAAGTAAAGTGCCTTGATCAGGAAGTCCTTTGAATAGTCCCATATCTGCTTCTGATAAATAACTTTGAACCTTAAAATGGTCTTGAAGCACTGTTAAAGCACCTGCATGGTCAACATGCGCGTGAGTTAATAATATAGCCGTTAAATTAGGTGATGGTGATAGAGAAGAAATAACATCTTTTACTTCAAAGGTATCACTGGTATCTATTAGTGCGCATTCTTGAGTTTGTGGATCCTCCACTAAAAATACATTAGCTCCAAAATCTCCCAATACAAAGGTTTTTATATTCATGAAATTATCTCCAGAAAACTCACCATTTTGGATGAGAAAGTTGACTTATTTTCTCTATATCAAGAAAGTCATAGTCCTTATGTTAATTAATTATATGGTTTCATTTCACCCGTTTTTAAACGTTTTATGTAATCTTTGATCATTTTACTCACTATGCCGGATAAGACGATCATCCCCAAAATATTGGGAAAAGCCATACTTAACAAAGAAAGATCGGCAAAGTCAACTACATTACTTAAGCTCAAGGCTGGAGCGATAATTATAAAAAGAACATAGATGACCCGGTAAATAAATAGTGAATTGATTTCATAACCAGCAATTACTATTAAATTTTTTCTGCCAAATAAATACTCAGTAGCACGTTCTCCGTAGTAGCTCCATGAAATCATTGTTGAAAAAGCAAAGACAATAGCAGCCAAAGTTAAAAAGTAAGGCATGATATCACTGACAGATGCAAAAGCTTTAGCAGTAATTTGAGCGCCTTTTCCAACTAAGGTGGGATCTAAGTGAGATCCAGTTATGAGGATAGCTAATGCTGACATGGTGCATACAATGTGGGTGTCAATAAATGGTCCCATCATGGCTACAACGCCTTCTCTTACTGGTTCATCAGTTCTTGCCGCGGAATGAGCTATGGCGGCTGAACCGAGTCCAGCCTCATTTGAAAAAGAAGCTCTTTTGATTCCCATTATCAGTACACCCATAAATCCACCAAAAGCTGCTTCTGGAGAAATGGCCTGTTCGAATATACTGACAAAAAGAGTTGGAACTTCTGAGATGTGTCCAAAGATAATAATTAGACAAACTGTTACGTAAAACAAACACATAGCCGGAACCATCCTACTGGTTACTTCTCCTATTCGTTTTATTCCTCCTATAATAACTAATCCGACCAGAAAGGCTAATAATGTGCCAATGATATATTCTAATCCAACTAAGCTGGGAAATTGTCCCGACAACAATTCATATGTTTGGTTAGCTTGAAATAGATTACCACCGCCAATGGAGGCGATTATGGTCATAACCGCATAAAAGATAGCAAATGCTTTAGCTAAAGGAATAATGGAGTTATTCAGAAAGGAGAAGAGGTGTTTTAAGGGAGCCCATTTAGTTTCTGAAGGGAAAAACTTGGGTTTGGTCTCTACAAAGCCTTGGTCCAAATACACCATAGGACCACCTAATACTCTACCTTTATCATCCACTCGTCTATATAGTTGAGCAAAGGTACAACTGGAAAATTTTAGACTCATCCCAAAAAAAGCCGCGATCCACATCCAGAAAACAGCTCCTGGACCTCCTGTAGTGATAGCTACCGCTACTCCAGCAATATTACCCAACCCAACAGTAGCTGATAGTGCTGAGGTTAAGGCATGAAAATGGGGGATTTCTCCGGCGTCATCTGGATTGTCATATTTACCCCGCACGACATCAATGGAGTGGCGAAACAACCTTAGATGTACAAAACCATATCTAAAGGTAAAAAATATACCGCCAAATACTAGGGTAACCACAATTAAGGGAACATCAATTAAGGGTAGTGGCCAAAACAGAATTTCCGCCATAAATTCGACAATATTCCCAAAAAATTTATTTAAATTAAAAGTATTGCTGGTTTCAGTGGCATCGGCCCATAAATATCCCTCTAGACAGATAAGGGGAAAAATTAATAAAAATAGCTTTTTGATATAGCTCATATTAGCAACTCCCTTAAACTTTATTATACTGTTTACTTAAAGATTATAAGATGTTAGCAAATCTGGTGATAACTGTCAAAAGGGAATTTAGTTTGGTTTTAAACTGTTTTGGTCAGATTGACAAAGCTGTTAGGTAGTGATATCAACCTATCCTAGGAACGGAGTTTTCCAAGATAATCGCTTTGTTATTTCTACAGAGAGGAAAGTCCGGGCTCCATAGGGTAGGGTGCTGGTTAACGGCCAGGGGGAGTAATCCCACGGAAAGTGCAGCAGAAAGTATACCGCCTGAAAATCCGATAGGTTTTTAGGTAAGGGTGAAATTGTGAGGTAAGAGCTCACACGTAGTATGGTGACATGCTATGCGGTAAACCCCACTTGGAGCAAGCCCAAATAGGGGATAGTACGGATCATTTTTATAAATGATTCGTAATAGATGGCCCGTCTTTATTCCTGGGTAGGGTGCTAGAGGATAATGGTAACATTGTTCCCAGATGAATGATTATCGCAGTGACTGTATAGCAGTTATTGGACAGAACCCGGCTTATAGTGAAGGCTTCGTTCCTACTTTAACAAAATCTAAATGAATAAATCTCAATAAATATAAGGAGTTTTAAGTGAGAAGAGCTAATCAAGGATTTCTATTTATCGTATTGCTTGCTTTATTTGTTTCTTGTGGTGGTGATCCCAGCTCATCCAGTCAAGATATTGAGTCCACAGCTAAAAGGCTAAAGAAAAATGAGTTGTCAGGTTTTACGCTTGTTGAGATAAAAAGCTTAATAAAGGGAACGTCAGATTATAATAATGGTGGTTTGTTAATTAATGATGCCAGATTGGCATTAGCAGTTTCTCTTATTAAAGAAGGTAAGAGCTTGGATGAGGCCATTGTTCAATCTCAAGAAGAATTAGAAAGAAAAAATGAGATGGACCATATTAAAGACGCTTCTCCAGAAAGAAGAAAATTTGATAGATTGACTGATGGTTTTTAATACACAAGTTCTTCTTTATTTGTACTAATTGTAATTTTCCCCTCACTATTCAATTGTAGAGCTATTTCAATAATTTCCTGTTGGATCCTTTCAACTTTGGTTTTTGGTACTAAACCTAGATTATTAAAGACCTCCTGGATTTCTTGAGCGTTTCTACTAGATAGATTTTGAAATAATTTTTTTTTGAAATCATCTGAAACTAATTTTAGAACTAAGGTCCATTTGGCCAGAGGAACATGGGTAATTAATATTTTAAAACTATTATCATCCAGGTTACATAAATCGTCAAAAACAAACATATTTTTTTGAATTTCTTTTGCCAATTTAGGATCTTTTTCTTCAAGTTCACTCAGAATTTTAGTCCTAGAATCATCTTCAATATTATCTAGAATTTTTGCTACCTTGCGTATATTATCTATTTTGCTCATTAAATACCCAACAAATAGCTTAGTATTATTCTGAACTAGAATGTTGACTTATTTTGTCTTGGTCAATGAACCGTTTTCCACATGCAATTTAAGGTATCTATAGCTTTTAATACTTGGAAATCTGCTTGCTCATAAAAATGGGCATAGCGTTTTTTAGCTTGACCGTTAGTTTGTACGCAATGTTCTAACCACATTAAGGATTGTTTTTTCGGCAGGGGTATTTGATAAGGAAATACGTTGATTTTAGAGGTTCTGAAAGTTTTATTGTAAACATCTTTTTCAGAAAAAGAATAAATCGATGTCGAATAAGGATCAAAAGCTACTTTAATATCGGGTCTTATACCAACGAATTGATTGCTCCACGCGCCGTTTGGTGCATTTGGTGTTTTGAAATACCATCTAGCGTCAGTAAAAAGAAGTCCGGCTTGATCGTTGTTTTTTATTTTAAAAGGAAAAACTGATTTCTTTATTTGAGAAAGCGGTTTTATAGCTTGACGCATTCCTTTTCCAAAAGAATTAGAACCAATAATTATACTTTTGGTTGAACTCTGCATTGTACCAGCCACCATTTCAGCAACACTGGCGGATTGTCCATTGATTAAAACTGTGGTTAAAAAAGGAAAAGTGATCATACTTCCTGAGCTTATATTATCTAGATTAGGATTACTCCTAAAGTTAAAGAGCCTATTGTTAAATTTTATTTCGGTTGCAGGATATTGGTTTATCCAAGAATAGATGTTGGTAGTGCTTCCGTGCCAATTCATGTGGTTTCTGTTGTCGTCTAAAAAGTTCATGGTAGGTACAAATTGAACCAGTGGATAGTTTCCAGGAATGAGCATTTTTAATAAACAAGCTCCGTTCATAATTAATCCACCAGGATTGGTCCTGATATCAAGGATCAATCCTTGAACTTGCTGCTGGAATGATAAATCATGAAGGGTTTGGTAGACAGATTGACAAAACGAATTAGGATTTGTTGCAAAACTTAAAATCACTAGATGGGCTATTCGGAGATTATTTTCTTGCCTAAAAATTCTTTTGATATGAATATTTTGCATTTGAAGATTCTCACGATGTAAAATATAATCTTTAACTTCCACCTTACCGCGTAGTTTAACCCGGATTTGAACACTCGTAGATTCTTCTCCTTTGAGCAAAAACATAATTTGATTTGTGGAAAGTTTATTTTTCTTAATATCTATTAGTTGTCCGTGATGGCTACTTATATGGGTTATTATATCTCCAGGTAATAATCCCGCATTGGCAGCTGGAGAGTTATCATTTATACGTAAAATTTGAATACCATCGTTATGCATGTTCCAAAGGATACCTATGCCAATGACAGTAGGTTTTGTTTGATTAGTAAGTGTCTCAAGTTGTTTTTTAGCAATTAATTGAGCATGTGGATCGATTATTTGTAAATAACCGTTAATTAATTTTGCTACCAGGTTGCTTTGTATGGATTGATCTAGGTTGGCTATTTGATTTTGATTTATCCAATCTATAATTGCCTCGAAATCAATTTTGTCTGCCTCTGAGTTATGAAGGAAGCTTTTTTTCCAATAAGTGAAACGTTCTTTATAAAAACCAGCTTGATTGGCATAGAAGATTTCGTTTTTAATACGGTTACTGGTTGAGATTAATTCTACAATTTTTGCAAAACCAAAATCTTCAATTACTTTTCCATATTTAAAATCTTGATTATCAACTGTAATGTTGATTAAGTCGTCAGTTGCTATTATAAAGGGTCTTGAATTATATGATCCCGCAGTATCAATTAAACCTATACATTGCATAAACGTTTTTAAAGAATCATTAAATTTGAATGGATTAGAAGTGTTATAACAAAAATCAGTGGTAATCGTTGATTTAATTACATCATAAGACAGATCCACTTTGGTCCAATAGCTATCGTTAGAATTTTGGGCTGATAAGATGTTTGCAGTGTAAAAATTAAGGTATAAAGTAAAGATGAAATATAAAGATACGAATAGCCTTTTCATGATCCCCTCCTTGGGTGAAAAAATCCCTATGTTCCGTGTTAGGGATTGAAAAATTATTTTCTTAATATTAGTTTTTGCCTGTATATTTTATAATAGAAGAGCTAACCATTGAAAACCAATGTTGTCAAGCTTTTAATTAATTTCTATAATGATGTTCCTCTAGAAAAATAGACACGAAATTATGCAGCTTTGTCCAATATTTTA
>CAZJDM010000091.1:0-18448 GCA_964544765.1 uncultured bacterium
AAAAACTGGCCTCAGGATATAGAATAAATAAAGCTGGTGATGATGCCGCCGGATTAGCTATCTCTGAAAAATTACGAGCCCGAATTCGCGGATTAAGCCAAGCTCAACGAAATTCAAACGATGGAATCTCGTTGATACAAGTTGCTGAAGGTGGTCTTAATGAAGTACAAAACTTATTGATCCGTCTACGAGAATTAGGGGTACAATCAGCTTCAGATACCATTGGCTCAAAAGAAAGAGAATATCTTAACGAAGAATTTCTTGCTCTAAAGGATGAAATTAACCGAATTGCTAATGGTTCTGATTTCAATGGAACTAAGCTACTAAATGGAAGTGGTGGAAGTATAGATATTCAGGTAAACACTGGAGGAGAAAATATACTGGGTGTTGATCGAATCACCATCCCAGCTTTTAGAGCAGATGTTAATACTGATAAATTAGGTATAGATGCAACAGAAGTAGGAACTAAAGCCAATGCTCAAAAAGCTCTAGCTATGATTGATATCGCCATCGACTCAGTTTCTGGAATTAGAGGTGATTTCGGAGCTATCCAAAATCGACTAGCTTCAACCGTAAGTAACATATCCATCTCCCTTGAAAACTTGCAAGCAGCTAACTCACGAATAAAGGATATGGATATTGCTAAAGCCACAGCGGAATTAACCAAACATAGCATTATAATGCAGGCAGGGGTTTCAGTGTTAGCTCAGGCTAATAACCTACCATCTACCGCACTTGCACTACTTAAAGATTAATTTTAATCAAACTGAATCTAATCCCCAGACAAAAAAATCCAATGGTAAATATTTTCTAATTACTTCTTTCCAATTTTCATTAGCAATAGCCGATTTAAATTTAATGGTGGGAAATTCTTCCTTAGGGCCAAACATCAAGCTACAAAATTCTTTTCGATTAATAGAATTAGAGATAATTTCATCCCCACCTTTTCTCGTTTTAAAAAAGAATTTTCCATTCGCTTCCAACAAGACAAAATCACATGGTAAATTTAATCGTCGCCAAAAGGAAACCGGACAATGAATATGAATCATCCCTAAATAACCATTAAAGCGTGATACATTAGCTAATTCATCTTGTAAAATGTACGGTAAATGATCTTCCTGGGCCTCATTTTTTAATGATAGCTCAGGAAATAAAAGAGTGAAATTTGAATTAGGAACTTGTTGAGATAAATGAACCAATATACCCTTCAAACCATTTACATTACCTGCCCACTCATGAATATACGAATGAAGATCGGCTCCCTTACCCATAATCATATAAGATATAAGAGTACCTTTTTGAAAAGCTAAAAAGATCTGACTATTGGGTATTTTAAGATAAGATCTCATCATGTCCTGATTACGAATGATATTAAAATATCCTTTCTCGTATAGCTTGAGTAAAGAAGGGACTTCTTTTAAGAGTTTCCTATTTGGTTCAGATCCTATTTTATAACGCTTTATCTCTAAAGAAGAAGAAGAAGTTGAAGAATTAAACTTAAGCTTGGCAAGTTCTTCAGACGTCAAATAAAGATGACACTCTCTTCCAACCCTTTTAAAATTAAAATTCTCATAAAAAGCAAACAAATCGGTCCACAAAATTGATAGATCAAATTTCTCCTTATTTATATTCATCAATAACTGACTAATCAGTTTTGACCCCAACTTTTTACCTCGATATTCAGGATGGGTAACTACTGAACCTATTCCCGCAATATTGAAATGAATACCTCTAATTATCGCCTTAAAAGGATAATAAGCTGCATGAGAAAGGATTTGCAATGGAGTTGAACTCTCCTCCATATTAAGGGTAAGGGTAAGCATCCTTTCTTGATTTTCAGGAGAAAGAATGGTGGGATATTCACCCTGAATAGAATAAAAAACATTTTCTCTCAAATGAGAATTTAGAAAAGATAGAGTTTTTTGATAATGATTTTGATCTAGGCAATTTTGAAATGAATAATCCATACAATCAATATAAAAATAATTAAAGTTTTTAAATCCAAGGACGATGCAAAACAAAGAAGTTTTTGATAACCTAATTTTAATAAAAATTCAGGTTTAAAGCAAAGGTTAAGATTGGTTTCAGGGAGGAAACTATGGGCCTACGCATTAGAACCAACGTAGCATCTTTAAAATCTCAACGAAATTTACAAAACTCCAGTTCAGAAATGCAAAAACATCTAGTTAATTTGGCATCAGGTTATAGAATTAATAAAGCAGCTGATGATGCTGCAGGGCTAGCTATCAGCACTAATCTAAGAGCCGAAATACGAGGTTTGAATCAAGCTAAACGAAATACTCATGACGGAATATCTTTAATTCAAACTGCTGAAGGGGGCCTGTACGAAATCCAGAATATATTAGTTCGATTAAGAGAATTATCGGTGCAAAGTGCTTCAGATACAATTGGAAGTCACGAAAGAAACTATCTTCACAAGGAATATTCATACTTAACTGATGAAATAGAACGAATTTCCCTATCAACAGATTATAATGGAACACGATTATTAGTGGGCGATCCAAGTAAGCTTGACTATGAATTACAAGAAGACAGTAATTATTTTCCGCTGGAAATTCAAGTTGGCCCTAATTACAACCCAATAAATGACTCATTAGAAGCTGATAATCCACTTAACATCATTCGGATTGACCTTAACCGAATAAATTCCTTACCAAATGGAGAAGACGGATTAGATTTAGTTAATAAAGACAATTCTGAAGATGAAGATAGTAACGATCAAGATACAGGATTAACAACAAAAGAAAAAGCACATGAAGCTATTAACAAGATAGACTCCGCAATTACCAAAGTATCTGAATATCGAGCTTATTTAGGGTCCATGCAAAACAGACTAACTAGTACTGTTAACAACCTGAATGTTTCTATTGAAAGCCTTTCATCTGCCAAATCGAGAATACTTGATGTGGATTATGCAGAGGAGTCTGCGGAATTTACTCAAAGTTCTATATTAGTTCAATCAGGGGTGGCCGTTTTATCGCAAGCAAATCAACTGCCCGAAATGGCTCTGGCACTATTAAATTAAAATAATGCTTACTTTAGTTGTTCAATCTTTTTAACCACACAGGAGGGTAATCCGCAAGTTTTTTCTATTTTTTTTGTTTTAGATTTCATATAATAACAATCGAATAAACGACAACCCTAAAGAAGGATGAACTATGATCAGAGATGAAAAGCAAGACGAAAAAAATGGGACGCCTCCTTTGTTTGAAAAGATGCTTAAAACCCGTACTCTGACTTTATTTGATGCCGTAAAACCTAAAACTGCTAAAGAAATAATCCAGGGATTATTTCTATTAGAAGCAGAGGACGATAAGAAACCGATTTATCTTTATATTAATTCACCGGGAGGCGAGGTAAATTCAGGTTTTGCTATTTTTGATACTATTAAATTTATTAAACCAGAGGTAAAGATCATTTGTTGTGGTTTATGCGCCAGCATTGCAACAATTATTCTCTTAGCACCAACCAAAGAGAATCGGATTTCTCTACCCAATGCACAATTTCTTATCCATCAGCCACTTATATCGGGTCAAATATTTGGGCAGGCCTCTGATATTGAAATAACCGCCAATGAAATACTAAAAACCAAAGAAACTATAAACAAGATGTTAGCTGAAGAAACTGGAAATAATATAGATCAAGTATCCAAAGACACTGAGCGTGACTACTGGCTAAATGCGGCTGAAGCAAAGGAATATGGTCTAATATCAAAAATTATTGAAAAGCGGGACGACATTTAGATAATCAGAGTGATGTTTAATAATTAGGTTACTTAAATTTAACATAAAGGTTTTATTAAAATAAATATATCATTAACATGAAGATATTATTAATATGAAGCATTCTTTAAATCGGATTCAAAAATTAGTTGATAAGGGTCGTTACAAAGAAGCAACACAGGCTTTACAAAGTCTACTCAGAAATAATGACTCTATGGCTGATGTACAGAATCTTTTAGGAGTCGTTTACCATTACGAAGGACAGTACTCCAAAGCCATCCAAAAATACAATCGAGCTTACGAAATTAATCCTAATTATACTGAACCTTTATTAAACCTAACTATTCTGTATAATGACCTTGGCCAATACGATAAAGGAAAAGATGTCTTTTACCAGATTGACCGAAATCGATCGCAAAGTGAAGAATTAGATGACTTCGTAAAAGGACGCATGGCAAGCGCTTATGCGGAAATAGGCAACCTTTATTATGAATTACATAAGTATGATGAAGCTATTAATGAATATAAAAAAGCTCTATCAATTAAAAAAGATATGGTAGATGTAAAAGTAGCTTTAGCCGAGTCCTTTTTACGCAAAAATCAGAACATAAAAGCAATTGCTGAATTGGAAGAAGCAAAGAAACTCAACCCAAATTATTTTAGGATCTATGTAGTTTTAGGTATGATTTATCATATTGTTGGGAATAACGAAAAATCTACTGAACAATTGCATCATGCTTTAAAATTAAGTCCTAAAGACAGATGTGCCAAATCAATGTTATCTACTATTGAAGCCAAAAAAATCTAATACTAACTTTTGTCTATATCCCTGTGGGAAATACTCACACTATACGAATATTTAGGCTTTTTAAGCATACTGGATAAATATTTAGTAGCACTGACAGATCTATGTTTCCCTCCGGTACAACCAAAAGCTATGGTCAAATAATGCTTACCTTCTTGGTCATATAAAGGCAGAAGAAAATTGAGTATTTTTTCCAAGTTGGTAATAAAGCTCTTAAACTCATCTAATTTGGTCACAAACTTATACACCTTCTCATCCCGACCGGTTTTATTTCTCAGTTCAGGAACAAAATACGGATTTTGTAAGAAGCGCACGTCAAAAACTAAGTTAGCGCTTTCTGGAATTCCAAATTTATAACCAAAACTAATAATATCGACATGTAGATTCAATCCTGTTGACTTTTTACCATAGAGCTTATTAATCCGATGTTTTAATTGATGAATAGAAATATGTGTTGTATCAATCAATTTATCAGCATGAGCTTTAAAAGGATCTAACAGCTCCATTTCCATACTTATAACTTCTGAGATACTAAGTTTATCAGATAATGGATGTTTTCTTCGCGTCTCAGAATAGCGTTTAATTAAGACATTCTTTTTACAAGATAAAAAGAGCAGTTCATATGGAATAATTTTTTTTAATTCTTTGGTCTGAATCAGAAAATTATTAATAAACTCGTTATCACCCACATCCACACCCAGCGCTAAATAACTATAGCGTTTTTTTGTATCTTGACGTACATGTTTTAAAAAGTCAGCAAACATTTCGAATGGAAGATTATCGATAGTTAGATATCCCAAATCCTTAAGGCAAGCCATCACCGTGGTTTTACCAGCACCCGAATATCCTGTAATGATTAGTATCGAAGCAGTAGGAGTTTTATCTTTATTCTTCAACCGGAGTACCTAGGGTATCTTGTAAATTACCAGCACTTACTGCCTTGGAACGATCTTGCTTTTTAGCTAATTTCTTCTTTAAGAGTTGGTCCACTTTATCCACAACGTTATCAATACTGATATACATATCAGTAGAAACATCGCTGGCTGAAACACTAAATTTGCCCATTTTTAAGGCTAATTGAGCATGATGATTGTGCCTCTCAATTGTAAATGTCATCTCAACCAAAGTTGGTTTACTTATTAATTTACTTAATTTATCCGTTATACATTTTTTAGTATAGTTGGTTACCGCTTGGCTGGAGTTCATGTTCTTAAAAGTAACTTTTACTTTCATAAGTTGTCTCCTTGCTAATAAAACTAAATAAAAATGTTTCTGCCTTTATTAAAAATGTTTCTTTCTTTTGGATGATGTAAGAATACCAAGTTGCTCACGATATTTAGCAACAGTTCTACGAGCTATAGCAATTTCATATACCTTCAGCTTGTCGACAATTGATTGATCACTAAGCGGTTTTTTGGGATTTTCATCTGATATAATTTTCCTTATATATTCCTTAACACTCTCAGAAGCCATTTCGGAGCCTTCCAGCTTGGATACTGAACTATTGAAGAAATACTTGAGTTCAAATATGCCACGAGGAGTATGAACATATTTATTGGTTGTAACCCTACTTACCGTGGATTCATGCATTTCGATATCTTCAGCAACATCCTTAAGAACCATGGGTTTGAGAGAACTGATGCCTCGCTCAAAAAATTCCGTCTGAAATTTTAAAATACTTTCCATCACTTTATAGATAGTTCGTTGACGTTGATGGATACTCTTTATTAACCAAGCCGCTGATTTTAGTTTTTCCTGAATGTAAACTTTTTCATCTTTGGTTTGGGTTTTTTCATTTAAAACATTCTTATAAAATGGCGAAATTTTGAGTTTGGGCAAGCCATCTTCATTAAGAGTTATCACCCAATTATCCCCATCTTTAAACACATAAATATCGGGAGTAATGTATATCGTATCATCTCCCCCAAAGGGCCTTCCTGGTCTAGGTTCCAAATGCGAGATAATTTTTACGCTTTCTATAACCTTATTAAGCGGAACCTTTAATCCTTTGGCAATTTCTTTAAATTTATGTACTTCTAATTGATCCATATATGAGGAAACAATTTTTTCCACGACACCATTATTCAAACGATAATATTTAATTTGTATTTGCAAGCATTCTTGCAGATTTCTGGCTCCCACTCCAATAGGATCAAAACGTTGAATAACGTCCAATAAATCTTCAAATAAAAGTGGATCTAGTTTATTGGACTTTACATATTCCTCGGGATCAAAACGAAAATACCCATTATCATCAATATCACTTATAATTAGAGAACCTAGTTCCCTTTCCTCGTCTGTCAGCTTGCTCATTGACAACTGAAACATCAAATGATCATTCAGAGTTTCTTTTCTTGTAAGAGTATTTTCTAAAGAAGGTAATTCTCCACTAGCCGCAGCACTTTTTTGTGCTTGAACAGGTGTTGTATTAGCGGCAAATTGCTCCCAATCAATTTTCTCACTTATATCCTCACTGGTAGACTGATCCATACCTGTCTCTGCCATTTGATCAGCGATCATATCTTCACCAGATTTGGAATTATCTTCTAAACCTTTTTCTTGGTCAGTAAGATCCTGTTCTAAGACGGGATTTTCATTCATTTGTTCAGTGATATAATCTTGTAATTCTAATTTGGATAATTGAAGCAATTTAATGGCTTGTTTTAACTGCGGCGTCATTACCATCTTTTGTGATAATGTCTGTTTAAGTTCGAGAGCCATTTATTATCCTTTATTTCTTTTAGCTTTTAGCTTTTAGCTTTTTCAATTCAATAAAACCTATTAGTATAGTAACAAAAATTCTATCAATTTACAGGCTAAAATTATCCCCTAAATATATTTCTTTCACCCTCTTATTATTAACTATTTGCTCAGCAGTTCCCTTTTCCACAATTTTACCTTGGCTAATAACATAAGATCTATCACAACTTCCCAATGTTTCTCGAACATTATGGTCAGTAATTAAAATACCAAGACCGTCGTTTTTCAGTTCCTTAATCATCTTTTGTATTTCTAAAACAGCTAAAGGATCGATACCGGCAAATGGCTCATCAAGTAAGAGAAATTTGGGATTGATAATCAGGGCCCTAGCAATTTCCACTCGACGACGCTCTCCTCCGGATAAAGAATATCCCATACTGTTTTGTACATGTCCAAGTTGAAATCTCTCTAATAAATACCTCATTAGTTTAGATCGTTCTTGTCTTTTAATTCCCACCACTTCCATTACAGATTGAAAATTATCTTTTACCGTCATTTTTCGAAAAATTGACGCATTTTGAGGTAAATATCCAATGCCAAGCCTTGCTCGTCTGTACATAGGACTATTAGAAACGTCTTCACCATATAATAATATTTTACCATTATCTGGCTTTAAGAGTCCAACAATCATATAAAAACATGTAGTTTTACCCGCACCGTTTGGACCAAGTAATCCGACAATTTCTTTGGGATATACATTGAAATTGATATTATTTACTACGGTATTTTTATTAAAAGATTTAATTAAATTTTGAGCGACAAGTCCTTTTTTCATTTTTTTTGCCCTCTTTGCTCACCGGGCCTATTTTGTTCACCGGGCTTATTTTGCTCGGGCATTACCAAGGATCGAGGTTTGGTGAATTTAAACTGTTTAGTCTCAGTAAAATAGACAATTTTTTGGGCTCGTATGTGGGATTTTTCTTTATGAATCACCGGATTTCCCACCATAATAAACTTTTTGAGTTTAGGTAAAAAAGTTCCTTTTTCACAATACCCAATAGAATCCTCATTTTTAAAAATAACATCACCTAGAACTATTAATTTTTGAGGTTCATTAGGATTAGTGGTCCAAAACAATTTTGCTTCATTTGATCGAATACTGATATCTTCCTGAATAATTTTTACCTTTCCTTTCAAATAGGAATAACCATCTAAATCACCCTCCTGGTGGTCCGCTTCATAGTATATCGGATCTTCAATTTGAACATTAATTCCCTTTTTTCCTTTTTTTGTCTTACTCGCTTTGTTTGCTCTATTTGCTCTATTTGCTTTGTTTGTTTTGTTTGCCTTATTTGTTTTACTATTACCTGCGCTCTTGCTATTATCTACATTCTTATTAGTACTCGCCATATTGTTAGGATTCACCAATAAAGCCAAAAATAAGAAGAGCAAAAGCCTAAAGTTTAAATTACTCATAACTGCATCCCTTGATAATTAGGGGATTTCTGATAATCCTCAGGATAAATATAACCTTTTACATTACCAGACACCAGAAATTCTTTTGTCTTTATATTAAACTTAAATTTATTACCTCTGGCAATAAACTGGTTGCTGATAAATTTAGTAGGATGATTGGATCGCATAACTTGTTCTTTAACTTCATAATCTATATGATCGGAAAAGAAACTATAAGTTTCGCTTTTACCTTCAACATTTTCCCAGACTTTTAGGGTTTCAGCTTCATAAGTTTCCAAAAAACCTGGTTTACTCTTCTTTCCAGCAATGTAAATTGTGGCTTTACCTCCCTTGACTACTAAAACATCACCTGAATCTTGATAAAATTTAAAAGTAGCGCCTTGATCAAAATAAATGGTCTGATCAGATCTAAAAACAGCCGACGAGGCTAACACCTGAAAATATATTTTACCGTTTTTAAATTTTTGGTGATCAATATCCTTGAAGCTCATACTTCCTTGATATAGTTGATGCCGCTTTAAGGAAGAAGATTTATCAACATGAATTCCTAATTGCTTACCAAAGTAAAAAATTAGTCCAGAAAAAGTAATAATGATTAATACAAAAACCAGTGTTCTAGACTTCAAATTTGATCCTTTTCCACCTTCTATGGAACCAAACCCACTGTTCTGGATACTGCTTAATTATATCCTCAATAGCTTTTGTATACATAGCAGTATTTTTTAAAATATCATTATCAATTCCATTATCAATACCAATACTAGAAGATTTAACATTATCAGAAGAAGAGATTAAATCAAAAGGCTTTTTAACAATAAATTCATAGGTTTTATCAGGTTTTAGCACGCAAAAACCGGCAATAACAGGGTTTTTTAATTTTAACGCTAACTGGGCGGCACCTTTAGGAGTATAAGCTGGTTTACCAAAAAAATCTACATACACACCCGGAACCTTGGTACTCTGATCGATTAAAAAACCAACTATTCCCGGTCTTTTTAAGGCTCTTAGCATATTGGTAGTTTTACCTTCTTTCCCTCTTAATAAAACCTGGATATTATACTTTTTTCGATGATTAGCAATTAATCGATTTACTCTGGGATCATATAACTCTTTAGCAACGGTGGAGGTAGGATATCCCTTCATGGTTAGCCAGATTGCTAACAGCTCCCAATTACCTATATGAGCAGATATAAAAACAGTACCTTTGTCCTGCTCTAAGATCTGATCTAAATATTTCTTAGAAGTTTCATCAATTGATACATACCTATCCAAATTTTTTACTATTTTATCGATTAGAAGTAAATCAGCGCCCGCTAGTCCAAAATGACGAAAAGTTCGCAAAGCCAACTTTTCTACTTGCTGTTTAGAATAATCGGGAAAAGCAATTTTAATATGCCGAAAGACTTTTTTACGCTCACTATAAAACAAATAATAAGCCAACGTAGCCCCGAATACACCAATTTTACGGCCCAGGTCTACGCTAAGTAGTTTAAAGAAATAAACTATAGCTATAATTAGCCAGTATTCTAAAATTCTCTTAATTGGTTTGAGAATCTTCTTAATTACAACCATCAAAGTTATGTATTTGTGCTAACATCAGAAGAACGCGATTCAGATGACTTACTACTACTAAAAGGATTGGGTTGTGGAGGTATCCAAGTGTTTCTTACAGAAGCCCCTTCGATTGCTTTAATAGCAATTTGTTGTACCTGATTACCAACATCATTGTTCTTAGAAGTAATTTGATCAATCATTGCCTCTTGTTCTTTAATTTTAGCGCGCAAAGAATTTATGGTTTGGTCTAATAATTTTCGTTCTCCAGTGTTTTGTGATTCTGTGAGTTGGATCTTGTGATTAAATTCTGTTTCTAATTGATCTTGGACCTCTTTTTTAGCTTCTTCAACTGTTTTGTTCAATTTTTCAGGAAACTCTATAACCTGTTTACGAAGATCATTTAATTCCTGCTCACTTTCTGTAAGGCTCTTTTCTCTTTCCGCAATTGACTTTTCAAATTCAGCTTTTTTAAGTATCAATTCCTGTTCCAACGACTTCTTTTTTTGTTCATATGCATCTGTTTCTCGTTCTCTCTTCAGCTTAAGCTTATATTGATATTCTTCTTCTTCCCTCTTACGAGTTTTAGATTCTTCTTTTTGTTTTTCAACTTGCTCTTTTTCATAAGTTTCTTGTTCAAGTTCCCAGTTCTTACGTATTATTTCCATTTCATTTTCAAAATGTTCTTTTTTCTCTTTTTGAGCTAATAATAACGCCGACAAAGAATCTGCATTGGATTTTATTCCATATATTGCTTCTAAATGTTGATTTTCTATTTGAACCGCTGTTTGTAGACTGCTAAACTTCTTATGTTCAGCTAACATTCTTTCTTCTAAAACATCTAAATTTTTTCCTAATTCTAATTTTAAATCCGCTAAAGAAGTAATAATTTTCTCTCCAGTTGTACTTGCTGCTCGATCAATTAGATCTTTATTTTCTTTCTTTTTACTTTCCACCTTTGGGTGAGTTTGCTTTTTCTCACGCACTTTAGTAAGTAATTCTCGGTAAGCATTTAAAATATCTGTTTTTCGAGATTTCTCGGTTACTTCTTCATGATTTATATTGTCTTTCTGGCTCATATATCACCTCCTAATTAACTTTCTATGTTAAATCAAATAATTTTATGCTGCACGATATCGTGTAAATGAATTAAACCTACTATTTTATCGGAATTACCTTCTTCAGTCACAAATAAAACCGTTATTTTATGCTTTTCCATTATATGCAAAGCTGTTTCAGCGAGTTCTAATTTATCGATTGTTTTAGGTTTCTTATTCATTAGGTCAACAGCTTTCAATTTCATTGAATTAGCGCCATGATTTTTGAAGGCTCTTCTTAAATCACCATCACTAATAACACCTAACAATTGCCCTTCCTTATTAAAAACACCGGCTATACCAAAATTAGGCCCGGACATAGTTAAAATGATCTTTTCCATACTATCTTCTTCGAGTACTCGTGGTAATTCGGATTCTAGATGCATTAGGTCAGAAATTCTGGTCAATAGCCTTTTACCAATAGCTCCACCCGGATGAAAACGAGCAAAATCCTCTTCTGTAAATCCACGTTTTTTAAGTAACATAACTGATAAAACATCTCCAAAAGCCAAAGTTACTGTAGAACTAACCGTAGGAACAAAAGGCAAGGGACCTATTTCTTTTTGCACGTGGATATCTATTACAACATTACTTTGTTGAGCTAAGGTTGATTTGGGTTTACCGGTCAGTAAGATAATAGGAAGATTCATCCGTTTAAAAGCTGGAAAAATGTCCAAAAGTTCCTTGGTTTCACCACTATAAGCTATAGTTAAAATTGTATCTCCATCAGCCAAAACTCCTAAATCTCCATGATAAGCCTCTCCTGGATGTAAAAATACCGATTGGGTACCTGTGCTGGTTAAAGTAGCTGAAATTTTACGTCCAACTAATCCACTTTTACCCATACCGGTAACAATAACCTTTCCTGGACGAGAATAGATCAGTTCAACCGCTTTTAAAAATCCATCATCTAAAAATTCTGCGGCATATTCGATAGCCTTAGATTCAGCTAATAAATACTCTCTAGCTTCTGACAACATGTTTACTCCAATGTTCTGACAATAAATTTACTCCAATGTTTTAACAATATATTTACTCTGATGCATAAACAACATGTTTACTTGGATGTTTTAACAATGTGTTTACTCCGATGTTTTGGATTTACTGTTATAATCTAACGCGGATTTGATAAAATTGACAAATAGAGGCGCTGGATTTCGAGGAGATGACTTAAACTCGGGATGAAACTGACAACCTATAAACCAAGGATGATCAGTAATTTCAATAACTTCAACTAATTTCTTGTCTGGCGAAAGGCCACTAAAAATAAAACCCTTTTGCTCAAACTGCTCGCGATATTGGTTATTGAACTCATAGCGATGACGGTGCCTTTCATGGATTATCTTACTATTTCCATAACTCTTAAAGGCGACTGACCCTTTGTTCAAATGACATTCATAGGATCCCAAACGCATAGTGGCGCCTTTATCGGTAATTGACCTTTGTTCCGGCATGTAATGAATAATTTGGTCCTTGGCCTTTGGTTCGAGTTCCTCACTAGTAGCATCTTCAATATTACAAACATTTTTGGCAAACTCAATACATGCCACTTGCATACCTAAGCAAATTCCTAAAAACGGAACCCGGTTTTTACGAGCGTATTCGATAGCAATTAATTTACCATCAATTCCTCTATCACCAAATCCACCTGGAATTAGTACCCCCGAACTGCCTGCTATTTTTTTATCAACATTTTCAGATGTAAGGGATTCTGAATTAATATATTTGATATTAACCTTGGCTTCCTGAGATATACCACCATGAGTTAACGCTTCAGATACACTTTTATACGACTCGGTTAAACCGGTATATTTACCAATTAATGCAATTTGAATATCTTGTTTAGGGTATTCCATACGGTCCAAGAAAGATTTCCAAGGTTTCATATTTGGCGCGGCTGTCCAAATACCCAAATGTTCAACAATTTGATCATCCAACCCTTGACGATGGTACAATAAAGGTATTTTATAAATATTATCAACATCACATGCCTCTATAACCGATCCTTCAACAACATTACAAAAGAGGCTAATTTTTCTACGCAAATCTGGACTAATTGTCTTTTGACTACGACAAATTAAAAAGTTAGGCTGTAAACCAATTTCCCTAAGCTTTTGGACACTGTGTTGTGTAGGTTTGGACTTCAATTCGCCAGAACAATCAATGAAAGGGATCAAAGTTACATGGATAAAACACACATCCTCACGCGGAAATTCGAGTCTAAGCTGCCGAATAGCTTCAAGAAAAGGCAAACCCTCTATATCTCCGACGGTTCCACCTATCTCAATAATAGATACATCAACTCCTTCACTAGCCTCAAAGACCTTTCGCTTTATCTCATCAGTAATATGGGGAATAACTTGGATGGTTCCCCCTAAATATTTACCTTTTCGCTCGTTTTGAATCACCTGAGCATAGATTTGACCAGCGGTAAAACTGTTTTTCTTGGATAAGATAGCGTTAGTAAATCGAGAATAATGACCTAAATCAAGGTCTGTTTCGGCTCCATCATCTGTTACAAATACCTCTCCATGCTGATAAGGGCTCATTGTGCCTGGATCAACATTGATATATGGGTCCATTTTGGTAAGGGCTATCTTTAACCCGCGCATCTCAAGCAAAGAACCAATAGAAGCGGCGGCAATTCCTTTACCGATTGACGAAACTACCCCCCCAGTAACAAAGATAAATTTTGGTTTTCGTTTCTTATTCATAATTCTAATGCCCTAGGCGAAAGTACCAAAACGATTAATTTTATACAACGGTTTTTTCAGATGAATTTGAATGATCAAAATTATAAATTGTACGCTGTAAAGTGTGGTAAAATATATAACTGATTGATATAGAGGAAGCTGCTTATTTATATTCTAATATTTATTCTATATCTATTCTGTATTATAGATAATAGTCAGGTATATATCTGTAATTGATTGACTTAATCTATTCTATATTTATATAGTTTATATTAATTTAATAATAGATTACAAAAAATAAATGTAACCTGATGTCTAAGCGCTTTGACAGCATCCAATTACAAGAAAACTTACTTCGTTTTATCAGAAGAGAAGGATCTGTAACCGCTAAAGCTACTTGTGCTGAACTAAACATAAGTCAGCCAGTCATTTCTAGACTCGTGACCAAATTAAAAAAATAAATAAAGAAAGGTCCATCCTCACTAAATCTGTGTCTGCAAATCTTTTATTTGCCTTCCTTCAACCTTTTTGTGATGGGAATAAACGAACCTCACGTATTTTAGGTAATGCGGTTTTACTTTCAAATAATGCCCTACCGATTTCTTTCATTCATACACCAAAAGAAGAATATATTAAGAGCATTTTATTCTTTTATGAGAAACAAATTCCAACTTATTTTATGCAGTTATTTCTGAAAGAAATGAATCAATCGTTTATTGAATATATTGGATAAATTGCCTAGTTTTCTCTATCAGATCATTAAAAAATTGTAAACTCCACACATCTATTGCTTCACGACGTTTTAAAAACGGTTCAACATCCCTCTTAGCTTTCTGCCAATCGACCGAGTTGATTTTTTCTCTTAATAATTTTTTAACATCGCTGTCAGTCAAAGGTCTACTCTTATCCCAATCATCAGTTTGCACCAGCCTTGCTTCTAAATGAGTTAAACTATAAGGAGTATCCCTCCCAACGTACCATACCCAATCGTAGTAATCTCGTCCCTTAACTCGATCCTTCCAAGCTCTGGCTAATATAGCATGCAATTTACCAGCAAAAAGACTTTCCATTGTCATGGTTTTAACTTGGAAGGGAATCGGCTGAAGTAAGTGCAGAACTCTTGTTTCAAAAAAACCGGGAGGATCGGTATCTAATTCGATCTTTATCTTTAATAGTTCCGAGCTTTGAATATGTTCTACTATATCTGGTGGTATCTTTGCCTTTAACATATGTATTACCGTATTGAGTTTAATAAAAGCAGATTCTATTGCCGTACTCATCTTTTTCTTTTTAGTAGCCATTTCAACTTCAAAACCAAAGGCTCTAAGTTCATCACTAACGAATTTCAAATAAGGTAATAAGTCAAAATCTGCATTGGCTTCTAATAAGGAGAAATCTAAATCTTCCGAAAAACGGTCCAATTTATATAAAATCCTTAAAGCCGATCCACCATAGAATAAAGCATGCTCAAAAAACTTCGATCTCCATAATCCCAGCAAAGCAATTTCTTGTACAATTTCTTTTAATGCATTCACATATTGTTCACGATTTTTACAGTGATATTGTTCGAGCATGGCTAAAATAGCTTCATCCATTAATTTTACCTAATTTTAAGTAAGATTTTAGTAATTGGATTCTTTTTGATTTATATTCTCCGGCAATTTTTTCTAAACGATCAAGATTGATTTTTTTCCATAATTCCTCTTCATCGATTCTCAAATTGGAGAATAATAGCTCTGGTATACTCTCAATATTTCCATTCAAATCTTTAAATTCCAGATCAATCAAATCAATTAAAGCCTTTTCAATCGAGGCCATCAATACATATCGGTTTCCCTCAATTCTAGTACGTAATACTCCCAATGGGTAATGTTTAATATTATTTTTACGATAGGTAAATCTACCAATTGGAGTATTGAAGGATTTGTCTTTCTTAAAAGTTACACTGGTAATTGTCTCCACTCTTTCAGGAGTCAATTGATAAAAAGACAAAGCATACTGTAATGAAATATAAGATGGACCATAGATCAAATTTGCCAATATTTCGCGTGAATATGGCAATCTACTATAATCAGGATTTAGTATGTAAAGCCCTTTTTTTATCCTGATGATGTAACGTTTTTTTAATAGATGATTAATTTTTCGACGAATAGCCTTATAACCTTTCAAAACTTCTTTTAGTATTTGATAATCAAATTCAGAACTATCTATTAATTGTGACAAAGTTATGAAATCCATGTTTTATCCAGTATGTTATTTTTATGGTAACATACTATTCAATAAATATGAATATTTATCCAGTATGTTACCATAATTAAATGGCTCATCTTGTGAGTATAAGTATTATTTCGATAAAATTTTCATAATGTTAGCTAAATATGTATGTTTTTACTAAACCACTTAAAAAATCCGACGTATATTTGAATTATGATTGAAAGAATTGTTAGTCCTCCACCAAAACAACATAGTTTCTTCATATTTGGTCACAGATGCTGAATTTCACCTAAACCAACCTTATTCATACTAATAATATAAATAAATTAACCTTTTTTATATCAATAAGGTATTATTTACTATAAAAAATATCAAGTATTAATAAATCAACTTAGCTTCATCAGGTTCTGCAAACCAATTATGGTTCTGCAAGTACTTTAGCACTTTTGGATAATTAGAAAAGTTTATATGAGAAAATTGATGAGCCTTTATAAACATCTCGATTAGTGGTTGCGCTCTGTGTCTTCTGGTCATTGCTCTTAGCGCTCCTAGATAATCATCTCGATAAGAATTTGGAATAATTATAGTCGATAGATTTTGGGAGTTAAGCTCCACATTCATCATTATCCTGGCAATTCTACCATTTCCATCACTGAATGGGTGTATTTCATTAATTAGAAACATTATAAAAATTGAACGAGCTATTCCTTTATCCAAGGCTTTATAAAACTCAAATCCTCTAATTAAAGAACCTAACACATACTCTGGGTGAACAAAATGAGTACTACCCGCCCGGTTAGGTTTATTTTTAAACTCTCCTGGGTTAATTTCGGATCTTTTGGATAACATTAATTTATGCCGCTTTCTAATTATCGATACTAGTTCTTTTGAATCATGGGGAACTACTTTCATTTCATTGGGATCACTTACTATTAAATAGGTACCCAAAATATCATGAGCATCTTGCGGTTTTGATGTAGATATTTTTCTATCAAAGACTATTTCCTCCGCTTCTTCAATTTCAAAAATTGTTCCTTCAATGTAATTAGAGAAATAACTTTCAAAAAATGCCTTATTTTTAAAATGGTCCGAATTGGTTATATTTTCAACAATTGGAGAAAAGGGATAGGTTTTTAATGCCGCGAAGAGAGCTTCTAAAGTCTCCAGACAGTTTGCATCATAAGGAATCCCTTTGACTTTAGCAATTGCCTTATCACTTTTTAAACCGTTATAATCTTGACTCCCTAAAAGGACTCCTATAATTGAATTAAGTTTTTTAAACTCTCTTTTTAAATTCAATCTAATCGCTATTTCTCTGGCTCTATTTCTTAATTTATTCAGTTCCTGTTCACCTTTATTGTGGAGATATTGTTCAAGTTTAGCTTCCACTGCTCCCTGCCCTACTGTTTTACTTTCTTTTTTTGTTTTCACGGTCGAAAGGTTTTCCAGTAATGCTCGTTCAAAGGAAGACGCTTTTAAATTATTTATAAAATCAACATCACTCTCAATGGGGCTCGGCCCTTTTAAAAATTTAATAATTAAACCAGGATAGTTAACTTCCCTTCGGACATTACCGGTTATATAAATAATTCCACCAGGACTGGGCGAATACTCTAAAGCGGTTCTGTGAGTAATGAAAGCATTTGGGAACAAATTAGATAAAATTTCTATCCAACTACTCTTTACTACTTGCTTTTCTTTTTTCTTATCGACAGAAGTAAACAGCCTTGGACCTATTTTTCTAATTAATTTTTTCTTTTTTAATATACTGATCCAATCTCTGGTCGATCGATTAGTTGATGAATAAATCAATTCAGGTATTTCTTTTGTTTCTTTTATCTCTTTTTTTGATTTTAATGGCATTTTTTGGTCCTATAAAATAAACAAACGTCATTTCTTAGGCATATAATAACATAAAACGGCACTTTTTGGGCATATAATCATCTAAAACGATATTTTTTGGGCGTATATTGATATATTCATAAATATATCCCTCTTTTTTCGGGAAAAATAATCAATTAATTTGTGCAATTTGTGCAATAGTTGTTGATTTGTGCGTTTTATGCATTTATTATTATATTATGTGCATTTTGGGCAATTATGGAAATGACATAGGAAAAAGGTGAGATGCAGTTAGACAGAATATTGGCAGAGAAGGTCTCTCTGATA
>CAZJDM010000092.1:0-18021 GCA_964544765.1 uncultured bacterium
GACAAAAAATTGGTACACTTTTTTGTTAAAAATACTCAAGATTTGATCATACTAATCTCTACCTTAAAAGTTGTTTCGTTAATTGAGGTAATTAAAGCATCCATACTTTCTCCTATTTTTTTCAATTTTGAGTAAAATACGGAATTTATAAACAAAATGCAAACATTATATTAGGAGAGAACCCTATGGAGCAATCAGCTCCCACAGTTGTTACACTCGATACAATCAAGTTGCCATTGGTGTTTTACGTTATATTTACAAGTTGGGTAATGTTTGGATTTTTTAAACACTTTTTTGTTTAAGGGTTTGAAGAAAGCAAGCATGGATAAAAAGGCACCTGTAATACAAAAATATCTGCACCAAAAGCGCGGAAAAAGTATCGATGCTATTAGTACCGCGAACAATAAAATCCAGATTGAAGAGGACATTGTGAATTCAAAAACTGATATCAATGGATCGAAATTAAAAAATTCTTTCTGTTCAGTCAGCAGGAAAAGTAAGAAAGCTAAAAAAAATAAAATATATTTTAACTTTAGAGCCTGATAAAAGATTGGTTTGACTGGGGTGGAGGTGGGTGTTAACCAGATTTTATTGCCTAGCTTCATAATAAGTTCTTGGAGGGCTCCAAAAGGACACATATAACCACAATAAAAATTACCCCAAAATATTACAAGTAAAGGTAGTGCCAAGGTTAAGATCATCACATAATTATATAAATGAGTTGGGAAATTAAATCCTAGTAAGGAAGCAATTTGAATCGACGAATATTGTAAATTTAAAAAGAATCCTCCAACTAATAAATTAACTATTAACCAGGGAGTACGCCAGGATCTTAACTTGTCGTTCATTAGTATGATTGAGGCCAAGATGGCGATAATCAAGTACCAAAAGTGATATGAAAGGTACGATGGAACTGTTTTAGCGTTGGAATCATAATGACCCTTTGGACCAAAGACTTTATGAGTCGATTGACTGATAGAGTTAATAATGGCTTTAGAGGTTACGGTAGCGCCGGTAATGACGTCTATATTACCCAATTGCGATATTTTTTGGTCCTTGATTTTGGTTATTAGGGGCAATACTTTATTGAAATAATATGGAGTTTCTTTATGTGATTTAATAAAGAAATCTTCGATTTGTCCACTTTGACCAATTTGACCAATTGAATTATTTGGAGCCTCGTCCAAGGCCTTAATAACAATATTTATAGGCCCTCCATAACCATGAACTTCGTGAGCGAATTGAGCGCTGGAAAAGATGTAGTTATGAGTAGATGGAGTTTGAGTAATTGAAGTCTTGACTGGAAAAGTTACAAAACCTGATGGAGGTATTTTGCCGGTAAAGGAGGGCTCAAAATGTTTGACATCCATTGGTTCCAGTGGAGGAAATAGATGATCTTCTTCTCTATCTATCCATAAAGTGGCTATTACAATACTTACCATAACCCAGGTGAAGATAATCGCGTAGAAAGAAAGCTGGTAGTGAGGCTTACGAGTGGAATAGATCTGAATCAATTGCATTAAAAAAGGAATGATAATGATTGATCCCGATAAAAGTATAGTTCTTTCAAATCCAATAATGGGTAATAGAATCAAGCCGGTTAGAAGTCCTCCAATACAAGCACCAACATGTTCGGAAGCTTCCAGCATACTACCAATATAAGAGCTTTCAACTCCTCTAGAAGCAAGTAGTAATGCCGCTTGTGGAAACAAACGACCAGTTAAAATCCCTATTAAAAGAAAAATTGAACAGTAAATAGATTTGTATGGTGGAAGGTTAATAATAGCCAATGAAATTATGATTAAACTAGATATGAATAAGCTCCATAATGGTTGTTGCTCATGATGGGTAGTAAATCGAGAGACCATCAAGGAACCCAAAAAGAGACCAATCATGTATAAAGCGGTTATCAAGCCGATATAAAGAAATACTGAACCAAAAAGGGTTTGAAATTTATAAAGAAATGTAATGGTTAACGACATGCCGCACAATCCTGAAACAAAAGCCATAGATCGATGAAATGTATAAGCGCGTGGGACTGTCGTGTTGCGCCAATAGAGCCAGTAAAACAAAATAAACAAGAACATTGACAAAAGAAACGGTACGATATGCAATAATCGCAATTGATTAAAAAGTTTGGCAAAAGGAGAATAACTATATTTAGCTAAAAGTAAGAGCGAAAAGAGATAAGATTTAGGCGTCTGAGAAGTATTGAGAAAAAAAGATTGAGGAGCGTCTGTATTATATAATTCTTGAGCCAGTTTGATACGATTGGGACTAAATAATGAATACAACGTTTTAGTCGGGAAAAATGATTGCTTTAATTTTTTGAGCCTTTCTTCCAATATTCTGGGACTGTCAGTCAGCATATTGGATTTGGAGGCGATAAAAAAGGTCTGCCTGCCCGGTTTGATAATGATATTAGGAAAAACCTGCTTTAAAGTTAAATAAATTGAACGGCCAAAATTAACTATCTCCTGACCTGCAAAATTATTTATCCCCGTAGTTTCGGTCAATACTAAACTATTGTGGCTCATATAGCTGGCCAGTTGCTCCAGATATTGGACAGTATAGAAATGGTTCTGTACTCCTGTATCGGGATCACCCATCAAAATTAAAACAGCATCAAGTTTAATACCCTTGTTGGGTAGGTAAGAAAGAGGATCTTCATTTAAAACCGTTACCTTTTTATCTAGAAGAACAGAACTGTCTTGGAAAACAGAATTAAAAACATAGGGGTAATAAAAATTATCGGGAAAATAAACGTATATATTGGGGATCTGGTCAGTATTACTAAGCAATTCAGCCAGACCAGCTTTAGCACCAATAATAAGTAGTGACTGAATTGGTGTGTTTGATTCAGCCATTGTTAAGGCAGCTAATGTTCCATTAGATTCTTTATTAGGAACAGTTTCCAGAATCTTTCCGTTGTATATTAAAACAACCTGCTCTTTTCTTTTGAGGTGAAGTAACTCACCTTTAGATGTAGATTTACCATCGATTAATATACTATCAGGCAGTATTTGACTGGATTTCCATTGATATAAATCGTTGGGATGTATTATTGTCGGTAATAAAACAATGAGTAATAATAACATACCGTAAGCAAACCAACTATATTTAGATATTAAGCAGTATATTAAAACGGTCAAAATGATAATGAAGGAAGCAATAACGAAGATATAAAGACTGTGGATTTGGAAATAAAGCAAAAGTGTACATAATAGTCCACCTATAAAGCTTCCACCAGCCTCTAGACAAAAAATATAACCTATAGTTCTTAACTTCCATCTGTCTTTTAAAAAGGCCGCTAAGAAGGGAAACATAAATCCGGTAAAAAGAGACATCGGAGCATTACTAAACACAGTTGATACTATGAGATCTTTTAGGGGGAAAAGCTCGTAGGTAGCTATATTAGCTAAATCGCGAATATTGAATATCAGGATCCATTGGATAATAAACAGGGGAACATAGTAAGGTAAAAGAAATAGGGGATTAATACCACTTTTAAATAGATAATTGCGATTGTAGCGAAAAATTAGGGCTCCAATAAAAATCCAGAATAACCATGATGAAAAGAAGGCCGTGATACTAATTTCGTTACCATTAAAAGCGATTAAATATTCTCTAAAGAGCAAGGTCTGCGAGACAATAGGGAAAAAACCAAAAACTAATAAAACTGCGATTATAATAGCGCTCATCATTAATTAGAACTCTTTTCCTCATGAAAGACTATCGCAGTAAATACTTCAAATTGAGTGTCACTGCGCCAAGCGTCATGACTGAAACCGGCTTTTCTTGATAGATGACTTAAAGTAGTTTCAATATCCCATCCTTGTTCAGTAGCTACTTGAGGGAGATACACGGCTCCACGCCCCCTTTTTGAGAGGATTATACCATGGGTGCCTATAATAATATCTTTATAGCTCTCGACTTTTTGAGGAGGAGCTAAAACTGATATCTCAATATCGATAGATGGAACTTCAGCAGCTATAACTGGAGGAAATCGACTGTCATTGACCGCGGCATCAACTGTTCGATCGATGATTACCTGGTATAATTTTCTACGCGGTAGGATTTCACCAATACATCCTCGTAGATGGCCATCAATATTTAATGTAACAAACGCGCCGCGTTTTTGATTATATATGTCATGCATGAGCAAGCCCGTTTCAGGGAAGGTAAGTTTTTTACCATCCTTAATATAAGACTCCAATACTTGGCGGGCCAGTCGGATCAGACCTTTTTTGGCTTCTTGGGGAAAAGGTTCAGTTGGGTTCATAGTTCCTCCCGTTTTTTGGGTTGGTTTTTGTTTTTGTATTGGTTTTGTTTTTTTCTTTATAGAGGAGGGCCATTTGCCAGTAAATCCAATTGAGTAGTAGCTTACTGAAGAATTGAAATTACCTAACAAGTCACCTGAAGTGTCGTATCTTAAAATTTGAGTCGAAGTATTGGGAGGTAATATTGATAATAGAAGCGCAATCGGCATAGCACCACAGATAGTAGCTCCAGTTTTTTGTGTGAATCGGAGGAATTGTTCAGTATTGATAGTAGCGATAGCTTTCACTGCTTTTTGATCCAGTTGGCGCAGGTTTTCTTTTATATTTTGCGAAAATGGTACATAACTAAAATTTCTACCATAGTGGGTAAAGTCTGAACTTATTACTAATAGAGTTTGTTTGTCTAGTATAGATCTGATGCTTTGCCCAATCATCTTGAATTTATCGGCATCAATCATTCCGACTATGATGGGTACGATTTTAGCTTCGGGATGGGTGTATTGAACAAAAGGGATCTCATTATCTACACTGTGTTCTACGGTAAATGGCTGATCAGCTAAGATGGCGTGAGGTGTGAGTTTGAGTAGTTTTTTGATAAAGTTCCTATCAATTTTTGTTTTACCCAAAGGTGTTTTGTAAAATTTTGCCGTGGGCATAGCTATTTTGTTGTGTAATCTATAATGATGACTAGGACCTAACACCACTATTCTTTGGTATTTTTTTCCTGTAGTACTTTTAAAGGCATAAGCGGCTGTTTGCCCAGAATATTTATAACCTGCGTGAGGGGCAATAACGGCCAAATTATTCAGATTAGGTTTGGCAGGAACCTTTTGTAAGTAGTCTCTAATTGTTTTTTTAAGAGAGGATGGGGTGCCGGGATACCACATACCAAAACGATTTACCGAAATGATGGATGGTTTCTCTGTGTTTTTAACCATTTTTTTTGTTTTGTTTTTCGTTATATTTTTAGCCACCAGTGAATCAAGGTTGTTGGTATGTAAAATATGTAGAATATGTAAAACAGGTAAAAACAGTAACCCTATTATTATTCTAGTAATTATTCTCATAATAAATTTTTCGAGTATTGTGTGTTTTGTTGTCAGAGATTGCATTAATTGAAGCTCCTTTAATAACGCCCTCTTTAGGATGGGATGATGGTATACTTAACTAACCAGCTAGGTTGTGTTTTTTAGTTATATCTCCCCATTTAAATGGTTTAATTTTCATATTTATTTTTCTTTTTAATCTTTTAATATTTTTATTCTTTATCTTTTGTTGAAAAGCAGATTTACCCCAGTTAAATGGTATCAGAATTATTCCGCTAAGCAAGCCCGAACTAAATAATTTTATAAAGGATCTACGTTCCAAACTCCCTCCGTTTTACGGTTACAAAATTTACATTTACCTTGTATGATATTGTTTTCGAGTACAAGATATCTTTTTCGTTTAATAAGCGGATTTTTACATCTTGGGCAATAAGTATTTTCACCGTCCGGGGTATAGATGTTACCTATATAAACGTAGTGAATACCTGCATCCTGGGCAATTTGACGAGCCAATTTTAAGGTGCTGACAGGAGTGGGAGGCAAGTTGCGCATATTATAATGCGGATAAAAACGAGAAAAATGGATTGGAACACTTGGTCCTAGGTTTTTCACCACCCAGTTAACCAGATCTTGAATCATCTTTTTATCGTCGTTGAGGGTTGGTATTAGCAGGTTGGTTATTTCCAGGTGAACACCCATTTCTTTAGCTAGTATTATAGAATCAAGAACCGGAAGTAATGTAGCATCACAAATATCTTGATAAAATTTGCTGGAAAAAGCTTTAAGATCAATATTGGCCGCGTCGATAACTGAGAATAGTTTTTTAAGAGGTTCTCTATTTAAATACCCGGCCGTGACCAGTACATTTTTAATTCCAGCCTCACGAGCCTTAACCGAGGAATCATAGGTATATTCATAGTAAACTAATGGTTCAGTATAAGTATAGGCAATAGATTTACTGTTACTTTTCCTAACCGCTTTGATTAGTTGGGATGCAGGTAAAAAATAGGATGGAGTGTCTTCTGGATTGGCTTGGGAAATCTCCCAGTTTTGGCAGTTTTTACAGTGCAGATTGCATCCGACAGTGGCTATCGATAATATTCCAGTACCGGGCAGAAAATGAAATAAAGGCTTTTTTTCAATCGGGTCAAGATGAATAGAAACAGGATGATTGTAAACAACGGCTTTTAGTTCCCCATCAATATTGATCCTCACTCGACAGTTACCACTCTGTCCTGGAGCTATAATACAATGTTTCGGACAAAGATTACACTTTGTCTCCATATTTTTCCCTTTTTTACTTTATTTAATTAATTTTCTAATGATTAATGATTATAGTATAAATAATATGATGTGCAAATTCGATATTATATCTGAGTAATTAACCAATCTATTAAAGGAGTATTTGTGCGTTATTTTTTTCTGGTCTCTGTGGTGCTATTCAATGTTACCATGCCTTTATATATTTATTTACGTTTTTTTACCAAACTTAATTTGATTAACAATTTATTTTCCTCTTTTCATCCCTATCTATCAGGTTTGCACTAGCATTCAGATCATACTCAGGTGTATGTGAATCGAGGAACGGGATTTTGGGGACCTCCAATTCGTATGTTTAAGCCAGGTGAGATTACTGAGATAATTCTCAGTAAGCAATGATAACTTACTCCTTACTGTGATTTGTTTATTTACTTGGCTTTCTTTTGAAGACTAGCATTGGTGATATTAGAGACGTTCAGCAGGGAACACGTATTGACAAACAGAGGTTCTGACTTTTTTGCATTCAGATATCAAGGTATAATTATATGGAATAAATTCCCTAGTAGGATCTTTTTTCGTATCTTCAAAGGTTTTACAAAAATCATTATTAGCCTGTCCAATTTTATAACGATAGATCAATTTCTTATCAGGTTTTACTTGGTGATAAGGAGAATATCCCAATAGATACTCACGCATTTCTTCATCCTCAGGATCTCCATACTCCTCCATCCAACTAGCTCCCGCTAATAGTTTGTGGTATCTAAGCATATCTAACAATGGTACTTGACAAATAACAGCGTTAAAAAGTTCTGGCCGTTGAGTAAAGGTTGTTCCTACTAGTAATCCTCCATTGCTGCCGCCTTGAATTCCCAAATTTTGAGGAGAAGTTATTTGCAAATCAATGACATGCTCGGCGATTGAAATAAAATCGTCAAATATTCTTTGCCTGTTTTGACGTAAGCCTGCCTGGTGCCACTTTGGACCAAATTCAGATCCTCCTCTGGTATTAGCGTATACAAAAACGCCTCCCCTGTTGAGCCACAGTTTTTCTTCGATTTGTAAGTAATAAGGGATCAAAGGATGTTCAAATCCACCATATCCTTTTAAGAGAGTCGGATTACTACCATTAAACTTAAGATTTTGGTTATAGACAATATAATAGGGAACTACAGTTCCATCTTTGCTGATGCTTTCTTTTTGTTCTACTTTATATTTAGTTGGATCAAATCTAGCTGGGAGAGATCTAATATGCTTTAAATCGTTGTTTTCAGTATTAAAAAGATAGAGAGTAGGGGGAGTTAAAAAGCTCTGATGACCAATAAAAGCTTTACTATGAAAATAACTTACTGAGAAAAAATAGACCGAACCGTGATCAGGGAGATTAAGCTCTCTTGGTTGCCATTTGGCATCTTTGTTTTCAAAGATTATTATTTTACCGTTTACATTATCTAGAACACTAATCAACAAAAATTCTTTGGCTACTGCTACAGACTGAATAAATACTTTGGTACTGGGTTTAAAGATAGTTTCAATATTAGATGACAAGACTCGATCGTTTAATATCTCATCTAGCGAGATGGCTATTAAGGAACCTAGCTGGAAAGTAATTTGCTTGTCATTATTATCTATAATCCAATCAGATTTTAAGGAAATGATTAATTTGCCTAGATAATATCCATCTATCTCTGCATCCGATGGAATAGGTATCTTTTTTAATGGTTCATTTTCTCGATATATCCAATTTTCAGTTTGGAAGAAAGATATGCTTCTTCTGATTAGATTTAATGAGTCGTGGTGATCACCAAATTTTCGAAAAGAACAACCCATATCTTCTGTTTGTCCTTCAAATATTAACTCTGGTTCATTATCCATCTGATTGGGTTTATTCTGTTGATTGGATTGACAGTGTTGATTGCGGGAATATTTCTTTATTATTCTAGGATATCCGGATTTAGTTAGAGAGTCTTGACCAAAGTCAGTGGCTACCATTAAGGTATCTTGATCACTGGCTGAGTTTAAGGCTTATTTAGGGCTTTTAATTCTTATTGGGGTACAATCAAAATCATGGAACAAATATCAAGAAACAGTAGGTGTCATTGTGAAAGTGGTAAAGGTAAGCTAAGCATAGGCGTTTGATGGTTAAAGCCTTTGATACTTAGCGCCTTGTTCAATTTATTTTACTTCAACTTAGTCGAGAGTTAGTCGTTTGAGTAACCAATATTAAAATCTATTAAAGTCTTTCTTACCTTCAGATTAGAACATTTCAACTGGAGTGGTATACTTTTTATTAAAATAGTATACTTTCTTTTCAAGTTAATGCCAAGTTAATGACTATATCATGGTAAATCAGGTAAAAGCCCTTTATACTTATTGTTTGGTAGTCCTTTAATCCCAGTGATCATAAGAAATGTTATTTTTTTGTAGAAATGTGGTCCGAATTTTGCAAAACTACCAAGCAAAACAATTTCTATTTTTTATTTAATTCTATACTTTAAGGAGGAAGTATGAGAGTCACAGCAATTTTATTATTAACATTAGGTCTCATTTATTTAGGTCCAATTCAGGATTTAAGTGCTGCCGAAACCAAAAAAGAAGATGTAAAAGTTACTAAACAAGTAACCGGTTTGAAGACATTGTTTCCTAATGGTTTTGCTTATGCTGAAATGGCAATGTCATATGGTAATAATACCAGTACCTATCGAGTTAGTGAAAATGCTACTTATGAGTATACCTTAGGTTTGGGTTCTACTTTTATCGATAAACGATGGAAAGTAGTGTTAGAGTTAAATTTAGCAAAAGATCCAGGCTCTCGTAATATAGCAATTGGTAATACCAACCTATTTAACAATATTACATTATATAAGAATGATTTTTTTAAAACTTTTGTCGCCACGGAAACATATTTTCCAAGTGGTGCTGGTGCTACTAGAACTAATAATTTACTGTATCTAAAGAATGTCTTACATAATACTTTTAAGACTGGTTTAGGTAATTTTACTCCAGCTATAGAAGTAAGGGCACAAAATCAAGTAAGATCCACTCCAGTATTTTCAGATGTTCCAAAGAATGATAAAAAAGCTTCACTACGAACTGAAACCGTTCAACAAAGAAATCCAGTGACTGATTTAGGAGTTTATACTGGAACCAAACTTGATTATAGTCATCCTGACTTAAAAGGTTTTTATATTGGAGGCAGGGTATTTTATGTAAATAAATTTAAATCAAACGGCAGTGATTCCAAATATTTTAGCTTAGAAAATTGGGCCGGTTATAGTCTGACCGATAATTGGGGCATTAGTCATTATATATATGTTTATTGTGATAAAGATTTCAATCCTCAGGTTAAAAGTGGTCAGAAAGGTATCTACGAAGAAATTAGCCTTTCTTATAGTTTCTAAGGGTAAGTCCCTCTTATCTATTCCCCGTCCTTCAGGGCGGGGTTGGCCAATAATATGACATCAAAGTAATGATCTTGCTTCTGTGATGTTGTAGCGACTCTTATTTAAAATTTAAATTTAATGCTATGCATTATTGCGTTGACGCTAACCTAATCTCCATGATACCAAGCCAGTAAAGTAGGAAATCCACAATTAAATGAAAGGTATTTCCGATGTTATACCTTATTATTCCAGCGCTATTGACGTTTTCTCTATGTTTAACCGCAAAATCAGGTTATTTTGAAATCATAGATAGCACGAATGGAGAGAGTGTAAATGGTTTTCAAGGAGTCGATCGTGTTAATGGCGGCATAAACAGTCTTAAAGGTATTAACAACCTGAACGGTCTGAATGCTTTGAATGGTCCGAATGGTGTGATTAGTTTTGATGCTCAGAGAATAAGAGTTTTGTCAGGTGATCAAAATCTTTATATTGATGACCAACCCAGAACTTCGGAAGCTTTGATGAAAATCACTATGGAAACTAGGCAAGGTTTTTTTCGTAGTGATTTTTTACATGATAATAAAGCATATTTTGATAAGGCTTCTTCTTATTTAGGAGGACGTGAAGCATCCCATAATCTTTCTTTCTCTATGTACCAGCAATGGCTCTATTTTGAGGTTTACAAAGCCTATAGATTAGAATACCTCATGATGAGCCTGGTTAAGGTATTGGTACTTGATGAAGATCTTTCTGGTAAACAAGCGCTGGCAATCTATGATTGGTATTTACCGTCTGAATATTTTGAGAATTTTATAACTTTAAAGGATAAACACTTGGTCCTTAGAAATAAATTGGTGGAGTTTTTTGATCAACCTGATGAGACTCAGAGGCGATCGCGTGATTTTGTGAGAGGATCAATTGAGTTTATATATTTACTCTTTGCCATGATTGATAAAAAAGAGGAATATTTAAAGGAACGCTATAGTGAGAATGATGAATATTATCGCAAAGAGATTGAGACGCTGGTTGTATGGCGGCAGATGATTAGAAATTCCAGCTCCATAATAAATATGCCGGTTTTTAGATCGGATGTTGAGCCATATTATGAGGAGGAAGTGAGAGATGCCTATGATATGCAAGAGATCGCGATTAATGCTTTTCATGATCAATTTTCTCAATTTATAACCAAAAGAAGAAATTTAAATCAACTAGCAGATTTCTTTATTGGTGAAGAGGTAAATAATTTAGGAAAAGCCTTTGCTCAATCATTACAGCTTAAATCGCAAAACCGGTTTCGACAGCGCATAAAAACGGTTTTTCCGGTAGCGGTTAAAGGTATTATAGCTGAGTTGAAACAAACTCTTTTAATTTATAAAAACAAATTTCACGAATATAATTTGAAAGAAAGAATTGTTAAAGCGAATACTCGTCCCAAATTAGATAACTCTGGATTTCATGTTTGGTTAGAGGATATTTTCCGAGAGCAGGTCATCCACTGGATAATTACTGAAGACTATCCTCATTTACAAAAAGGAGTAGAAATTTTAACTGGGTTTATTAATGAAGAGCTTCGTAGACAATCAAGGCAGAGAATTATGTATTATTCGGCTATGGCAGGTTTATTATCTTTTAGTCCTGCTTTTCAGCCGGGAAAAATTACTCAATGGTTGGGTACTGGCGTTAGGCACTTACGGCGAGGGATGATTATAGGTGGTACTTTTCTTTCGGGTACTTTTTTCTACGATGCTTACGGACAATATTTAAAATGGAGGAGTATACAAAGATTGTCCAGACTTAATGTTGAAGGTATGGGTTTAACCACCATGATTCAGGAACAAGAAGCACGAACCGGTTTTTGGTTGTATTCATTTCAGGCAGGTATGGCCTCATCAATGTTTTTATATACGGCCTTTGATGGTAAAAAAATATTTGCTTCTTCTAAGGATAAAGGTTGGTGGATGAATATTGTTCGAAAAACGTGGAGTGGTGAGGCTCCATTAACTATGGATAAGGTTGGTGCAACTATCCGTGCTGAGATTGATAGCTTACGTGGTGCAATTAATAAAAGAACTACATCAGGTACTTTGACATCTCTTAACACCATTAGAAAACAAGTATTGGGCGTTTTGACTCAATTTGTGATCATGGTACCGGCAGGATTACCAGCTTCTTTAAAAGGAGTATTAAATTCTATACCGGTTAGAGTCTATGATGGGGTGATTCTAGGAGCGGTGATGGGAATAATGTCAGTAACGGTTCAGCATTATATCAATGCTATGGGGATTCAATTGTTTGTTAGTTCGTTTAATAAATTAGGTCTAAAACCACCCACTTACTGGCAGGTTAATGCTCTTAATAAGGAATTTACTACTCAACGTGATGCTTTTGTTCATTTTAAGGGCGATCTTATTTATGTAAGGATGGAAATTGTCAAAATGGTAGGTTTAATAGCTATTTGGAAAAGAATGTTGCGTCAGAAAGGATTAACAGCTATAGAGAAACTTGATCTTGAATCAGCTGTTAAAGGGGGGGAAGAGACAATTGGAAATCTTTTGTTTAAGGAATTGGCTAACTGGTATTATCAGATTGAATATCGTGATATTTATAATTCGTCCTTGAAAACAGTGGGATTTGGTCTTCATGCTGTACCTAGCATTGATGATCCAGTTAGAATGACTATTTTCATTAAAATTGGTGGTAAGAAATATGCTTATCAAACAACTGCGCAGCGTTTAGATCATATTAAAACCCGTAAAATTATTCCTGATAGTGATATTGAACAGATAGTATTATTCCCAGAATAATTATTAATGGGATGGGTAAGCACATCGCGTGAACTATTAACGGGGTATGCAGGTTTTGCGCGTCGTATTAATTAATAAAAGAGTATCTACTAAGGATAATGTATTGGTTTTTAAAATATTATTTTCTCTTAAATCTTTTTTATTAGTAATAACTAGTTTTAATTTAATTTCACCTTCGACTTTTTCTGGAACAACTACTTCAAGTGAATTTAATACACCGAGTGAATCTAATACACCAAATACATCAAGTGTGACTGAACCTAAAATAATAATAGGGACCTTACCATTAGTAGATGAGGAGTTAAGAGATGCCGAATATTGGTATTTTCACACTGGAGAAGGTTTTTCGATAACTGAGTGGAAAAATCCTGATACTGGCGTTTTAGAACAAATTATGACCCATTGTACTATTGATGTTTTTGATCCATATTGTTACGAAAAAGTATACTATTTTTCCTCGGAAGAAATCGATAACTTTGTTCAAGTTGCTATAAATATTAGAGAAGAGAGGCTTTATAATCACAACGCGAATTTAATTTTGGGGAGTACTGTTTTTGTTGTTTCAACCAAATATGGATTTACAGGACTTGCAGCTCCCGAACCTACTTTGTTAACTAAAATAATTGGAGGTTTTTCACTGGCAACAGCTGGAATAGCGGCGATATATGTGGCTTGGGAGGGTGAAAATGTTTGGGATATTTTAGATCAATTGGAAAAAATTGATTATCTATTAGCGGATGAAAAGAGATTTGCGACTCGATGTCATCATGTCAGAAAAAGTTTTTTAGATAGGGTCAGTAGGTTGGGTATTTCTGTTATCTTCCCTAAATACGGCGGTAGATTAATAAAGGGTGATGTCTATTTGGCAGCAATGGCTAGAGAAAAAGCATTACATAATAAAACAATTGATTACGCTCGAAGAAAGAATATTTCATTATTAGATGCCTATAAGCATTATTTTAATGAGCAGTGTGGACAACTTCCAATAGTCCACGGTTCAACTATTGAGAAAAGTTTGTCTATATTGGAAAAATTGTTACCTTATAAATTAGTGGAAAAAACAGTTTTAGTCTCAAATAAACTAAACCTGTTTAGTAGATCATTAATCGAATTTAGTAATTTAAACGATTCTCTCGTGTTGGATAAGAATTGGATTGATAGTGTAACACGGTTTTTGAATCAGGTTGATAGAGATATAGATTGGTTAGAAAATATTGGTGGTATTTATGGTTATAAACAGTTAAAGAGAATCCGATCCAAGGTAGATAAAATAATTGTAAGATATCGATCCTCTTTTTCATCTTTCTCTTATTCATCAGGGGGAAAGCCATATACCATACAGAGTATAGGAGGAAAAATTACGGTAATACTATATGCGGAATGGTCATCGACGAAAAATGCCTATCAAATTGGTTGGCGCCAATTCTTGAAGGAATATTTTGATATTCAATTTTTGGTTTATTGTACAGATTGCGCCAGTGAAAGATAATCTAGATTGGTAAGTTATCATTTTCTCCTTGCCACCTTGAATTTGGGCTTTTTCAGCTCAATCTAACTAGTCATTGGCGCGAAATGTACCAACGACTAACATCTTCTGATGAGTTTAGAAACATCGTCCTTGATAGGTATAAATTTTTTCCCGAGTTTTTCGATCACCCTTAAATTGAGCAATAAGGTCCCTATTAGATGGATCAAAATAGCTTATAGAAAGATTGGTAGTAGTGTAATGGAAGTAATACTCTACTTCTCTATGGCCAAAGAAAGTGCGTAGTTTCCAACCGCATACCTGACTATTGCCGTTCCAATGACATTCCCATACTCTCTTAGTGTAGGTGCATGACTCTGTAGTGTAAGTAAGTTGGGAATCTTCTTCCTCTGTGTCAACTAGTCCTCTTAGGTTCCATGGCTGTCCACTTTCATTAGATGAGAGTTCAAATTCTCCAGCATATTGAGGTATGTTTTTACCTTCGGGTATAGTTATTGAAATTTCTTCAACGTCGTATTTACTGGTTCGGATAGAAAGTAAAACTTCTCTCTTTGATTGAAAACTGAAGTTGGTGCGATATTCTCCGGGAGATAGTGTTTTAGCTTTTATGATGGTTTCTGGTTCTTCATCTTCATCACAAATGTCTGTACCAGCACCTCCCATCGGATTACAATCTTCAGTTGTCTCCGTCACAAATATGTTCATGTTTGATAGTACTTTTAAATAACCAGTAATAGGTTGACATGATGTTGCTAGAAACAGTGGTAGTAGTAAAAATACTTTGGTGGTTAGCGGAATCCTTCCTTGATTCATTTTAAACTCCTTTTAAAATTTTATGATATGATATCTATAGTTTTATATAATCTAATATTTATTATATTTCAAGTTATAAGAAAGCTGAGTGGTATAATTATGATATTATTACGCGCTAATCATTTGCCTAATCAGTTTTATTTGTTGATTGTTATCATTGTCAGTACTGTTTTGGCTAGTTGTCAGGCCTTCTTTGAGATGGAACCAAAAATACATATAATAGTTACTCCTCCCAATGATAAATTAGATGTGGGAGTAGTTTACACATATCCTTTATATTTAAAAATGCCTGACAATTTAAACTCAAAGGAACTGGACGAATATTATCAAAAAAAATGTGTTAATATTTCACAAAATGTTATTAAAAATGTTAAGCAACTTGAAGGATCAATTGATTTGATTAAAGTGCATCGGCAGGGGAAGTATTGTGTGATAACAACTTATGTGCCTCCCGATGAAGAAGAGCCTGTTGGTAAGTAGAATAGAGAGTGAAGAGCTGAGAGTAGGAAGAATAGAAAGAGCACTATAAAGGACAATATCAAAGAATTACTACTGATTTTTTCTTGTAACATGTTTTACATACTGGTAAGTACTTCTCCTCAAGTCCCAATTCAATTTGAGGGCCTTGCATGGTTGGTCGTCCATCAATTAATTTGAGATTAAAAATACCCTTTCGATTGCAATGGTAACAGGTAGTTTTAATCTCTTCAATGGTATCAGCGAGTTCTAATAGTCGGTGTGAACCGGGAAAAAATTCTTTTTTAAAATCCGTTCTTAAACCATAACACAGGACTGGAATATTATGATAAATGACAATTTGGTGGAGTTGGTCAATAAATTGAGGTGGAAAGAATTGAGATTCATCACCCAGAATACAATCAATATTATGGAGCTTTTCTTTTGAAATTTGGGTGTTTTCGTCTACTAATATATCGGCTGGAGTTTCTAGGCCAGCTCTAGTGCGCACTGTATGCACGCCAAATCTGGTATCAAGTTTAGGTTTTAGGATTAAAACTTTTTTGCCTTGTTGTCGATAGTTATGAGCTACAGCTAATAGGTTCAATGTTTTTGCACTACCAACAGTTCCATAACGAAAATATAATTTGGCCATGTTACATCCCACCCTCTCCCAACCTAAGTATTACGTTTTGTAAGTAAAAGCAAGTAGATAGTATTGATTATTTTTATTTTCATTATTCTAGGGATTGTCGGATAGCGGCACTTTCGGTTTTTCCATCATTGACCGTGAAAATGATTGAACGGTTAGCGATGGTTGGTGTAGTACTGTTATTACGATATCTCACGCTTCTTAGAGCTGCCTGATATGAGGGGATATCAGCATTGCCAGTTAGGGAAAGTGTGCCTGTGCCTGAGTCAAATGTTCCTTTAATGCCATTTTGATCATCAAAAAGTAGGATGTCTTCGTCGGGATGGTAGCCCGATGAAAAACTCACTTTGGCGCCTGTAAGAACTTGGTCATCGGGATCGCTTAATACTATATGAGCATCAATCGGAACTGCTTGTTCGTTTTCGGTATAGGTTATTTCTTGGGAATTACTAACCAGAATAGGAGCATCATTGAGAGGTACTATATTTACTTTGGTAGAAGCTAGAACCGGACCTAGTGATTTGTTTTCAGATATTTCATTTTCTTCATTACTTTGACATGCTCCAGTAATAAAAACAAAAATCATTAAAATGACTGTTGTTTGTAATACATGTACTTTTTTCATTGATAAGACTCCTTAGTTTGGTTTTATTAATATTAACACATCATTATATGATATTTCTCGGTAGAAAATATGAAAGCTTAAGTGGAAAGTTATTGACAATTAGAAATGGTAACGATATTTCTGCTGAAGATAATCAAATAACAAAGGAGTTTTTCTATGCGATATTTATTGTTTCTATATTTGTTAAATTCTATTTCGCTTTTTTCGTTAACTATAGGCACTCAGATATCTAATGTTAATGTTCGTGATGCCAATGACAAGCCTATTAAAATTCCTGATTTAGGAAAAAAAGTTTTAGTTATTTTTTACACCGATCCTGATGTTCCGGATCAAAACGATGAATTTGCTGACCTATTAAAAACAGCCAAATTTCCCGAGCAAAAGTACAGAGGAATTGGAATCGCGAATATGAAAGATACCTGGAAACCCAATTTTGCTATTCGAGTGGTAGTACGAAGTAAAATAGAAAAATATAAATCTACTATTCTAACTGACCCTTCTTATATTCTAAAAAAAGATTGGAATTTGGGTGATTGTAATGACAAATCAGTCGTTTTAATTTTGGGTTCTGATATGAAGGTCCATTTTTACAAAAAGGGTCGTCTGTCAAAAGAAGAACAGCAATTAGCCGTTTCAACTGTTACTAAACTGATTAATGTTACTAAACTGATAAAACAAAATTAGATTGGGCCAATTACTAAAATATAAATAATTTGTATTCATAAATTTTTATATCCATAAATTAAACGTGTCAAAAGGAGTTATCCATGGAAGGGAACTTGTTGTCAGGGAGGGTTTTTTTAGGGAGTAATTTTAGAAAGAACTTTTTTTTAACACTTTTCTATTTATCGTTGTCCTTAGTTTCCTATTTATCACTATCCTTTACAAGTCAGGCTGCTGATTATTACTTTGTTTCTAATTTTTACACTGTAGATGATGGTAAATTATACCGTTCTGCCCAATTACGTCCGGAAAAATTGAAGAAAGTTATCAGTGAGTATGGAATTAGAACCATTATAAACCTGAGAGGGGCTAATAATGATCATGAATGGTATCGCAAAGAGATTGAAATAGCTGAAAAAGAAGACGTAAATCATGTTGATATTAGTATGAGCGCAGGTCGATTGCCTCATCGTAAGGATTTGATAGCCTTGTTAGATGCATATAAGAACAGTGAACGTCCTATCTTGGTGCATTGCTACGCTGGTGCTGATCGAAC
>CAZJDM010000093.1:0-17810 GCA_964544765.1 uncultured bacterium
AAAATTTTTCACCATGATCATGACCAAAGGAATTTACATTTTGACCCAAAAGACACACTTCAATGATCCCTTGAGTTAGAATATTTTTAACGTCTGATACCACATTTTTTATCTTGCGACTTTTTTCTTGTCCGCGGGTATAAGGAACAATGCAAAAGGAACAAAAATTGTTACATCCTTTGATTATGTTTATATAGGCAGCTCTTTTTTGACTTTTTTTGCTCTTTATATTGGGTATTTTGGTGTCTATATTGTATGGAACACTTTTACTTTCAAAACCATTCAGGATCAGACGATTTTCACCATTATTTAGGCGAAGTAAAACAGAAGGTAAGGAATCAATATTATCGGTACCTAAAATAAAATCCACCATGTTGTTTTTTAAAAGCTGTTTAGATTCAATTTGGGCTACACAACCACAGACTCCAATTATGGGGTTTAGTTGTCGAGAGTTAAATGCCTTTCTTAATGAGCCGATCATAGAATAAACTTTATGAACGGCCTTTTCTCGGACGGCACATGTATTTAAAATAATTAAAGAAGCTTCAGATTCTTGTTCGGTTTTAGTTAACCCGAATTCATCATCTAATAATCGGGACATGCGGTCAGAGTCATGTACATTCATCTGACAACCAAATGTTTTAATATAGAATTTATTATTAAATAAAATGTTTTCTAACATAATTAGTCGTTGGTGCGAAATGCACCAGCTCCAGCTTTTAGATATTGGCTATTAACTAAAAGCTTAATTTTACTCCAATGAGTAATTATGGGATGTAAGCCTTATTGTAAAGAAAAAACGAAAAATAAGATAAAAATCGAGACAATACAACGTTTTTAGCATCTTTAGTGAAAGATAGTATTTCAAGATGCTCTTTTGTATTTTTTCTTAGCGAGTTCAACTTCAGGTCGCTCCTCTTTTTCTTCCATTTCAATGCCTTCGGCAATTGCTTTTCTTCTTTCTTCTGGAGTAATATATCCCGGAATCTGGGTAACGTCGACATCATCAATTTGCCATGGATCTAGAAATTGGTAAGCGAAATCCAGATATATCTTATTATCAATAAATAAATTAAAAAGATCGGGGTCAATTTCCCGACCTTTTTTCATAAATCCCATGATTTTGAGGGCTTCTGATAAAGTTTTGCCTTTTTTATAGGGCCTATCTTTGGCGGTTAAAGCCTCAAATTTGTCTGCCAAACCCAGTATTCTGGCCTCTAAAGACAATTGCTCTCTGGTAATCTTGTTGGGATAACCTTTACCATCCATTGTTTCATGGTGTCCGGCCGCGATTTCAGGGATTCGGCGTAAACTCTTAGGGTATGGGAGACGTTCAAGCATCTTAATGGTAGCTATTATGTGGTAATTGACAATTTCTCTTTCTTGGTCATTAAGTGTTCCTTTAGATATTTGTAAATTCATTAATTCTTCTTCAGTGATTACACTCATGATGTTACCATCAAAGTCTCTCCACTTGTAATCGGCAATTTTTGCTACCTTATTTTTTAGATTATCATCCATAAATTCGGTACCAATATTACATTTACGTATAAATTCACGGTCACTTCTAAGTTGCTTCTTAAGGTTTTCGTACATTGATTCAAGTTCTTCACTCTCACCGTCTTTACCGGCCATTAATAACTTATTTTTTTCTTCTAACAGTTTAATTTTGGCGTCCCTCTTAATTATTTCAAACCTGGTTTCTATTATTTTAATCCGATCTATGATGGTTTCCAGTTTAGTTGCTTTATCAACAACATGGATGGGCGTGGTTACTTTCCCGCAGTCATGTAAAAGAGCAGCAAGCTTTATTTCTTTTCTTTCTTGGTTATTCAAAGTGAAATTTCTGAAGATTCCATCTTTTGACGTGGCAGCGTGTTCAGCTATAGCCATGGTAATGATAGGAACCCTTTTACAATGTTCGCCTGTATATGGTGATTTTTCATCGATTGCGGTAGCTAATACATCGACAAAAGCCTCAAATAATTCAGCTAATTCTTGAGATAGCCGAATGTTATTGATGGTCATAGAAATGTGTAAGGCCAGAAAAGACGCTAATTTTTCATCATTTATAGTAAAGGAGGTAACTTGTTTATTAACTGGATTTATAGGATTAAATAACTGTAGAACACCAGTTACTTCGTCTATATGATTTTTTAAGGGAACCACCAACATAGAGGTAGTCTGGTAGTTAAAGTTTTTATCAAAACGTTTGATTACTGAGAAATTATAATCTAATGATTCATAGATATCGCTGACGTTAATTACCATATCGTGTATAACCGTTTCGCTTAGAACATCTTTGTACTTTATCGCGTCTTCATCTTTGGGAGTAAATAAAGGAACATCCGCTAAGGGGTTGGGTTTATCTTCTCTTCTATCCCAAAAAAGGTTTAGTTTATCATTAATTGCGTATTCTAAATTGGCCCGTTTTTGGTTCTTTACTGAATATACGGCTCCTCCTTCCGCTCCGGTTAAATCTCGTGCGGATTGTAGGGCAAATTCCAACAAAGAAATATCATCTGAATGAGTAAACTCGTGACAGTGATCCAGCATTAACTCTAGTAAGAACATAAGTTGTTCTGATGCTTTAACTGTCATTATAGGCTTCCATTTTTTAGTTTCATAATATTTTCTCGGTGTATATATATATGGTCTTTATGGAATTCTTTAATATATTGAAAATAAACGGTTATTTAAGGCTTGAAAATTGAGACTCAATCTGTGAATATGGCAGCGAGTTATTAAACCAAGGAGGTGTATAGTGGCTAAGAGACGTGTAGTAATAATGGGAGCAGCAGGAAGAGATTTTCATAATTTTAACGTATTTTTTCGTGATAATAGCGATTATGAGGTAGTTGCTTTTACAGCAACGCAAATACCTGATATTGAAGATAAAACTTATCCAGCCGCTTTAGCGGGCAGTCAGTATCCTAATGGCGTTCCAATCAAAGCCGAGAGTGAACTTGTTGATTTAATTAAAAAAGAGAGAATAGATACCGTTGTTTTTGCCTATAGTGACATAACTCATGAATATGTTATGCATAAAGCTTCTACTGTTTTGGCAAATGGAGCGGATTTTTGGTTATTCAACGCTGATAGAACCATGATAAAATCCAGTAAACCAGTAGTATCAGTATGCGCGGTTCGTACCGGGTGTGGTAAGTCTCAGACTAATCGTAGAGTTACGAGTATTTTAAAGGGAATGGGCAAAAAAGTAGTGGCTATTCGTCATCCCATGCCCTATGGAGATATAAAGGCCCAAGCGGTTCAGAGATTTGCTACCATAGAGGATCTTAAAAAGCATAATTGTACCATTGAAGAAATGGAAGAGTATGAACCATATATTCAGATGGGTAGTGTTATTTATGCTGGAGTAGATTATGGAGCTATTATCAAGGAAGCAGAAAAAGAAGCTGATGTAATCATTTGGGATGGTGGAAACAATGACACTCCTTTTATCAAATCAGATTTGGAAATTGTTTTAGTGGATCCTCATCGGGCGGGTCATGAATTAGAATATCATCCAGGAGAGGTTAACTTTAGACGAGCGGATGTCTTGCTTATAAATAAGGTTGATACGGCTAATTATGAAGATATAGTTGCCGTTAGGGAGAGTATCCATAAGACTAATCCTAATGCTACAGTAGTTGAGGCGGCTTCTCCTCTTTATGTAGATAATTATGAGAGCATCAAAGGCAAAAGGGTTCTTGCTATTGAAGATGGTCCTACTTTAACTCATGGCGAGATGGATTATGGAGCGGCTGTAGTAGCAGCCGAGAAGTATGGAGCCGCTGAAATTATTGACCCTAGACCTTACGTAAAAGGTAGAATTGCGGAAACTTATGAAAAATATCCTTATATAGGCGATTTATTACCAGCTATGGGATATGGTGATGAACAAATTAAAGATTTGGAAGAGACAATCAATAGTATCGATTGTGATTTGGTATTAATAGGAACGCCGATCGATTTGACTAGAGTGATTAAGATTAACAAACCAACTCTAAAAGTTCGATATGAACTTCAGGAAATTGGTAATCCTAATTTAGAGAATATTTTAAGGGAGAAATTTGTATAACTTACGCGGTAGTTTATGTAATCTACGCGGTAGGTGTTAAAACTTACCGTCGTGTAGAAATTAGCCGCGTATAACTTAAAAGAAAGTAGGTTAGAAAATTATGTGTGGTATTTTATCAATCTTGAATATTCAAGATGAGCCAGATGTACTAAGAAAAAAAACTCTTGAGTTAGTTAAACGAATTCGTCATCGAGGACCTGACTGGAGTGGGATTTTTAATGATCAGCGCGCGATACTGGCCCATGAGAGACTGGCGATTGTCGATGTTGATAGCGGTGCTCAGCCTTTATACAATACTAAAACTGGTGCGGTACTGGCGGTTAATGGTGAAATATACAATCATCGAGATTTAAGAAAGACCTTAAAAGAAACACATGACTTTCAAACCCAATCTGACTGTGAGGTGATTCTTTATCTATATGAAGAGTTGGGACCCTCATTTGTTAACCAGTTGAACGGCATCTTTGCTTTTGTTTTATACGATCCGCAGAATAATACTTTTATGATTGCTAGAGATCATATTGGAATTGTTCCGTTGTATTGGGGGTGGGATGAAAAGGGTCAAGTGTATGTTGCTTCAGAATTGAAAGCTATTGTTGATGTATGTAAGAAGGTTGAAGAATTTCCTCCCGGACATTTCTTTAATGGAAAAGAAAAACAGGCAATTCCTTATTATAGACCGCCTTGGAAAGATATCGAGTATGTACCTAAAACTAAGTTTAAAGCGGAAGCTCTTAGTGAGGCGCTAGAGAGTGCGGTTAAACGACAGCTTATGTGCGATGTTCCCTATGGTTTATTGATTTCAGGAGGTGTTGATTCTTCTTTGATAGCGGCAATTGCTGCTAAGCTTAGTCCTAAAAGGATTGAGGAAGATGAAAAAGTTGCTGCCTGGTGGCCACGTATGCATTCTTTTTCAGTGGGATTAAAAAATTCTCCAGATTTAGAAAAAGCTAGGGTAGTTGCGAATCACATCGGTTCGGTTCATCATGAGGTATTGTTTACTGTTCAAGAAGGATTGGATGCGATCTCTGATGTTATTTACCAACTGGAAACCTTTGATGTTACTACGATCAGAGCAGCAACGCCGATGTATTTAATGGCTCGCAAAATCAGGGCCATGGGAATAAAAATGGTATTGTCGGGTGAAGGAGCGGATGAGATTTTTGGAGGATATTTGTATTTTCATAAGGCACCTGATCCGAAAGAATTTCATCAAGAAACCGTTCGTAAATTGAATGATTTACATATGTACGATTGTTTACGAGCCAATAAGTCCATGGCAGCATGGGGAGTTGAGACCCGAGTTCCTTTTTTAGATAAAGAATTTATCGAGGTGGCCATGGGATTGGATCCGGCAGATAAGATGATAACCGCTGAACGTATGGAAAAACATATTCTACGGGAAGCTTTTGATGGTCTGATACCCAATGAGGTATTGTGGAGGCAAAAAGAGCAGTTTTCTGATGGGGTGGGATATTCCTGGATTGATTCTATTCGGGATCATGTAGAGAAAGAAATTACTGATCAAATGATGGAAAACGCTCGTTTTAAGTTCACGGTAAAGGTTCCTATGACCAAAGAAGCTTATTGGTATCGAAGTATTTTTGAGTCACATTATCCCAATCCTTCAGCTGTAGAGTGTATTCCAGATGGTCCAAGTGTGGCCTGTAGCACACCTACCGCTATTAAGTGGGATAAGGCTTTTGAAAATTTCGCAGATCCCTCCGGTCGGGCGGTTAAAGATATCCACGAAAAAGGTTATTAATCACATCTATGTGATAAGATATTTCAATAATAAATTATAATTCATTGAAAAAAAACACTAATTAGCTAATAAACAGGCCTGACTGCATTATATTTCTTTATGCAGATTTTCAAAGTAATTGATCCTCATAGTACGACTTTAGCTCAACTTAATATGCAATTACTTGCAGGTAATCAGTATGCTTACGCAGCAGGGTTAGAAGCTGCTGCGGTATTGGCGCCCTTTATTGGGGGCTATTTGGGTTGGTTGACTTCTCAAGTCTCTCAACCTGGTGAAGACTTAAAGCGAATTAATCCTTTACAAGAGCAATTACGAGAGCAAGATAAAGCTGGTGTAGACTTAGAGCGAAATTGGATGTTAAACAATACAATGGAGGAGTTGTGCAACACTAAAAGTGGTTATAATCACGGTCGCCCTTCACCCGATATTTGTTATAGGTATGTCCGTGATCCTGATTCTAATGGTGATGGCAATTTTACCTCTGCCTCTGATTATATAGAATATGTGGTAACATGCAAAGAATACGATCGAGCTGAACCAGATGAAAATGGAGCACTACCTGGTCAATGTGATCCTGGAACATACTAGTTACTAAAGCTTAATCAATTGATCAATTAAGAGCCTTAGTTCTGCCACTAGTTTGGCTGATATTACCGCTCCTCCCAATTTATTCATTCCTAAAATAGCATAATAGGATCGATTAGGTCCGATCCAGGGATAAAAACCAGCAGCGCCCGCACTAGATATAGTGAGATCATGGCATCTATTATGATTGTTGCTACATTCATGCCATGTTCCTAGCCCATAATGATAGTTTAATCCTAAATATTTGGTGAAAGGTGAGTAAGCAATAACCGTATGCGGTCCAAATTGATCCTTTTCCATTTCGGTAACGGAACTAGGTTGCAGAATTTGTTGTCCACGATATTTTCCTCGATGAAAAATCATAGACAAAAACCTTTGGTATTCAGCTACATTTGATTTGATACCACCGGCCAGCCATGGATTCTTTGTTCCCCAACCTGGACCGGGTCTAGCGTAATATTGGGTGGTGTCGGTTAGACCTAAAGGATTTTTCATATTTCTTTGAAAAATTTCCGCCCATTTCATACCAGTGGCTGCTTCAGCCATTTTACCGGCTAACACCATGTGGCTTGAACCATAATGATAGGTGCTTCCAGGTTGATATTTAAGTCGTTCTCCTCGATAAATTTTACTTACACACCGGTCGAGAGTTAAACGAGCTTTATTTTCACATCCATAATTTCCTTTGAGTCCGGATGTGAAAGAAAGTAATTGGCGTAATGTAATCCTCGATTTAGAGCCTGCCCAAGGTCTTCCATTTCGAGTTTTAAGCCATTTACCTGTAGTATCATTTAGACTCAAAACTCCTCGGTCAACAAGAGTCATTATTGTTGCGGCTGAAATCCATTTTGAAGCTGAGAAGATAGGTATGAATTTGTTCCGATTGATATTGCCAAATGAGCGGCTATAGACTCGTTTGTCTTGAGGATCATAGACTTCTAAAACAACACTATTGATTTTTGTTCAATTTAGTAGTCAAATACCCTTGATTTTTGTTCAATTATTAACTATGATTTCTGTATGTAGCGATTTTTATTAAAAAAATTGAAGGATTGGAAAAATGATTCTAGAAGAAAACCTCTTCTGATAAAGAGGCCGAAAATTATCTTATTTCATCTTGAAAATTGAGTCAGAGGTCTTTTTTGATATACTCTAAAAGACCATTGCAAGCATCATCTAAGATGTCTAACACGTATTTGAAACCCGCTTCACCACCTTGATAAGGATCTGGTACTTCTTGACATTTAATTTGGGAGCAAAAATCTGTCATCTTTTTTATTTTGGATGCGTATATAGAATCTGGATTGAGAGATTGTAAATCAGAATAGTTATGGTCATCCATAGCAATAATATAATCAAAACGAGTAAAATCGTGATTGGTATCAACAGGTCTAGATACGCTGGTTATATTGATATTTCGCATAGCAGCGTGCCTTCTCATGTTTGAATCAGCTGGATGACCAGCAAAATGATTGCCAGTAGCCGCTGAATCGCATTGAATCTGATTTTCTAGACCGGCATTTTTAACTTTCAGTTTCATAATTGCTTCTGCTGTTGGTGATCTACAGATATTTCCTAAGCAGACAAAAAGAATTTGTTTCATATTATCACTTATAATGTCTTGTATGTGTTCACAATAAAGATTTACTTGAGTTTACATTGTTGTATTTAAATATAATCAATGAGCCTCTTGTTGTTTCTTCAGTGATTGTTGTAATTGATCACGAAGCATTAAGTACTTTTTATTTTGTGGCTCTACTTTTAGAGCCTTATTTATCTCGCTTAAGGCATCCTTGTAATTAGCCGTAGCTTGATGATTAATAGCTTGATCATAGTGTTTTGAAGCCTCAGAACATTGACATCCGGTCATAAAAATACTGGCCATTAGTATAAATAGGATCGGTATTAAAATTGCTTTTTTCATTAGAAACTTCCTTAAATATAATGTTTTTGGCAGTACCATAACTCTTTAAAGGTAACCTTCCTAAAGATAACCTTCCTAAATATAACTCTTCTAAATATAACTCTGAACCTCTTTTAAAGAAGAAAATACCTTCTTTTGTGATTTTTTTAAAACCTGTTGTGATTGATGACCGGTAGCGACTAAAATACAGTCACAACCGATTTGGTCAGCTACTTCGGAGTCATGCAAGGTGTCTCCGATCAGTACCGCATTTTTAGGATCTAGTTTTTGATTGGTAAACAAGGTTTTTCCCATCTCAGTCTTACCATAACCTAAAGTGTCTTTAACTCCGCATATTTCATCAAAGAAAGGGCGAATGTCAACTTGTTTAATAACATAATCAAGCGAGTTTTGTTCCATGGCTGATAAGACTAGTTGTTTTTTGTTTCTTTTTCTAAATAGAGATAAAGTTTCAAGAGCATCAGTTTGTAACGGACATTTATATAAACCTTTATCAAACTCGCTTATGAACTCCTCGGCAATGATAGGAAAATTTTCCTTTGTTACCGGGAAACCAGCCGTTTGGTAAAATCGTATAACCGGAAAGGTAAATATTTCTTTGTATCGATTAATACTTAAGGTTGGTAAGTCTCTTTTTTGTAAAAGGCCGTTAATAATACCAAGAGCAAATTCAGCATCATTTAATAAAGTACCGTTAAAATCCCAGACAATAGTATCGTATTTCACTTAGATCCTCTTTCCCAAATTATAGGGTTAATTGGTGGTGAGTAGGCGAACTGGTGAGTTGCTTTAATATTGTGACATGTATTAAAGTAATTATTAAAGTATGTATTAAAATTTAGCAATTTCTTCACAAATTAGATCACCTACTTCTGAAGTGGTATAACCCATTTTACCAGCTTCTAAACTCTTGATTTTAGTAGCGGCAACATTAGAAACCGCCTTATCAATGTAATCTCCAGCTTTTGTTTGCCCTGCTTCAGTTAAAAGCATCGCCAGCGAACAGATCGAAGCTAGAGGATTAATTACATTTTTCCCGGTGTATTTAGGAGCTGAGCCACCAATAGGTTCAAACATGGAAACACCTTCAGGATTAATGTTACCTCCGGCAGCAATTCCCATGCCTCCTTGAGTAATAGCGCCAAGATCTGTAATAATATCTCCAAACATATTACCTGTAACTATTACATCAAACCACTCAGGGTTTTTTACCATCCACATAGTGATGGCATCTACATGCGCGTAATCTCTATTTACATCAGGATATTTTTTTCCTAGTTCGTGAAAAGATCTTTCCCATAAATCATATACATAAGTCAATACATTTGTTTTACCACATAAAGTTAGAGTTTTACCTTTTTTAGGATTTCTTTTGTTCCATTTTTGACAATATTCAAACGCGTATTGCAGGGCTCTATCAACTTGGTGACGATTATACACCATAGATTGAACCGCTACTTCGTGAGGAGTATTTATCGCCGATATACCACCAGTACCACTGTATAGTCCACCAGTGTTTTCTCTAACAACCACATAATCAATATGTTCATGGGTTTTATTCTTTAAAGGAGTATCAACTCCTGGATATAATTTGACTGGTCGTAAGTTTATATATTGATCCAGAGCGAATCTTAATTTTAACAAAATGCCTTTTTCTAAAATCCCTGGTTTTACATCTGGATGTCCAATTGCACCCAGAAGGATTGAGTCAAAAGATTTTAGTTCTTCTAAAGCTGACTCAGGAACCAGTTCTCCGGTCCTAAGGTATCTATCACCCCCAAAATCAAAATCATGTGTTTGGTAAGCAAAGCCGACTTTTTCTGCTACGGCGTTTAATACTTTTAGTGCTTCGTTTACCACTTCTGGTCCAGTACCATCTCCTCCGATTACTGCTATTTTAATACTCATAATTTACCTATTCTTTGTTTTAAAGTTTATAAAAGATAAAAAAGTTAAGGTTGTTGATTTAATATTGGTTTAATTTTGTTTACTTTCATCATTCGGTCAATCTTATTAATGGCATTTAAGTAGGCCAAAGCTGAAGCTTCGACAATATCGGTGCTGAATCCAGTGCCGTGTATTTTCTTACCTTGATGTTCGGTAATTATGTTTACGGCACCAATAGCCATTTTACCACCAGGATTGGCTGAAATGTTATATTCAGTCAGCTTGGCTGATATGCCGGCAACGCGATTAATAGCGCTGTAGCAAGCGTCTACTGGTCCACTGCCGGTAGCGGCTTCTTGAATTACCTTATTGTTATTACTATCTTTGATCTTTAAGGTCGCGGTAGGAACAATTCCTGAGCCACTGGAGGCATTGAGATAAACCAGTTTAAATCTATCGTTATTTTCTTTAGCGCCTTCAGCCATTAATAATTCTATGTCGTCATCATATACCTGGCCCTTTTTATCTGCCAGATTAATAAATCTTTGGTATATCTTTTCAATGTCATAAGAATTATCAGCGTAACCAAGGGCGTTTAAGCGATATTTCAGTACATGTCTGCCTGATCTACTGGTCAAGTTTAAGTTATTTTCTTTAATACCAATGGTTTCGGGAGTCATGATTTCATAAGTTGATTTGTCTTTTAAGACACCATCTTGGTGGACACCTGAAGAGTGAGCGAAGGCATTTTTACCTACAATTGCCTTGTTGTATGGTATCGACACATTACACAAACTACTTACCAATCGACTGGTTGGGGCAATTTCCTGAGTGTTAATGTTGGTAGTCAGGTCAAATATTTTATTTCGGACTTTAAGCGCCATAACTATTTCTTCTAAGGAAGCATTACCAGCTCTTTCTCCTAATCCATTTACCGTACATTCAACTTGACGGGCACCCATTTGAATCGCTGTAAGTGAGTTGGCTGCGGCCAATCCTAAATCGTTATGACAGTGGACTGAGATAGTAGCTTTATCAATATTAGGAACATTATTAAATACATTTTTGATTATATGACCAAATTCGCTGGGTATAGTATATCCAACCGTATCAGGGAGATTAACTGTCGTTGCGCCTGCATCGATGACCTTTTCTACAATAGAATAAAGTAGATCTGGAGAAGTTCGACCAGTGTCTTCGCAAGAAAACTCAATATCATCACTGAATTGACGACCGTATTTGACTGCATTAACGGCCATTTCAATTATAGTGTCACGGTCCTTTTTAAGTTTTTTATCAATGTGTATATTAGAAGTAGCTAAGAAAATGTGAATTCGTGATCTTTCAGCTTTCTTTAATGAATCAACGCAAGCTTTTATATCTTTGGGTACCGCTCTTGCCAGACCGCAAATAACGGGACCTTTAACTTCTTGGGCAATAGTTTCAACGCTGAGAAAATCACCAGGAGAAGAAACAGGAAATCCTGCTTCGATGATATCAACGTTTAAGCGAGCTAATTGTTGAGCAATTAATAATTTTTCTCGAACACTTAGGCTTTTTTGTAGAGCTTGTTCTCCATCACGTAGAGTTGTGTCAAATATAAGTATTTTTTCCATAATAATGCCTCTAACACTAAAAATAAATGATATATGTATGTGATAAAATAAAAGAAAGCATATTAAAAATTAAATTGATAGTTAATAACAACCACTTAGAAAGATATAGCTAACTAAGTCCTTCTATAATATTAGATTTGAATTGCATTTAAAAGAAAAAAATACTACAGGTGTCTATTATTAATTGTGAGGATACATATGGGGCGAACTTTATACGAGAAAATTTGGAATGATCATGTCGTTGCTAATCGAGATGGTCAAGGTCTATCTAAACAAAATAATAAATCCTGTGAAAATCGAGATATAAATCAAGATAATAAATCAAATGATCAATCATGCCTTTTATATATAGATCGACATTTAATTCATGAGGTTACTTCACCTCAGGCTTTTAGTAGGTTGAGGGAGCACAAAAGAACAGTATATAAGCCGCAAAATACCTTTGCGACTATGGACCATAATGTTTCTACTCTTTCTAGAGATATAGAGGATGGAACCGATACCTCTAAGATCCAGTTAAGGGAACTAGCTAAAAACTGTAACGAATTTAACATTTCGCTATATGATATCAAGCATCCTGATCAAGGTGTGATTCATGTAATAGGGCCTGAACTGGGTTTAACTTTGCCAGGAACCACCATTGTGTGTGGAGATTCACATACTTCAACTCACGGAGCATTTGGAGCCTTGGCTTTTGGTATTGGAACCTCTGAAGTAGAGCATGTTTTAGCTACCCAAACTTTGCATCAACACGTAAGTAAATCCATGCGGATTAATATTGATGGTTGGCTACAAAAAGGTGTTACTTCTAAGGATGTGATTCTTAAGATAATTGGTTTACTGGGAACTGATGGTGGGACAGGTTATGTTATTGAATACGCTGGGGATTTTATTCGCCATTTAAGCATGGAAGGCCGAATGACGGTTTGTAATATGAGCATTGAGGCTGGTGCCAAAGCGGGATTGATTGCCCCTGATCAAATCACCTTTGATTATTTAAAAGATAAAGATCACGCTCCGAAAGGAGAACTTTGGAATCAGGCGGTTGAATATTGGAAAACCCTTTATAGTGATGATGATGCTAATTTTGATAAGGAAATTCAGGTTGATGCGGATAAAATAGTTCCTCAGGTAACCTGGGGTACCAATCCGGGACAGGTTGCGGATGTTACCGGTGTTATTCCTGATCCACAACAATTCGATGATCCTGTTCAGAGAGAGGCAGCACGTAAAGCCCTTGAATATCAAGACTTGAAACCTGGAACTCCCATTAATCAAATTTCCATAGACAAGGTTTTTATTGGCTCATGCACCAACGGCAGAATTGAAGATCTTCGCTCTGCGGCAGCTATTTTAAAAGGTCAGAAAATATCATCTCAGGTACAAGCGGTTGTAGTTCCCGGATCAGGGCGAGTTAAAAGGCAAGCTGAACAAGAAGGATTGGATGAAATTTTTAAAAATGCTGGATGCGAGTGGCGTTTTGCAGGCTGTTCAATGTGCCTGGCCATGAATAATGATTATTTGCAACCCAATGAAAGATGTGCTTCCACCAGTAATCGGAATTTTGAAGGCAGGCAGGGTAGAGCTTCACGTACACATTTGGTAAGTCCCGCTATGGCTGCGGCAGCGGCAATAAAGGGACATTTTTATGATGTTAGAAATTGGTATTAGATAGTTAGTATTAGATATTAATCAGGTTAAACTAGGTGTTAGTTAAATGAAACCATTTACTTTACATACAGGCATAGTAGCTCCTCTTGATAGAGCTAATGTAGATACTGATCAGATTATCCCTAAACAGTTTCTAAAAAAGATTGAGCGTTCTGGATATAAAAAGCATCTTTTTCAAGATTGGCGATATTTGGATAAAGAAGGACAAACAGAAAACCCTGATTTTGTGCTGAATAAACCAGCTTATAGACAGGCTACTATTTTATTAGCTCGGGAAAATTTTGGTTCTGGGTCAAGTCGTGAACATGCTCTTTGGGCATTGAATGATTTTGGTTTTAGAGCGGTTGTTGCGCCTACTTTTGCTGATATTTTCCATAATAACTGTTTTCAAAATAGTATTTTACCTATAAAATTACCATCCAAAGTTATTGATGCTTTATTTGAGGTTGTTGATCAAAATCCAGGTTTAAAGGTGAGTATTGATTTAAATGAACAACGTATATATTTTTCATCGGATTCAGAGATTAAATTTAATAATGATCAATTTGAAAGTATAAAACAATTGGAATCAGCACTATCTTTTACAATTGATCCTTTTAAAAAGGAATTCTTATTAAAAGGTATGGATCAAATTGACTGGACCTTGCAATATGCCTCATTGATTAGCGAGTATGAGTCTAATACTCAAAAAGAAAAGCCTTGGTTGTCAACTATCCAGGTTTGAAGATGGTGTTCCAGACTGTTTTATGATATTAACTATGCATAGTTATTTAAATGAATTTTAGAATTTTAAATGAGTTCAAAAACCAAAACTCTTAATTCAATTGCCTCTATTCTTAAATCTAAGCAATGGTCGTTAGCGACTGCTGAATCATGTACCGGTGGAATGATAGCTTCTGAAATTACATCTATCAGTGGAGCATCTGATTTTTTTATGGGTTCCATAATTGCTTATAATAATGATTGGAAGACAAAATGGTTGCAAGTTAATTCTAGGACCATTAAAAAATACGGAGCAGTTAGTTTTCAAACAGCAAAAGAAATGGTTGAAGGGTTAACTAAACATTTTGCTGTTGATTGTGGAATATCTGTTACCGGTATTGCTGGACCTGCTGGAGGAACCAAGGAAAAACCGGTTGGTTTAACTTTTATTGCAACTATGATTCCAAGCGGTGATGGAACTGAAATTAGTGCTGAGGTTGATTGTGAAAATGATGCTGAGATTGAAGTTAAAGAATATAACTTTTCGGGAACCAGGGATGAAATTCGTATAACTGCTACTTTGGCCGCTTTAAAACAATTCGCAGCAATGATAGGTAAATGATATTTATCCTAAAGTTGATCAATTAAGTCATGCCCTTTACAAGATTTTGTAAAATAATTACTTGAAAAATAAAAAAAAATTGACATATTTCATAATATAACATATTTTTTAAAAGGTTTTTTAATAGCCAGATTCAATTATAATTTAAGGAAATCAAGTGGTTAATGACAAATTAGTGCTTCTAACTATAATATCATCTTTAACAATACTATCAATTAATTCAATTAATTTAACTGCTACGACAAGCTCTCCTACAACAGCAGTTCCTGTAGCTCCTGCAGCTACCCTTCCAGCTGCTTGTTTAGGTCTTAATAAAGCAGCTGATCGTCAAGGCTCGGCTGTAGATGCCATTATGGAGAAGCATAGAAGAAATTTGACCGGATCAAGATTAATTAAGCATTTAGAGCTTAGAATGCGAAAAGAATATGCTGTTCAAACAAATGCTCTTTTACAGGACATCATTAAAAAATTTAAAATATTAGCCAAACGCCAAGTGGAACTTAAATGGACATTATTAACTGGACTTGGAAAAAATGCTCATGCCCAGAATCCTATTTATCAGGACACTACACCTCTAGGTGCTGACTTAGTGGGCCTTTTTCGTGTTGATCAAAACGTATTATGGGCAAATTTAGATCGAGCTAACCAAATTGAAAGAACTGATTTGCAGGGAAATAACTTAAAATTTATTCTAGGACTTCCTATTAGGGCGGTGAAGTTTGATTTTTTTGCAACACGAGAAAATAGAGAAATAGCTCAACGAATAATCGCAAAACATCAGTCAAAGCTTAAGGGAAAAGAAGGGGGAAAGAGGAGTGTTTTAGACAGCCCATTAGAAAAAGAATTGACCATGGAACTATTAGTTTTAGATAAGCTATTAGATAATTACTTAGCTGATTATAGTCGTAGATTAGCTGACTGTTGTAATAGGCCAGGTACTCGTGGTCAAGAAGAAGATCTAGCAACCTTTGTTCAACATCAACAGCAAATAGTTGAAGAGTTTGAAAAAGGTTTGACTGATCATTTTCCAATAGAATTCATAAGATGGAAAAGCAAAGAAGCTGTAGAAAAATACCAATCCGATATTAAGAGCTTAAAGGCTAGAAACTCAAATCTTGTTCCACAAGTGATTGAAAATAGATTGGGGGTCATGCTCAAATCGAGCGGAGTAAGAGTGGGTTTTGATCCCGACATAGCTACTACGGTAATTACTCCTTTTAAAGGAGATTTTAGTAACCCTAGACTACCTACTTTTGTGATGAAACATGGAATTGGAGCTAATATTTCACATGGGTTAAGTTTTGCAGATTTATTATCTTCTTTAACGGGTATGTTTAATCCTTTAGCTGTTGACCTACCCAATTCAGGAATGGGACCGCCAATTCGAGACATTAGTACATTAACTTCATACCTATACCGTCTTTCCTTATGGGCCCAGACTAGACAAAAACCCAAACAGTTTGAAGGTACAATACCGGTAATAGGGATGGGAAGAAGCGCTGGTTCAACATATTTACAATTTCTTGATTTTTATTATCCTCAAAATGCTTATGCTCTTAGAGTTATGTCTTCTTTTTCCAATCCATTAACGGTACGTTTACAACTGGCTAATGTATTAGAGTCTGAAAGACAAGGAGTTTATACAAGTCTTAATCATGATATATTAAGGTTCTTTGAATCCATAACCGATCAATTTATTCATGATATGAGAAGTGCGGATCCCGTCAAACGTAAAATCTTCCAATTAAGACAAACATCATCACTATTTGTGTTAGGAGAAGCTGATGAAGATGCCGGACCTTCCGTTTTTGGTGATCAACTAAGATACTCAATGGAATTTGCACCATTAAGTGTTACTTATCAATTTCCGGACCCATTAAAAGGTACCAAATTTGCTGATCCTCAAGCTATGGGGTTCCTAAGTTATAAAGCAATGTTGGAAGCCAAACATAATTTATACAGCCAAAGAAAGAATATTAGTGCCAAAGAAGCCGCCCAGTTTTTTCCTGGATTACCCATGGAACTTTGGCCCAAGATACGTAATCAATTTCATGAAATAATGGCGGTTACCTATGGTATGATGGACCTCCAAATTGCCCTAAGGCCAGCTTTTGTTGAACTTTTAGCTAAATATAATTTAAGGACAGATGCAGATAGCCAACAGATCGCGACGAGTATAAGGGATAATATTCAGCGTATTGATAATCTGATTGCATATAGAAAATGGTTGGTGAACTCAAAGAATTCTGATGGTCCGGAAATAAGCTTCTTTGATTGGGTAGCTAAACAAACCAAATTAACATCCACAGATATTGATCAAATGGATAGTAGTCAGTTTTTTCAAGCCCAAGAAATGATCAGAGTGAGATATATAGGGTTACCTGGAGGAAAAGTATCACTTGAAAAAACAGCCCAAACTACTTCACCACAAGATTACCAGAAACAAGATCTAACAGCTAGATTTGCTCGTGTTAGACAATTTTTAGCCGTTGAGCAAGAAAGAATTGTAGGTCAATTGCAATGATTTCGATAACCATCATCATCAAGTCATTAATTTATTGACTCAAAATTTTTTGTAAACATCTTTTCTATGAGCAATCTTCACAACCCATACTATTAGTTCCGAGTCACAAATAGCGTACACAATCCGGTGTTTCCCTTGACGAATACGGTATCTATCATGGCCAGCAAGTTTTTCACATCCGTTGGGTCGTGGATCTCTTGCTAGCATAGAAATCTGATCAATAATACGCTTAACATCTTGTTTGGGAAGGCGCTCAATTTCTTTGGCGGCAGATTTTTTGATAAGAATATTATATTTTACCATTGGTTTTTAACTTTTTTAGTACTTCTTCAAAGGGGTAAGATGGTTCATCAGCACGGTCTTCAAAAGCTTTTAAATCATCTAATTCTTCAACTAAAAGTAGTTTAACCGCGCTATTAACTAAATCCGATAT
>CAZJDM010000094.1:0-17809 GCA_964544765.1 uncultured bacterium
TAAATTTTAACTGCGGTGTATTTCTTCGTTTTTTTTCGTTATGGGGTAATTCCAGGATAACTCACGGTTAGCTTTATGTATGAAGTTTTACAATTGTGGTATTGAATCTTAGTGGAATATCAATGCCATCGTAATTAAGGTCTAAGCAGCCTTTCCTCGAACAGATATAGTAACGCGAATCTCTAAGATAGTCATAATTTGAATTAACTTGTCAATTGTCATATGACTTACTTGACCAGAAAAAATTTTAGATATTCTATCTTGAGTAAGCCCCGGAACTAATTTGGCTAATTTTCTTTGACTAATATTATTTTTTTTACAGTGATCTACGATTTTATCGATCAATTTAGTTTTAATCTTAACTGTTTGAAAATCAATGCCCCATTCCTCAGATAACTCTTTTAATGATTGCTCTTTCATACATTAAGCTCCTTAACTCTCTTTTTTATTTCTTTTCTAAATGAATCAAGCTGAACAATCCGTTTCATAAGCTATAGTGATAGTATATTTACTATCATGAATCAAGGCTTAAGTTTTGAACGAATCTTTTAGACGTGATAGAACCTATATCTAATAAATATAAGCCTATTTCCCAAAGAATGGGAAAGTGCAGTAAGAATAGACCATTTAATTCAATATTAGCTAGATAATTACAAGAAACACAGTTATAAGCATTTCGATTATTAATATACTCAAAGGCCTTCTTAAAGCCAACATCCTGATATTTAAGACCATTTCTCCAGATAGAGGCGCATAGGCACACTCGACCGTCAACATCTAAAGTGCAAAAAATCTTACCTGCATGACACTCTACATACTGGCTGTTTGAGATCTTCCTCTGTTCAATATCTGTCTGAGTTATAATATCCTTATAAGGTAAGGGCCAATTATTGATATAAGATCGGGAGGAAAGGGAGTTAGTAATGGGATATCCTTTAGTCTTCAGCTCCATCATTCTATGATGTAATTTGAGGATCAATTCTCTTGATGGATGACCTTCCATCTGATGATCATTATCAAAAAAATTGGGGGAAGGGGAAGAAAAGTTAAATGATGTGTTATAGTTAAGTGCAAGTTCTCCCAAATGATCAATATCTTCCAAGGTGTGATGTTTGGTCAGGCAACCATGTAAACGGACCCTTAATCTATGCTTTTTACACACTTCAATCGCATGAATTGCTTTTTGATACGACCCTTCTCCTCTTGTTTTGTTATGAGTTTGAGGTGTGCCGTCTATACTGATTACTATAGAATCAAGGTTATAAAGATCTAAAATACGGTCATCAATAAAATATCCATTGGTGTTAAGTTCGGTAACCATTCCTTGAGATGATGCATAATTAATCATTTTGCCAATATCTACACGCATTAAAGGCTCTCCTCCCAAGAATCTAACCCATTTGGTTCCTTGAGATTTAATTTCATCAATTAATGCTGTAAATTGTTCAAAAGAAAAATCACTTGCTTGTTTAATATTTTCAGCATCCCTATAACAATAAGGGCATTTTAAATTACATTTCTTTGTTACCTGGATTTGAACATGTAGAGGAAAGGGTTTTTTAGTTAATTTATATCGCAAAAGTGAAAGGAATATTTTAATCCCTTTATGGATTAATCTTAATTTCTTTTTCAGTTGATACATAATATAGCTAAATCCTAATCCTATATCTTATTAAACTATACCTTGATAATTATGGGGTTTCCTTTTTTAATCGGGAACGATAAATATTTTCCGTTTGCTTTTGATATGAGTCAAAAAAATTATAGCTAAATAAGTAGTTTATAGCGGTAATCAGTTGATGATCCTTTTGGTAAATAGGATCTAAATTAGAAAAAAAGTTTTTTATTGATCCTGGTGAATCCTTATTAGTAGTAGGTGAGGCTGAGAAGTGTCCTTTTAGATCCTTTTCTCTTAAGGCTGGTAGTGAAACTTTGGCAACTTCTGGTCTCTGAGAAACAATAATGTCTGGAGTAATCCCTTTTGCTTGAATTGATCGGTTAGAAGGCGTGTAATAACGAGCTATGGTCAATTTTAAACCAGATCCATCCGGTAGTTCTAATAAAGTTTGTACCGAACCTTTACCAAAAGTTTGAGCGCCCAGAATTAAAGATCGTTTATGATCCTGTAAGGCCCCTGCTACAATCTCACTAGCGCTGGCGCTAGCTTCGTTAACAAGAGTAATCATGGGGAAATAATCTAGAGTATCTTTATTGTGGGCAAAAGCGACCTCTTTATTCTTAGGATCTCGTCCAATAGTAGAAACAATTACACCACTATCCAAAAACATATCACAGATTTTTATTGCTTGATCCAGTAGCCCACCAGGATTATTTCTCAAGTCAAGTATAATACCTTTAATTCGGCGGTATTTCTTTAAATATTGAGTAAGCGCGTTTTTTACTTGGATGTCGGTTTTTTCTTGAAAAGTTTGGATTCCAATATAAACATACCCATGAACAATTTCAAAATGTCTTACACTTTTTAATTTTATAATTTCTCTTTTTAGGTCGAAATTAAGGGTTTTCTTTTGATTCTTTCTTTTGATAGAGACAATGACTTTACTCCCTTTGGGTCCTTGTATCTTTTGGACTATTTCATCTATTGAGAACTTCTTAGTCTTAATTCCATCGACAGCAATAATTTTATCACCAGCTAATATTCCCGCTTTACTGGCGGGGGTGTCGGGGATCACATTGATAATTACGATATATTTTCCCCGTTTACCAACTCTAACTCCGATCCCCCCAAATTTCCCTGAAGTATCAATTTTGATGGCTTTAAAACTTTCCTTAGGCAGATATATACTGTGTGGATCAAGCCCTGAAAGCATACCTCTTATTGAGTTCCTAATGAGAATTTTTTTATCTACCTTATTTTTATCAACATAAAGCAGTTCTATGTAGCGCAATACCTTGGCATAGATCTCAAAGTAAGGGAAATGTTCTTCCTCAGAAGCTGCTACTTTAGTATTACCATATAGAAGAGTGGTCTTCTGATAACAGAAAAGAAGCGCTATTGTAACTATTAAAAAACGATAAAAAAACATAAGACCTACCTGACTATTAAACAGAGGAGCATTAAAGCATACGGTTATGAAAATTCAACTATCGAAATTTATTATATAAGGGATTCGAAATATTATCAAAACAAAAGAATTAGGTAGGCCCATTGCTCATTGAGTACGGTCATAGAATTAGCTTACTTAAGCAAGTCTTACCACGACCGAATATTCTAGAAAAAAGTACACCTTTTTCTAGAATTATTAGCTAATCAATCATTTGTCATTTGTCGAGTCGTTAGTACATATAAAAGCGAGTTTTTAGGTTAGATCAGTCCCGACAAATTATTTAGACTCTTCAAATTCGGCATCTACAACATTATCATCTTGTTTATCATTTTGAGGAGCTTGAGCCTGATCTTTAGTAGGATCCTGCTGAGATTGATCACCTTGAGGTTGTTGGGCTGATTGTGCTTGTTTGTAAATAGTTTCGGCCAGTTTATGAGCTTCTTGTTGTAAAGCATCAAGCGCCGTTTTAATAGCACTTACATCGTCAGAATCAAGGACACTTTTAACTTTACCTACCTTATCTTCAATGACTGATTTTAGATCAGGAGTGATTTTATCTTTGTTTTCGTTAAGCGTTTTTTCAGTTTGATAGACAATTGATTCTGCTTGATTACGAGTCTCAATAAGCTCTTTCTTTTTCTTGTCCTCTTCTGCATGTTGTTCAGCATCTTTTACAGCTTGGTCAATTTCATCATCGGTGAGGCCGCTAGAGGCTTGGATAGTAATTTTTTGCTCTTTTCCAGTACCAAGATCCTTAGCGGAAACATTTACAATTCCATTGGCATCAATATTAAATACTACCTCAATTTGAGGAATACCACGAGGTGCAGGAGGGATATCAACCAAACTAAAACGGCCCATGGTTTTATTATCTTTGGCTAGTTCTCTTTCTCCCTGTAAAACGTGTATTTCAACGCTGGTCTGATTGTCAGCTGCCGTGGAGAAAATTTGTGATTTTTTAGTAGGTATAGTAGTGTTTCTTTCAATAAGTTTAGTCATTACTCCACCAAGAGTCTCTATTCCAAGTGATAATGGAGTAACATCCAACAATAATACGTCTTTTACGTCTCCACCGAGTACACCGGCTTGTACGGCGGCTCCTAATGACACCACTTCGTCAGGGTTAACTGACTTATTAGGTTCTTTACCAAATAAATCTTTAATTTTTTGCTGAACTAATGGAATTCTAGTTGAGCCGCCTACCAATAAAATTTCATCGATTTCTGACAAGGATAGACCAGAATCTTTTACGGCCAATTTACAAGGTTCAAGTGTTTTTTCAACAAGGTCTAAAATTAGTTCTTCAAATTTGGCTCTTTTTAGAGTCAAGGTAAGATGTTTGGGGCCACTGGCATCTGCGGTAATAAAGGGGAGGTTTATTTCTGTTTCTGGTGCGGCGGAAAGTTCAATTTTGGCTTTTTCGGCAGCTTCTTTTAGTCTTTGCATAGCCATTTTATCATTGGATATATCTATTCCTTGTTCTCTTTTAAACTCAGCTACTAAATATTCAATAACCTTTTCATCAAGATTATCTCCTCCTAGGTGAGTATTTCCATTGGTTGATAATACTTCTACTACGTTCTCGCCCACCTCTAAGATTGAAATATCAAAGGTACCACCTCCAAAGTCGAAAACAGCAATTTTTTCATCTCGCTTTTTATCCATACCATAAGCTAAAGCAGCTGCTGTAGGCTCATTAACGATTCTTTTTACTTCTAATCCAGCTATTTTACCAGCATCAACGGTTGCCTGACGCTGACTATCATTAAAATAAGCCGGTACTGTAATAACAGCATCAGTAATAGTTTCTCCTAAATATTCCTCAGCAGAAGATTTTAGTTTTTGTAGAACTTTGGCTGATATTTCTGGGCAAGAGTAGTCTTTACTTTGGATTTCAACCAGGCATGAGCCGTTAGGACCTTCTTTTAATTTAAAAGACATTTGTTTGCCGTCTTCTGTTCGGTTTTTAAAACTACTACCGATAAATCTTTTAATTGAAGAGACAGTATTTTGAGGATTGGTTACGGCCTGACGTTTGGCGATTTGGCCGACCAGCGTTTCACCTTCTTTGGTTATTGCCACAACAGATGGAGTCGTTCTGCCTCCTTCTGCGTTCAAAATGATATTCGGTACTCCATTTTCCATAACAGAGACAACCGAATTAGTTGTTCCTAAATCAATTCCAATAATCTTTCCCATTATGTTCCCCTTTCTAAATTGTAATTTATTTTGATGGAATCCTACTAGTGATCTTTGAACTACTAGGTCCTTCTTTATAAGCTTTAGGTGCGTTAGTTCACCCTCAATATTCCGTATTAACCTAATCATGCTTATTGTTTTGTCAAGGACAAGAATTGGTTTTTATTTGCCTGTCAGATATATATCCTTTAAAATTATAATATAGCTTAACAAAATAAGAGGGTATAACTTAATGAAAGAAATCTTATGTTTGAAGTGTAATAATTCTATTGAATACAAAGAAAAAGATTATCTATATAGTTGTAATTACTGCAATACATCCTTTACTTTAAACCTTGAAGCGGGGATTAAGGAACGTTTTGGGGATCATTATATCTTACCCAATAAACTAGATGGAGAAAGGGCTCGTGAGTTATTTTTTAAGTTTTTAGTAAGGAATTTTCATAAGTCGGTCATCGTTAATAAAGAGTTCTTTATAAAACAATTGAGGGGCAATATTTATCCATTTTGGGTAGTTTCTTTGGATGCTAACACAATTTGGACCGGGCATAGTGAAAAAAAGCAAATTGCTCCCGGACTCAAGAACAGTAATGAATCTTTTTATGCGGGGGAATCGGGTTCTTTTAATGGTAAATACAGATGGGCCATTCTAGGTAGAGACAATATTCACGAATTTTGGGGTATACATAAATTTCATGTTCCAATTGAACCGGTAAACGTCGATTGGAACGGATTTTCTTTTGATCATAATTTGGGTAGCACCGAAGATCAAGAAAAAGAATTATATGACATGAGGGAGTTTTTTAATGCCAAGTTCGGAAAAGGTATTACTATTTTATCCGTTCAGTCTAATGAAACTGATGCAATCACTAAGGTTAAGGAGCAAATTACCGAATACCACCGTAGAGTAGCTAAAACAAAGGTTTCTTACTTAAATGACTATAGTACTGAGTTTGAAATAGCTGGATATCAATTAATACATATACCTCTCTGGCATGTGAGTTATATATACAAACCTACTGGTATTTTAAAATATTTTTGTAAGCCCGAAGATAAATGGGCATTAATAAATGGCTGTACTGGAGCCATGATAAAGTTTGAGCATCCAATAAATAAAGCCGATAAGATTTATCTTAATCTTCTAGTTACCTCTTTTTTTACATTAGGCTTTTTTATATTAGGATTGAAAATAAGTCCATTATTTTACATAATTAGTGTGTTTTTAGCGCTAATTTCAGTAGCTTCAGCCTACAAAACCTATTCATTACGTTCTATTGACCCGGATTTTATCCTGCCTACCGAGGAGCCGACAGATACTGTAAAACCACCAGAAACAATTAGCGCTACAGGCTAATAAAGTGACATATAAAAGACTATATTTAAAAGGGTTTTGATATGAGTTCAACTATTGCCAGAAGAATGTTGTTATTTGTTCTATTTTTTACGGGAGCATCAGGTTTAATATATGAGGTCACGTGGCATAAATATCTGGCCAATTTTATTGGTAGTCAGTCAAGATCTTCCGCCATTATATTAGCGGTATTTTTGGGCGGATTATCAATAGGTTATTTTGTTTTTGGAAAACTCAGCCTGGGAAAAAATCCTATTAAATTACTTAAACTTTGTGGGTTGATTGAGGTACTGATTGGTGGATGGGCTATTTTGTTTTTGAGTATAGAACAGTTTCTATGGCAAACATATGGTTCTAATCCGTTAATTTCAGATTGGATGATAGTCAGTGATATTTTGTTGGCCATCATTTTTATGGGAGTACCCACCATATTAATGGGAGGAACTTTGCCGTTAGTTACTCAGGGATTGTCATTGAATCTAAAGGACTCAGCGTCTTTTCATGCAAGGGTATATGCTGTTAATACTGCCGGAGCCTTTATCGGTTGTCTGTTAGCTGGATTTTTTCTGTTACCTAGGTGGGGTTTACCCCTAACTATTATTCAAACTTCGTTTATCAATGTTATAGGTGGCTTTATTATTATCCTAACAGGAATGTTTTTAAAATTAGATAAGGATCATGTTGTCATTAAAAAAGAAAATCTCAAATCTCAATTTTCCAGCTTGATGAATCCCATAATTATTGCCGGTTTAATGGTTGCGTTCTTGTCGGGCTTTTATACCATCTGTATGCAAACCGTCTTTATCAGGTTAGTGGGACTCACCCTTGGTTCTTCAGAATATGCTTTTTCAATGATTGTCGCCATTTTTATTGCCATGCTCGCTTTAGGTGCTTGGCAATTATCAAAATGCAAGTCCTCGCCAGCTTTATGGAAAAATCAATTATTCATTTTTATTGGACTGACTTTGATTTATTTTTCCGTTCCTTATTGGTCATACATAAATCATGTTGTCCGAACAATTTTTAGTTCTGCTCCTCCTAGTTTTTACATCTATCAACTGACATTATTTATAGTTTTAGGATCGGTGCTTGTCTTGGGCATTTTTCCTATGGGTCGAACCATGCCTCTCGTTTTCACTCAATTTGCTCGTTCTATGCGTTCATTAGGCATGACGGTGGGTAATTTCTATGGTGTAAATACAATAGGATGTGTTTTAGGAGCATTATTAGGGGGTTATGTATCATTATATTATTTGAATCTGGATGATATTTTTAGGTTATCGATTGGATTAGTTGTTATTACAATAATATTGTCGTTAAATTTTTCTGACTTAAAATTCAGTTGGAAGAGTATACAGAGAACTCTTTTTGCGACTAGTATTCCAATTATTCTAGTGTTAATCTTAAGTGTTTATTTTTTATCAGTAAATGATTGGGATAAAAAACAACTAGGGCACGGTCTTTTTCGTGAGAGAAAACCATTAAAAACATCCTATTTAGGAAAAAACCAATTTTTTAATTCCTTCAGCATAGACCATCAATTGTTATTCTATAAAGATGGACCGACTTCCACTATAGCAGTCTACAAACATGAAAAAGAGAAAAAGTCTTCGGTGTCTCTATATGTAAATGGTAAAAATGATGGAAATACCTCAAGAGATGCTCCTACTATGAAGCTAACCGCTCATATACCGGCTTTATTATCTTCTTTTGAAAATGAAAACGTTGCTGTAGTGGGATTTGGAACCGGGATGACTTCGGGTTCCTTATCTTTGTACGATGAGGTGAAGAGAATAGATTGTATAGAAATATCAAGTGCTTTGCGTCAAGCAAGTGGGTTTTTTAGTGAATATAACTATAATATCCTTGAAAATCCAAAGTTTAATTTTATAAATCAAGATGCTTATAAGTATCTGTCCCAAACAGACAATAAATACTCTATTATTGTCTCTGAACCGAGTAATCCATGGGTAACGGGTGTAGAACGTTTATTTTCACAGGAATTCTATAATATAGTTATAGACAAGTTAACTTCAGAGGGAATTTATACTCAATGGTTTCATTTATATTCTATATCAACCCCTACTTTGAGTTTGGTAATGAATACATTTTCTTCTGTTTTTAAAAATTTGTATGTTTTTAAAATTCATTCAGATTTGTTACTTATAGGATCAAAAGAACCGTTATCAGAAGATATATTTTCTCGTATTGAGGATAGAGTGGCTCGTTCAGAAATAAAAAGTGATTTAAAAAAGTTGAATATCCACTCTACTTGGCAAATTCTTTCTTTAGAAAAATGGTTATCTTCCTCCTTTTTTAAAGATAAAGGACTCAACACCTTAGCTTTTCCCAAGCTATCTTATAGCGCCGGAAAAGATTTCTTTTTTGGTTTTAAGTTTAATATTGATAAATTGTTTAATACTCCTTTAACTGCGGTTTGGAAAAAATTATCGTTTAAACATTCACTATTTCATAGGTATGCCAATTATAAAAGTGTACATAATTTAGAAGAAAAAATAGATACTCAGCAACTAATGAAAATGACTATGGCTAGCTGTAACACTGCTCATATTGAAGAAATTTCTGAAACTTCAAATGCTTCCGCGGAATGCATAAATCTAGTAATTAATCTTATCTCTATGGATCTAGTTAAATCTTCATCACGGTATATGGATTCTCAAGCCAAAATAATGGACAAATTAAGAACAAATTCTATGGAAAATATGGGAGTTTATTTGGCAAGAGGAGATGTCAATATCAAGAAAGTAAATGAACTAATAAGAACTTATAATATGCATGAACATCCACATTTTACCATCAATCCGGAAATCATGACCCAAATAGGAAAATTGTGTTTTAAAACCACCGAGGAGAAATCGGTTGGATGTAGGATCAATTTTGTTCAAACTATGGCCATTAAAGGACATTGGCAGATCGCTCAGAACTATCTGGACATAATCAATAGTGGTTATGAAAAGCCAGTCATTCCTTCCCAAAAGTTAAAATTCCTTAATACTGTTATAGCAACAGCCAAAAAAGCATCTACTCAGATAGAATTGGCTTACAAACATTAATGTTTAACATTGTTTAACGGGCGATGTATTTTAGATGTGGTCATAAAATATAAAAATACTAACGTATAAAAGATGAGCGGATAGAAAGGGCTGTGTTGATGGCCAATTCGTATGATTAAAGCTTTAGAAGTAGGGAAGAAATCAATACAGTTGAACCAAAGGTGATATAATTTTTCCATTAACGGCATGATAATTTCAAATGTGGTATTGGAAACTATACCTACCATTATTACCATTAATAAAGAGGGTAAGATAAACCAAGCAAGAGAATAGCCAAACACAATACTATAAATAATGCCCCATAAGCTGGTTTGTTGGAAATAATAGATGCAAAGTGGTATTAATCCTAAAACAACAACCATGTTCTTTTTTAAACCGGAGAATATAAAAAAAGGATCCCAGTATTTTTGAGGCTTTTGATTAATTAAATTGGATTTCATAACAAGTGAGGGAATCAATATAAAGAGAGAGGCAACCATAGAGAGGTGCCATGAAGGATGAAATACATTCAAAGGAAAAAGAGTATGAAAAGTGATTATTAGACTTGAAAAGGTGTAGAACACAGATAGTTTGGTACCTTTACCATAACAGATCATTATAGCGGATATCCAAAGAAAGGCCCTAATAGCGGGAATTTGACTGCCGGAAATAATAACATATAAACCACAACACAGATAAGGAATGAAATATTTGATTAAGTTAAGATGCTTAACAATTGAATATTTGGGGTAGAAGTAAAGAAACATGATGGTAACAAAGTTGGTTAAATTAGTAATTATTGACCATAATAAAACCAAATGCGCTCCGGAAATGACAAATAAGTGAAGAATGCCCAGATTTGCGGTATTTTTTATTACCGATGGTGATAGAAATTTTTTTTGGCCCAGAATTAGAGAGCCTATTAATATTTGGGTAGTAGGAAAGTCGTTGAATAATAAACTGAGTTTGGTTTGGATCATCTCTATATAGTCATTTAATGTGAGTTTAAAATTAATTCGATCTAGAACTATAATTTGGTTTTGGTTCTTGAGCAAACAGACTCTGGTTTTGTTTTTGAAAGATGATTTCAAATTAGGTTTTATTTGGCAGGGAAATAAAACTAGATATTTGCGGGTAATTGAAAGCGACTGTTTTTTAGATAGTTTTGTTGGCTCCTGGAATTTGATTTTTATTTTATGATCATATGTTCCGAGTTCGATTTGGTGTTTGTTGTGAACTAAGGGTTTTATTTTTACATTATAGCTATACCGTATAATAAATGATGATTTGTTATTTAAAATAAATAAAGGAACCACTCCCCCTAACAACTGACATTTATTAAGTTTTTTTCCTACACAATAAGAATTTGAAGAAGCAATTTTTTGCAGCTTGGGAAGCTGTGGGGCTATATTTTTAGCGTGTTTAAGTTGATTTTTTTTATTTAATTGGTTTTCTTTATAATAAGAATAACTGAAGCAAAATAAATGAATGATAAGGATAAGAATTGACCAATGGTATTTTCTGATTAAGGTTCCAATTATTACAGAAACTATTAATATTACATATATTATAGATGTTTTAGAGATAAAATTTATATGAATGAAGGGATAATTGAAAATTATAATGTCGCAGTAACAGATAACTATAGCTACTAAAGGAAAGGTCTTTTGGATATCTACCGTTTTCACCATACAGGTGCTAAAAGCAAGATCTATGCCTGTTTTTTGCGGGTTTTTTTCTTTTTCTTGGGTTCAAAATCAATAATGACGCGGATTTTATTATTTTTAAAAAAAGTAGATAATTCTTTTTTATAATTAATCGAAGATAATGATTTGGTAATTTCTTTCATCAAAGCTTTGATAATATCTTCTTTTCCTTTTACCAATTCTTCTTTTCCTTTTATAAGTTGTTCAGAAATAAATGAAAAAAGATCTTTTTTACTTTGTTCTTTGTCTTTCATGTTTTATTCAACCTTTCTATCTTAAATTCTTCACAATACAGAAAAAATTATAATTGACTTAATCAACTGGTTATGTTTTTTTTAAATATTATTTTGGCTAATTATAACATGTTATAGAATACTGTCAAAAAAAAGTTATAGGCCCAAAAAATGATAGGAAGAGACTCGGAGTTACATCATAAAGCAAACATGGAGGATCCCAAGCAGGTTCGAGCTTATGAAATAGCGCGAAGAAAGCGGGAAATAGTTTTAATCGTTTTGACTATTTTGGGGTTTACCTTACTATCCTTTGTTGAAAGGGATTTATTTTTCTTAGTTGAAAAACTTAATATTCCAAAAGATTTTTTTTCTAAGGTGTTTTTCTTAGTAATTGTAAATATTGATCTGATACTAATTTTAATATTACTTTTCTTAATTTTTCGTAATTTAGTCAAATTGATTGTTGAAAGAAGGAGAGGGAAACTAGGAGCTAGACTTAGGACTAAGTTGGTTGTTATTTTTCTGCTGTTCTCAATTATACCTACTATTCTTCTTTTCTATATATCCACTCAATTTATCAATAATAGTATCGAGAAATATTTTTCTTCTAAAATACATAAACCGTTAGATGAAGTAAGAATCGTTACCCAATATTATTATGACGATGCACTGAATCATTTGAAAAAGTCTGCTCAAAAATTTTCAAAAGAAATGACCGCTTATAAATATTTGATTTCTGCTAAAAATAAAAAATTTATGTATATTTTCAATAAGTTTCGTGATAGTAATGGGTTAAGTTTTTCTCGAATATATCTCAAGAACGATAAAACAACAATAACATCCAGGATCCGTAAGGGGGCCCAGATTCCTAAAGAAGCGCTATCAGTTAGTGACTTAGAAGGGGTTGAAGCTGGTATGCTGGGAAAGTCATATGATACCATTCTAAAAGTGGGTGCCGGAGAGCTATTGATTCATTATGAACCAATAAAAATGTATAAAAATGAAAGTGAGACCATTGGAACTTTAGTAGTATATAACTATTCTCGTTACAATTGGGCAGATAATTTAAACCGAATCGAGGATGTTTTTTCCTCCTTAAAGCCAGGTAAAGGAGTAATTAGATCCGGCTATTTTGTTTTATTGGTATTAATGACTTTATTGATTTTATTTTCTGCTACCTGGTTGGGATTCTATTTGGCTAAAGAGATGACAATTCCTATTCAAGAGTTAGCTGAAGCTACTGATCAGGTGGCTGAGGGAAACTTAGATTTCAAGATTAATATTAAGGCTCAGGATGAAGTGGGTTCGCTGGTTAAGTCATTCAATAAGATGACAAGGGATTTAAAAACGAGCCAAATGGAATTAAGGAAAACCAATACAGAATTATCGAAAACTTCTGAGGAAGTTGAAAGTAGAAGACGGTATATGGAGGCAGTTTTAAATAACGTAACAGCCGGGATAATATCTATAGGCAAAAAGGGGAGAATTCAAACTGTAAATAAAGCGGCAGCTAATATATTGAAAGTAGAGCCCAATATTATTATAGGTAGAAGTTTAAAAGAAGTGGTTGATAAACCAGAGCATCAATTAATAGTCGGAGGATTGTTAGAGGAACTGGAAGCAAGTAAGGAAGGATCTCTTAAAAAAACAATACATCTAAAAGATATTAAAGGTAAGAAAACAGAGGCAGTATTACTTGTAAGTGTTGAGGTTCTTAAGGATGATTCGGATAAATATATGGGTATGGTAGTAGTTTTTGACGATATGACCGAACTAATAAAGGCTCAAAGAATGGCAGCATGGAGGGAAGTAGCCAGAAGAATCGCTCATGAGATAAAAAATCCTCTTACCCCAATAAAACTATCTGCTCAACGTCTTCGCAGAAAGTTTGTTAATAAGTTTGAGAATAATGATTTAAAAGTCTTTGAAGAATGCACTAAAGCAATTGTAGATCAAACGGATGATTTAAAAATCCTTGTAAATGAATTTTCCAAATTTGCCAGATTACCTGAAGTTAAGCCGGAAATGGATAACTTACATGAATTGATCAGTGAAGTGACAAGTATTTATCGAGAAAATCACCCAAATTTAAGTTTTGAAATCATGGAAAAAGATAAAATTCCCATGTTTATGTTTGATAAAGAACAATTAAAAAGAGTGTTTTTAAATTTAATTAATAATGCTATAAATGCCATTTCTGGAAGCGGGGTTATATCCATAAGGACAGAGTATAACCCTGTTTTACATATAGCAAGGGTTTTGGTTATTGATTCGGGAAGAGGAATACCAAAAGAGCTCAGAAATAAGATGTTTGAACCTTATTTTTCAACTAAAAAGTCAGGAACAGGTTTAGGATTAGCTATTGTAAATCAAATTATTTCTGATCATAATGGTTATGTCAGAGTTGAAGAAAACAAACCGCAAGGAACAAGATTTATTCTAGAATTCCCAGTAAGTTACAGCCTGTTTAAAGGTGGAGAAAAAAGAAGCAGAGTTTTTCGGGGTGATTCATTGCTTTCTTCAAAAAGGAGTGAGCGAATTACCTGAAATTTTAATAAGATCAAGATTTACCTGTGTTTTAGGAGCGAGTTCTATGGGTGAGACTGTAGGTAACGATTTAATGAGAAAAATATTAATTGTTGATGATGAAAAAATTATCTGTACTGCTATTAAAGGCGCTCTGAATGACGAAGGATATACCGTAAAATATTGCCTTTCAGGCAGAAAAGCTATGGAAATTATAAAAAGAGATTCCCCCGATTTAATTCTTTTAGATATTTGGTTGCCTGATTTGAGTGGTATTGAGGTATTGAAACAAGTTAAGATTGAATACCCTGATCTTCCAATAATAATCATGTCAGGACATGGAACGATCGAAACAGCTGTTAAAGCAACAAAACTGGGCGCTTATGAATTTATTGAAAAGCCTATTTCATTAGATAAATTAATTTTATGTATCCAGAATGCCTTGAAATTGGTGTCTTTAAAAGAAGAAAATAAGGCTCTAAAGAAAAGAATAATTACTAAACCCACTGAAATTATAGGAAATTCGAGCAAGATTTGCGAGCTTAGAGAGCAGGTCAACGTTGTGGCTCCAACTGATAGTAGTATTTTAATTACAGGGGAAAATGGTACCGGTAAAGAAATCGTTGCTACCATGATTCATCAGAAGAGTGAACGTTTTAAAGGTGGTTTTGTTCCAGTAAATTGTGCGGCTATACCCGAAGATTTGATAGAGAGTGAGTTATTTGGTTATGAAAAAGGAGCTTTTACTGGCGCGGACAGTAAAAAGAAAGGAAAATTTGACCTGGCGCATAAAGGAACCATCTTTTTAGATGAAATTGGGGATATGAGTTTAAAAACACAAGCTAAAATACTGAGAATTATTCAAGAAAAGCGTTTCGAAAGAGTTGGTGGAGCAAAAACAATTGAAGTAGATGTTCGTATAATCGCTGCTACTAATAAGAATCTTCACTCAGAAATAGAAAAAGGTAATTTTAGAGAGGACCTGTTTTACAGATTAAATGTCATTCCTTTTCATTTGCCACCATTAAGGGAGCGTAAGAAAGATATACCTGCTTTCATAGATTATTTTATACAACAATATGCTTATAATCATCAAAAACCCAAAAAGGTTATATCTGATCAGGCTATTAATATACTAATATGCTATCAATGGCCGGGAAACGTTAGAGAATTAAAAAATATGATTGAACGTTTATATATTATGTCTAAAAATAGTATAATAATGCCCAGTGATATACCTGCTAATCTGCGTGATTTTTCAATTTCATTTCGTGTTGAGAACGAGAAGAAAGCTCTTTCGATGAAAGAAGCTAAAAATCAGTTTGAGAAAAAGTTTATTTTAGAAAAATTAGATTTATTTGATTGGAACATATCAAAAACAGCAGAAGCTATTGGTGTCGAAAGAAGCAATTTACATAGAAAAATTAAACAATTTGAAATTGATACTAAGATCTTAAAGAATTGAGTCGATAATAAACAGAGCTTTTAATTCAAACTAATAAGTAGGATCTTAAATGACCACAGAAACAGTAATAACCGATGAAATTGTATCGAGATTACTTGAGACTCTGAAAGACAATATGTACTCTAAAGGTGGCTATTTATCAGATATTCTGTCTATCGGCCCTGGGGCTTTTTTAATTAGATCGAAAGCTTCTGTTGAGCAAGCCAAGACATATTTTTATGGCCTGATTAAGCGCGAATCTTTTCATGATGTTTTAACAGCACTAATAGATAATAAAGAGACTGGAGAAGCGATTTTTAAATTTAAACATATTGAAAAATCCATCTTCATAGAAAAAGGGGAAATTGTATTTGCTAAATCAAATCAGATAGATGACAGGTTAGGGGAAATCTTATATAGGAGGGGATATTTATCTATTAATGATTTAGTAACTTCAAGAATAAAAGTTACTAAGAACAAAAGATTTGGAAAGATATTAATTGAACAAGGGATTTTAAATTGCCATCAATTATGGGAAGCCATAAGGTTGCAAATTAGTGAATTGATTCATTCAATTTTCTTTTTAGAGCAAGCTGAATTTTATTTTGCTTCTGATGATTATTATAGTGGAACCAAAGTTGTTTTTAATATGCCCAGTAGGCTCTTTTTCAAAGAATGTGCCAATAAAGGAAAGTCTATTTCTCGATTTCATATGGAAGTACCCGATGATTCCGTTTTTATCCTTCAGGAGAAATATGATCCTAATCAGTGTACAGATTTTGAAAATGAATTCATCGATATTATTCAAAGGGGGCCCTCAAAAAAGGAAATCCTGAGTAATACTAAATTAAAAACACCTTATGCGATTGCTACATTATTAAATTTATTGAATAGGAAACTTCTTCATTGTGAAGAGTGGCAGACCTGGATTGAGGAAGAGAGAAGGGACGAGCCTCTTGAATCTAAGGCTAAGCAGTTGATTAAAAAGAAGGTGGCTTTGTTGTCTATTTTACATAAGTTTATAACAGAGAAGGATGAACAGTTTCTAGAAAAAATTGAGTGTTTGTTTATTGACAATCAAAATGTCCAGGATTTCTTTGGTGATCAGGATTATATTCATACGGGAACTTTAGACAAAGATTTACTACTCGATAGATTTTTGGAAAAATATCAAGATCGACCAGATCCGTTAGCTTTTTTAGAACACATATTTGATGAAACAAAGGTTTTTATGTTGTTTTTTGCCCGAGATTACATGAAACAAGAAGACTACAAAGAGATATCAACATTATTAGAAGAACTCGAAGAAACTAATGGATAAGTATATATATGGTATTAATAGTGTAAAATTGTTGTTGATAAAACATCCTAACTATGTAAAAAAAATCATTTTTTGGGGTAAAATAAAAAATCCACGCTTGAATGAACTCATAAAGCTAGCTAGAAAAAATTTCCCTGAAAAAATAAAAATAATGTCTCATCGCCATGAAATTAGAGATGAAATAAGGAGTAAGGGTCAGGGAGTTTATGTCGAATTAAAACGCTCTTTGGAACAATATTATATTGAGTTTGAAGATTTTATTCATAATATCCAGACAAATAATAGATACCCTAACCCGGTTTTGATTATTGACCATATTACAGATCCTCAAAACTTAGGGTCAATTATTCGATCAGCAGCTTGTTTTGGAGTAGAGATTATTTTAATACCTCAAGATAGACAAGTACAGCTTTCAAGTATCGTCGCTAAAGTAGCTAATGGAGGATTGGAGTTTCTTAAGATGGTGAGAATTGTAAATGTGGCTGGAGCTATTAAGCAGTTAAAGGAATTAGGGTATATTATTATGGGCGCTGATATCAATGGTGACGATATTAATGAAATAAGAAAAATTAACGCTCCAATGGGACTAGTAATGGGAAATGAAGAAAAAGGATTGAAATTATTGACTAAAAAGAAATGCGATAAATTAATAAAAATTCCAATGGAGGATTCAGTTGGCTCTCTAAATGTATCAATTGCTACTGGTATTTTCTTATCATATATTTACATAAATAAATTTTCATGTTAAGTGAATTAAATATTGACAAAATTTACTTTATTCTTATATATTCGTTCTCTAATTTGTTTGGGGGTGGCATTTCCGCTGGTGTAGCTCAATTGGTAGAGCAGCTGATTTGTAATCAGCAGGTTGCGGGTTCAAGTCCCATCAACAGCTTTTAATAAGATTG
>CAZJDM010000095.1:0-17372 GCA_964544765.1 uncultured bacterium
TTAAAATCAGCGAAATTAATTGTTTTTAAAGATTGATATTCCACTGAATACAATTCCAGCATAGAGGAAAAAAAGGCGTCCAACACACCCTTCCCCTCAGCTTTTAACTGAACCTTTTTTTGCTCTGAGGAGCGTTCAATTAATTCAACCTCAAAAACCGTATCAGGATCAACCCCTTTTTCCTCAATACGATAGTAACTTATATCCCATGAGAGATACGATTCCCCCAAAACATTATTAAACACCTCATATAAAGGATTGTCTCTATTAATTACCCTCATTGAATACCCCCTCCAGGCGCATCTAGTATATCTTCAATCTAAAAAATATCAATCTCTTTTTTCACTTAATACCCACAACTTGCCTAACCTTCTCCATCAAATTACCACATTTATCCCTAGCTCGCCTGGCTCCATCTAATAAAATTTTATCTATATATGCCTTATCATTTATCAAACGAAAATATTCTTGGCGTGACTTACCAAAAAAACCTTCCAGAGCCAAAAAAAGATCTTGCTTTGCATGCCCATATCCATAACCACCTTGACGATATTTTTGACTTAAATCTGCCACTTCCTCCTTTGAAGCAATCAATTTATATAAATCAATTATTATACTATCGTTGGGATCCTTGGGTTCATCTAACTCCTTAGAATCAGTAACTATTTTCATAATACATTTTCTGAGATTTTTGCTACTTTCAAAAATAGGGATCTCATTATTGTATGACTTGGACATTTTCCTACCATCAATGCCTGGAACTATGGCCGTCTGTTCTGATATAACAGGTTCGGGTATAGTTAATATGTCGCCATATTGATTATTAAATCGAATAGCAATATCTCTCGCAATTTCACAATGTTGCTTTTGATCCTGCCCAACTGGAACCTGGTCGGTACTAAAAAGTAAAATATCTGCGGCCATTAACAAAGGATAATTAAAAAGACCCATATTAATATCTTTACCTTTGTCTTTGGCATCTTTATAAGAATGGGCTCTAGTTAAAAGACCCATTGGAGCAAATGGTGTCATATACCACATCAATTCAAGAACTTCGGTAACATCAGATTGACGCCAAAATACTGTTTTCTTAGGGTCCAAACCCAAGGATAAATAAACTGCAGCAACTTTATAAGTGTATTCGCTCAATTGTTTACTATCTGGAACAGTATTCAAAGCATGCAAATTGGCGATAAACAGATACAATTCATGATTATCCTGGATTGCCAAAGCTGGTTTCAGGGCTCCAAAATAATTACCCACATGAGGTGTGCCCGTGGGTTTAACCCCGGTTAAAACTTTTACCCTTTTGGCCATAGTATCCTCTAAATAATAAGATTAAATTATACAGTTATGCTTCTTTATACTTGAAAATCACCTGCGGTATATTTACCTGTAGATAATATAGTGTCATCAGGAATACTTACAGCTTCATCCTCTCCTTCTATTACAACATTCCCCATCAATTTTACCCTTTGACCAACAAATATATTTCCTTTAATCACCAAAGAATTAAGTTCACTAATATCGGGAATATTTGGTAACCGTTTCTCAAAATCATCTACTTTTTTATGGTAAGGACCTAAGGTAATCACTGGCAGTACACCACTTTTTTCCAATATATCCTTTCCTATTGAGGATAATATGAATTGATTGTTAATAAACTGAAATAAGTTGGATCTTAAGAGGAACAAGTCATTAGTGTTTTTTACCGGAAAAAATCTAGTACGAGGCACCAAAACACCAACAGAGCGATCAAATGCAGAAATGGCACTACCCATAGCTATTTCTAACTGGACCACCTTTTCTTGTTCAACCACCTTGGGATTAACAATAACATCCATATGTAGTTTTTCATCCTCCATTTTTTGTTTTAAAGCATGTAAATCTAGCCAAATACTGTTGGTATTAAACACCGAAAACTTATTGATCGATTGAAATTCTGCGTTATGATCTGGATCAACCTGAGCAATTTCAAGTAATTTAAGTCGAAGTTGACCATCTGATCCGGGATAATAGATTAATGTTCCTCCCTTTCGATCATTTTCTGTTCTTTTTGTAACCTCCATTATAAACTGTGTCTTATTTTGAGTCATATACCCCAGAATATAGGGATCAAAAACGGCTCCCAGATTATCTGAATTTGATATGAATAAAAATCGTTTACCCTGTTCAATTAATTGGTCTATTAATCCACTATTACAAATAGTGTCATAAACATCTCCATGCCCCGGAGGATAGAATCTCCCCTCACCATAGTCATCAGATAATGGATAATAAAGCCCATTATCTGCTTTTTCCTTTTTAATACGCGGAAAGCGACTTTGAATTATGTGATGTATATCTAAATTATCTGCGCCAGCAACTTGTTTTATTATATTTTTCGTTTCATCTATCGTGTAATAACTATTTAAAAAAATTACTGGTATTTTTATTTTAAATTCGTCACATGCATTTAATATTTGTTTTAAAAAAATAGATAAAAAGGTTTCTGTCGGAGTAACCTGTACACACGATTTAGGACCGGTACACCCCATACTGGTACCTAAACCACCATTTAGTTTTAAAATCGCCAATTGATCTAAATCTTTAATTCCTACGTCATAATACGACTCTTGCTCAATCATTTTATGCTCAACAAGGTCTTTATCATCCTTGGTTAAGGGTTTTAATAAATTCCAATCAACACAACCCGCAGTATCCTTAAAAAAAATATCAAGCATATTCTTAAAACGCCTATTAGCTAATTTTGAATTGCCTGAATTCTCTAAAAGGGGCTTAAAAGGCTCAAAATATCTTTCTTCCACTTAACCTCCACAAGATAGACTCTTTAGTAACACAAATTATAAAAATCTCTATTAACATAAATTTAAAAGCCCGTAAAATAAATACATTTGATCTAATTTATTTTAATTTTTTACCTTCATACAAAATAACATTCTTCTCATTAATAAAACGAAAATCCAAACGATCAGAATAAACTTCTAATTCCATAAAACCATGTTTGGAAGCGGCAAATTTTGATTCTGGCTGTCCCGGTATAATTTCAGAAAGATTTGCTCCCCCACCACCAGAAATAAAAAGTGATGTTTCGCAATCAGATAGTTCTCTATACTCCAAATGATGAGAATGACCCGACAACCACGCATTAGCTTTATCACAAATTAACGGTAACAAAAACCAGCCTAAAGGATCTCCTCTATAACTATATTTATCCAAACTTGCGCTTGAAAGAGGATGATGTGCCATTATAATTTTCCAAACAGCTGAAGAATCTTCTAATGATTCTAATAGAAAATCGATTTCACAAATTGAAGAAAAGCAAAAATCAACTCTTTGAGAATCAAAACCCACTATGCGTAATAATTTTCCAAAATCAACCGCATAAAACCGGTGGGGCATGATCCAACGCTTATTTATTTTAGTATATTCTACCTGAGCATCCGGATTTAATCGATAATCATGATTTCCAAGCACTGGAAAAATAGGACTTTTTTGTAGACAAGGGGTTCCATATGGTTGCCAAATCTTTTGCTGCCATTGAGGATCTTCGACTGAATTTACTCCGCTATAATAAATATTATCTCCCAGCATCAAAATACCATCTATACCATGCTGCTCAACACAACGATGCTCCATTGCTCTAGCAACTTCAAACTGTTTTTTTTCCCCAGTTCCAGAATCACCAAAAACAAAGAAACGTAAAGACTTTTTAGCCGGAAAGGATCTGATTATATTGCCAACACTATTTCTAGGAATGGTAAACCACCATAAAGCTATTAAAAAACTTATCAACACAATCATTAAAACTATCAATATTTTAAAATATGGTACTTTTTTCAAACTTAAACTCCTTTGATTCCCTTAACTAAAAATTCTACCTTTATAGATTCCCTGCGGAACTTTGTACAAAATGAATCCGGCAGTTGATAAATTGAATTTTTACTAACCAGCTTGACTTCATAACCTTAATATATAGAAGATATTTTATTTATTTTACACTTGTTTTTTGAATTTACTTAGAATCGATGATCTGAATTGACACATATGTCCAAATATGATAACATTTTGGACATATGATACCCAGAATGATTATACCTCCGAAATATCAAAGTTTTTTCTTATTTGGCCCCAGAGGTAGTGGTAAAACAACCTGGCTAACTCATATTTTTAATAAAGACCATGTAACATGGATTAATTTGTTAGACCAATCTATGGAGCTTAGGCTGAATCATAAACCAGACCAATTGTTAGATATTTGGAAGAATGAAAAAACTGAGTGGGTAATAATAGACGAGGTACAAAAAATTCCAACCATTTTGAATGTTGTACATCGTGGCATTGAGGAACATAAAATCAAATTTGCTCTCACTGGTTCCAGTGTTAGAAAACTTAGAAGAGGTGGTGTTAATTTGTTGGCTGGTAGAGCTATAGAGAGAAAGTTATTTCCATTTTCTGCCTTAGAACTAGGTAAAGATTTTTCATTGCAAAAGGCATTAGAATTTGGCTTACTACCTTCAATCTGGGATCAAAACTGGTCAGATCAGGAGGTGACAGACTATTTATATAGCTATGTTAATACCTATTTAAAAGAAGAAATTGCATCAGAACAATTGGTAAGAAAGCTAACTCCATTTAGACGTTTGTTGGTTGCAGCAGCGGGAAGCAATAGTAAAATCATCAATCATTCAGCGATTGAAAGAGATTCAGGTGTAGCTCGTAAGCAGTCGGAAAGACATTTTGAAATACTAGCTGATACATTGATTGGATTTTATCTTGAGCCTTACCATTCTTCGATAAGAAAGAGACAAACAAAAAAGTCAAAGTTTTATTTCTACGATACAGGTATTGTACGAGCATTAAAAAATATTGCTGGAGAAAGTCTCCCTATATCAACTTACGAATATGGTGAATTGTTTGAGACTTTTTTAATAAATGAGTTTATAAAACTATCATCATATTTAAACAAAAGGTGGAAATTTTACTATTATAAAACCCAACATGAACATGAAATTGATCTGATCATTGAAAAACCTGGTGGTAAGTTGATATTAATAGAAATAAAATCATTTTCTAAACTAAATGAAGACAAATTAAAACCACTCATTCAAATAAAAAAGGATTTAAATCATGAGACAGCTTATGTTCTCTCAAATGATAAATCGGGACAAGAATTAATGGGGATACGATGTTTACATTGGCTTGAAGGCCTAAAAGAAATTTTTTTGATATAAAGATTCTAATTAATACAAAATTAAAACTTATCGTAAAGGATCATTTCAGGCTCAACTCCCAATTCATCTAACATATTTAAAACCGCATCAATCATCAAAGGAGGACCGCAAAGATAATATTCTATTTCACCTGGATCCTCATGATCTTTCAAATAATTATCATACAAGACCTGATGAATAAAACCCACGTATCCACTCCAATTATCTGCTTCTAGTGGTTCGGAAAGAGCCACATTGTATTCAAAATTATCAAAATTATCAACTATCTCTTTAAATTCGTCATCATAAAACATCTCTCGTTTAGAACGAGCGCCATACCAAAAGGTAACCTTTCTTGAGGTATTTAGAGTTTTAAATTGATGGAAAATATGGCTGCGCATTGGTGCCATACCCGCTCCCCCACCAATAAAACACATCTCTCTATCAGTCTCCTGAACAAAAAATTCCCCATAAGGACCACTAATGGTAACTTTATCACCTGGTTTTAAATTAAATATATATGAAGAAGCTATACCTGGAGGGTGATCGGTTCTTGGCGGTGGTGTGGCTATTCTTACGTTCAATTTTACTAAATTCTTTTCAGCGGGATGACTGGCCATTGAATATGCCCTGATCTCCAAATCTTCATTTTTACTTTTATAATCCCATAATTTATAATTATCCCAATCAGGACGATATATCTCTTCAATGTCAAATTCTTTATAAGATAATTCATACGGGGGAATCTCTATCTGAATATATCCTCCCGCCTTAAAATCTAGAGATTCAGCTGGATCTAATTCTAAGACTAACTCTTTTATAAAAGTCGCGACATTATAATTAGAAACTACAGTAGTATTAAATTTCTTAATATTAAAAATCTCTTCGGGAACAGTTATTTCCATATCGTTTTTAACTTTTAATTGACAACCAATTCGAACCTTATTTTTTAGTTCCATTCTAGATAGATGAGCCATTTCGGTAGGCAACACATCTCCACCACCATCATTTACTTCACACTTACACATACCACATGAACCCCCACCACCACACGCTGAAGGAAGGAAGATCTTTTTAGAGGTTAATGCGTCTAACAGGGTTCCCCCTGCTTTTACTGATAATGACTTGTCGTTATTTATGTTTATTTTACATTCAGCGGAATTGATGAGTTGTTTTTCCGCAACCATTAACAGCATTATTAAAAATAAAATAGTGCAGGTAAAAATTATCACGGAAATTGCTATAAACACTCTATTACCTCCAAAACTAACACAAAGATGTTTAACCCATTATGGGTCCGTGTTACATACTAATTCCCGAAAAGCACATAAATCCCATCGCCATCAAGCCAGTAATAATCATAGTAATACCCAGACCCTCAAGGCCTTTAGGCACATTTGAATATTGTAGTTTGGTCCGTATAGCCGCCATGGTAATAATTGCCAACATCCAACCAATCCCCGCTGAAACACTATACACAACAGTTTCAATTAAGGAGTATTCTCTTTCTACCATAAAAAGGCACACCCCCAAAATCGCGCAATTAACGGCTATTAAAGGGAGAAAGATTCCTAGTGCAGCGTATAAAGCGGGACTAAAACGATCGATTATCATTTCAACTAATTGAACTAAAGCAGCTATTACAGCTATAAAAGTAATAAATTGTAAAAAACTAAAGTCTGAGTTTTCTAAACCAGCCCAAGAAAGCGCTCCTTCTTTCAACATGTATTGATATATGAGCCAATTAACCGGAGCCGATATACACATGACAAAGACTACCGCAAACCCAAGCCCTATAGCCACCTCCACTTTCTTGGATTGGGCTAAAAAAGAACACATCCCTAAAAAATAGGCTAATAAAATGTTACTAACAAAGATGGAATCAATAGCTAAAGAAAACAATTCCATATATTAATCTCCATTATAAATGGACTGCAAAGTTTTTTGCAACCATACGATCAGTCCCAGAATAATAAAGGCTCCGGCTGGTAAAACCATTAAGCCCATATCTCTATAACCCAGATCATAAAAACTTGATGGAATTACCTTAATACCATAGACAGAACCAGATCCAAATAACTCTCTTATAAAAGCCACAATACAAAGAATCATTCCATAACCCAAACCATTGGCAATTCCATCTATAATTGAGGGAAACAAAGAGTTTTTTATAGCAAAAGCTTCAGCTCTACCCATAATAATACAATTGGTAATAATAAGGCCTACAAAAACTGATAACTGCCTGGATATATCATACATATAAGCTTTAAGAATCTGATCTACAAAAATTACTGAACTTGCAATTATCGTTAGATAAACTACTATTCTTATTTTATTAGGAATTAATTCTCGAATAATCGAAACTACAGAATTTGAAACAACCATGACAGAAATCACTGCCAAAGTCATAACCATAGCTGGCTTCATTTGTACCGTAACAGCTAATGCAGAACAAATACCCAGCACCTGAAAATTAATAGGATTAATCGTCCACACACCATCTTTTAATAAACCAAACGATTTTGTTTTTTTTATTTTGGCAATTAAACGACTTTTCATTAAAAGATCCTCATCCCTTAATATTCTTTAAAGGATTAGTTTGACTATTAACGCAAACTTTACATTTTCATCTTACAAATTTCTTGCTAACACCTTTTTAAAATAAGGTTCATACTTTTTTAAAGTAACGAGTAAAAAGTCTGAGACACCATCACATGTTAGAGTAGCTCCACTTATTCCATCTACGCTATGATTTTGTATTGCCACTGGTGCATCACTTACCTTCCCTTTAAGGATTTTAATCGAAACTAAATTTCCTTCACTATCTAATATTTTCTTACCTACAAAATTATGGGTAAACCATTCTCTTTCAACTTCAGCTCCTAAACCTGGTGTTTCTCCATGTTGGTAAAAGGTAATTCCCTTAACGGTATTCAAATCTTGCTCTAAGGCAAAATAACCGTACATAGTTGACCATAAGCCCTTACCAAAGATAGGAATTACATAAACATTTTCATTGGTTTGAGCTATTTTTCCTTTATATACAATTAGTTTTTGTTTTTCTTTCCTTAGGTTTATATCTTTGGGGGTAAAATCTGTTAAAATATTTCCCTGTAAATCAATAACAGATCCCTCAAAAGAATCTTGAAACATTTTTCCGACTTGATCAGAAGACATCTTAGGTAGATCTGAAGGAGAAACTATTCTAGCTGCAATTAATATATTTTTTTGCTTATCTAATTCGATATTTTTTACCTGTAAAGGATGCAAAAATTGATATGATATAGCCAAACAAAAACTGCAAATAACACATATAACAGCTGCAAATAGCAATGTATAAAGGTTGCCATTACGTTGCACGTTGTAATCTCCTGGCTTTTTTTGATTTCACAATATAATAATCAAACAACGGAGCAAATAAGTTCATAAAAAGTATTGCCAACATCATTCCTTCTGGATAAGCTGGATTAAACACCCTAATTAACACTGCTAACATTCCAATCAGGATTCCATAAATCCATTTGCCTGTATAGGTCGACGGGCTAGTTACTGGATCTGTTGCCATGAAAACAGCACCAAAAGCAAATCCTCCCACTAATAAATGATAATGGGCCGGCAAGTACATGAAAGTTGGAAAAGCTGGTACAGCCAGAAAATTGAGAAATAATCCGGTTAAATACCCTCCCAAAAAAACACCTATCATAGTCCTATAGCTGGCAACTTTTGCTATCAGCAATATAATTGCTCCAATCATAATAGCTAAGAAACTTGTTTCTCCAATACTTCCAGCATACCCTCCCATCAAAAGCGTCTTTAACGAAAAACCCGCATTATGCAAAGCTGTTACAATATTTGATCCCACATCAGAAGCTGCTACCAGAGATAGTGGGGTCGCGGATGAAATAACATCAGCATTGGAAGAAAATAACTGCCAACTGTGGGTCCACACTGAATCTCCCGACATATCTCCTGGGTAGGTAAAAAATAAAAAACACCGAGCTAATAAGGCAGGATTTAATATATTCATCCCCACCCCACCAAACACTTCCTTGCCAATTACAACACCAAAAGAAATTCCCACGGCAGCTTGCCACAACGGAATAGTTGGAGGTAAAATTAAGGGGAACAACATCCCACTAACCAAAAAGCCTTCATTAATCTCATGCTTTCTAACAGATGCAAATACAACTTCCCAAAAACCACCTACTATGTAAGAAACTAATATTAAAGGACCTACAATTAAAATTCCCTGCCAAAAACTACATAACAGCGTTGGCGCACCCTCTCCCTTTGATAACAATGAATTAAAACCAGTATTATATATGCCGAATAATAAACAAGGTAGTAAGGCAATAATAACTATAGACATAAAACGCTTCAGGTCCATGCCATCTCTTATATGAGGGCCTTTTTTAGTGTTATGATCCAAAGAAAGTAAAAGGGCATCCAGAGCATCAATAAGCGGGTTTAATTTTGCTAACTTGGTATCTTTTACCGTTTTTCGAACATAGGAAAATAACGATTCAAGCCAATTAACTATCATTCCATACTTTCCTTTAATAGTTTTAATCTACATTCATCAAAGATAGTATCTAATTCTATTTTTGAGGGGCATACATATGTACAGAGACCGCAGCCCACACAATCCAATAATCCCAGTTCTTCGCTTTCATCATAATCCTCAGCTAGCACAGCCTTAAAAAGCTTGTCGGGCAATATGTCCACTGGACATACTTTATCACAATAATTACACTGAACACATGGTCTTACCTCACCATGGATCTTGGTACTTAATCTATACAAATGGTTCACATTTAAACTGGAAGGAAAGGTTGTTCCGACACTATGTTCGCCAAATCTTGGTTGAAGGAAACCGAATAATCGTCGACCTTTTCCTTCTGCTAAAACATGGACCGAATAATCATAATACCCAAGGTATCCTTTAATAGGATTTTGATCTGGTGAGCCTTGATCCAAATTTACCGCCAACCGGTCTTGATTTACATCACTTCCAGTGAAAACACCTCCACTAATAAAACGAGAGTTTTGCTCAATAATCCGTTCCTGAGCTATAGAAGCAATAGATGAACCAAAATTAACCTCTAGATATTGGGGAGAACTAACATTACTACCCACTAAAGATATTATTTTTCGAGTAGGAATTTGCCCAGATTTGAATAATTGACCTATACTAATAACATCTTGAAAAGATAATCTCCAAAGCTTTTGTCCTTTTTTCAGAGGCTGTTGGTAATATAGTTGAGCACCCACATGCTGAGCAGGATATTTACCACTTATAGCCCACAATTCAGCTCGCTTTTGTATTTCTCCATCTGTTACAAATTTAGGTTTATTACCATTACTAGTACTAGTACTAGTACTAGTTTCATATGAAACAATTACCTTATTAGCTAATTGCTTCAATACACCCAGACCTTTCAAAAAACTGTTTTTTTGTTCAGTATTTTCAAGGATATACGAAGCATCAGGTAGCCACGGTTCCTTGTTAAAAGCTGACACGTAAACATCTTGAATATCATCTTGCGGATCAGCAATGACATCGTATGGAAATTGCCTGATTAACGGCCATAATCCGGTTTTAAGCAAGATTTTTTTGATCTGCTCCCCAGATAATTGATTTATCGATGAGATATCTCCTAAATCCAAACCTACTTGTGATTGATTTCCATCAACCTTTATAAGGATTTCTAGAACTTTCCTCCTAGCGCCCCATTTTATTTTGACTACCGTACCACTAGCAGGAGAAGTGAATTTTACATCTGTAAATGTTTTATCATGAAAAAGTATGGTTCCAACCTGGACAGATTGGTTTTCTTTAATCAACATTTTAGGTTTTAAAAATTTAAAATCTGTTGGTTTAACAGCAATAAATTCCGACAAACCTAGTTTTTTAATTTCTGGTCTCGGTTGGCCTTTAAGCCTAATATCACAGCCTTTTTTCACTTGTATGGACTTCATAACGAGACCATACTATTCCACAAATTTGAAAAATTCAATAGATATATTAAAAAATATTTTCCAATTTGGTCTTTTTTATTTTAGTATAGAGTTTACACTATGATATGGTCCTACACTTAGTACTGTATAGTGTTTTATTTTATTGCTTGAGGTTTTAACAAGACAAATCATGACTAAAAATAATAATAAAAAAGAAAAATCGTTGGTTGCCCTTAAACCAAGCCGCCAACACTCAAGACCAATAATTCTAACCAATACGCTCCCTAAAGACAAAGGAGTGTTTGATCATTTTGATACTAAAGTAATTATCCTCGATCGCAACATGAAGGTCCAATTAATTAACCGAGCAGCAGAAAAAGCCTTGGGAGTGACCTCAAACGAGGTTAAAGGAAAGGATTTTTTAGAAGTTAAGGCTAAAACCACTAAAAAAGACTTGTCCAAGGATCTAAACGAAGTTATGGGGCAACTAAAAACCTTAAATCAAAGAGAACTCCACCATTTAGGTCCAGATCAAACCGCTAGGCTAATTGATTTTAGCTACGTCCCCATGGTTAACGACAAAGGAGAAATTGAAGGAATTCTTTCATTTGGCCAGGATGTGACTGAAGCCATTGATTCCGAAAGGATTGAAGGAGAAACAGCTCATAAAGTACAGGATTTACTGAGTCAATTGGATCAACAAAACTTGCGTATCATTGAATTACAAAACCAACTAGAAGATCGTTATCAATTTCATAATATAATCGGGAAAAACCCTAAAATGGGTGAAGTATATACTTTGATTGAAAAAATAGCCCCCACCGACTCAACGGTTCTAATTACAGGCGAGACAGGTGTTGGTAAAGAATTGGTTGCTAAAGCTGTTCACTTTAATAGTACTAGAAAAAACAAACCGCTTATAAGCATAAATTGCGCAGCACTACCAGAAACTTTATTGGAAAGTGAGTTATTTGGTCACGTTAAAGGGTCGTTCACCGGAGCATTTAGAGATAAAAAAGGAAAATTTGAGCTAGCCCAAGGAGGAACACTCTTTCTAGATGAACTGGGAGAAATGAGTCTAACAACTCAAGTAAAACTACTTAGAGTAATACAGGAAAGAGAAATAGAGAGAATTGGTGATGAGAAAAAAATCTCCATTGACATTCGAATCATTGCCGCGACCAATCAAAATCTGGCTCAAGAAGTTGAAAAAGGAACCTTTCGCAAGGATCTTTATTATCGATTAAAAATATTGACTATTCACATTCCACCACTAAGAGAACGTCTTGATGATATACCCCTTTTATCTCGTTTTTTCATTGATCGTTTTAATGAAAGACTGAATAAAACCATCAAATCCATATCTCCAAAGGTTCAACAAAGTCTAATGACATATAACTGGCCCGGTAATGTGAGAGAGCTTGAAGGAGTTTTGGAAAAAGCGGTTATATTATCCGATGGAGATCAAATTGAAGATCTCTACCAAACAAATATTGATGAATTGCCTGTCAAACCAACAACTGATTCCGAGCTTTTACACCAACAAACTCTTGAATCAACTGACTTACACTCACAAACCTTTCAAGAACTAGAAGATATACTATCTGAGACAGAACGTAATTACTTTCTTGAAATATTTACCCGTTACCGGGGTAGAATAAATGATATTGCCGAACATTCCGGCTTAACCAGAAGAACCATTTTAAACAAGATGAAAAAATATGGAATCGAGAAAAAAAACTTTAAATAGTGAAGAACAAATCAGTAGAATTCAAAGAACATCTGCATCTCATAATAATATCTTTGATTCTGATTATAAGAAGAGACAAGAATTATTCGCTAAAGAAGTGAAAAAATATTCTTTTGTATATAAATGCACTGACTGTTCTTATTATGATCTCCCTAAAAACGACTGTAGTATGGGTTTTCCTCTTCCAGAAAAGGTCCAAACTCAACGGGGAAATTTATTAGAAGATGAATTTTGTAAATATTTTGAGATTGATTGAAATAATTTTATATATACCTTCAAATCTAAGCAATAATATGCTACATATTAATAACTTAGAAATTGACGTATGCAAAAAGGCATATCCAAATGACTAGAAAACCTATAAAATTGTTCCTTATTATTATCATTTCTACCCTTTTAACCACAGTTACCTTTATCTTAATCTCTAGCTGTAAATATGGCAGCATCAAGACTCAAATCAAGGAAATGGGGTTTATTAATCCCGACAATTACCAATTCACTCGTTGGAAACGATACTTTAAGCTCAAGTTTGATCCTGACGAAATTAAAAAAGGCATTTATACTATCTGGAACAAAAGAAAAAACCTTAAAAATGCTGGACATGCTTTTCTAATAACAAATGATGGATACATGTTAACCACCTTACATAATATTCAAAACTGTTATAATCCCAGACGGTCCTTACCCCAAGATTGTCCGTCCAGCGTAATGTCAGTTTGGATCAAAACCGATGAAATGGAAAATTTTCAATTTGGAATGCCTCAACCATTGATCCGTTATTATTCTTTTACTATTATAAAAGTTGGACATTATGGAAAAAGGACTAAATCTACCTCAAAATCCCGTTCTTGTTCCTCTGTCTCTGATAATTCATTTGACGCTGCCCTGATAAAGGTAGATCAATATATTTCTGAAGCCAAACCTCTTAAAATAAAAAGACATCTACCCTCTATACCCGTTCGAGTATTCACAATAGGTAAGCCTATAGACAAATATACTTATAGAATCTTACGTCACTCCAATCAAACATATAAATACCCAGTAACCAATTCCCAAACGGGTTCCTTTACCTTAAGTACCGGAATATTAAGCAAAGTAACTGCTCATAGAAATTTAATCAGCTCTAACCGTTTTGGAAAAAATCAAGCCCTAGATGTTTTTGTTGGTAACAGTGGAAGCCCCTTATTATTATCCGATGGAACTGTTGTTGGAATTCATTACTCAGATATCAAACTTTATAAAAATAATTGCCGTACCACTATTATTGCACCTTCACATCATGTACAAAATGTCTCAACAGCTAGAGTCATTGAAAAATTCAATCTTTAATAACCATTTTTCAATACAAAGCTATTTTCAAATAACTTTATCGTTTCCTCTTTTGCTCCCGTCGTTCTAAATTCATTCTGCCATGTGCTTATTACAACTTCTTGCATTTCATCAATTAATTCTTTTGCGTTATTCTCGGTTAAGCGAAAAAATCTTGCTGCAGACAATGCATTTTTTAAACTAGCTTCTTTACCATAACTTCCTATTCCTAAGGAGAGAGAATATGAACCTGTACTGTTAAGAGCAGGTACTACATCATAAAGCGGAGATAAGCGCCATTTATTATCTTGATCGTATAAAAACCCAAAATTACGTAAATGGTCATCATTATTATTTACCATTATATTAAAAACCATTCTTTTATAAAGTTCCAACAAATCATCTTTAAAAGCTGAAGAATATTTTACCACCGCATCAACAAGAGCTCTATATTCAAAGGCATCATATTGATTATCAGCAATATTGGTCATTGTTAACGCTGAAACGAAGTGTATTGGATTCCCCTTTTGATCCCTATCAAAACGCTCAATCAAATAAACATCCCGATTGAGGGCACGTGATAACTGAATAATAGGTACGTTAAGTCCACATTTTTTGGCTAGGTTCATTGTCGCATATTCCGCGGCAGGAATATTAAAAGTATCCTTTGAAGTAGAAAATTTAGCTAAATGTAAGCTACCATTCCAAATAACATTCGCTTTGGGCCTTGCGCCTCCGGAACCTGAAGCGTTATCAATTAATTGTTTATAAGCTTCCGATTCTATACCAGCGAGAACATCTTCTATTCCCTGTGCATTCATAGACAAATCAATATATCTCATTTTATAATTTTTCCACTTATCCGGTGTCCAAATCTTTGGACCACCGAAGGGATCTGGACCAAAAGCCAAAGCTCCTACTCTATCGGGATTAGTTCCCGCTAAATAAATTAGCTCATCTTTAACCGTTCCAGGAAATTTTTTATCAAATAAATATCTACCCCACGCATCAGGGCCAGCATCTCTCAAGCCATTAAAGATTGAAAATCCTTCATGTGTATATTGTGATACATCTATTAATTTTAGTTGATAAGGATCAATACATATACTATCTAATCTTTTAAGATACTCTTTACCATAACGAAAAGCACTACTACTATTTCTTCCCATTGATTCATGTGACACAATACCACATGGAATCCATCCGTCGTTTTTCAGATAGATATAAACATATAATTCTTTCAATTAAATACCTCGCCTCGATAGGCTTTGTTTTCAAAGCAGAAAAAGTTACTAATCTTTATGATGTCCATAACTAGAAATCAAGATTGATTTTGGGATCAATTTTCGCTTTTTTATGAGAAGTTCTCTTTATATTTTTCACTTCTTGTTCTATAGCGACAATATCGTTAAACTCACTAAGTGCTACAAGTAAACCGTTTAGCATATCAAAATGATTTAGAATTTCAAAAAATAACCCTAATCCAACTCCCGGATCTCCATTCTCCAACCTTTTAATGGTTGCCCTATTGATTCCTAATTTATCGGCTAACGCAGTAGCGGTGATTTTTCTTCTTTTTCGAGCGATTTTAATATTTTCTGCACATTCTAATAACGCTCTTTCAGTATTTAAAGATATATTTCTTTTGCTCATTATCATTTTTCTTTCGTATTATGATGATTATACATACCAATATTTTGTAAATTGCTATATATAATTATCATTATAAATTACTATTACTAACAATTCAATAATACATTTATATTGATATATATTTATAGCAATAATTGATTAAATGATATAAATATATAGCAATATAGTTTAGGTTCCATTTCTACTGAATATACCTGGAAAGATAACACTCCGCCTAAGAGTTGGTAAGTAAAGAAACTCAAACTAATTCCGCCACAACTGAGGAATAAGCAGAATAAAGACAGTATATAGTTCCAGCCTACCCGCAATCATACAAAAAGTCAGTACCGTCTTTACCAGAGGTGAAAAATGAGCATAATTATCGGAAGGTCCCACTGAGGCAAGTCCGGGACCAATATTTCCCAAACACGCAATAACAGCCATAATCGAAGATTCTAAATCAACTCCTGAAGCAAAAAGAATAGCCATACTAACAGACATTGTGAGTATTACCAGAAATAAAAATCCCCAAAGATGCATAACAATTTTATCTTCAATAGAATGCTTACCAACTTTTACTTGATTTACAGCATTAGGATGAATCAGACGAAAAAGTTCATGAAAAGCAAATTTGAAAAACAAAAGTATTCTTACAACCTTGATTCCTCCCCCAGTCGAACCAGCACAACCTCCTATAAACATCAGAGTGAGTAAAAATAACAATGCCAATCTGGGCCATAATTCAAAGTCAGCAGAAGAAAACCCCGTAGTAGTCAAAATAGTAGCTACTTGAAAAGCTGACAACCTAATGGCATCTGTCCATGACTCTCCATCTTGGCCCAATACAATGGCAATTCCAGTAATAGCAACTATAGCAATAACTATGTACCATTTAAACTCAACATCACGAAGATAACCTTTAAAACTCCCTCTGATCGCGTGATAATGAAGAGCAAAATTAGCTCCGGCAATAAACATAAAAATCGTAACTACGATTTCAATATAAGAGCTTCCATACGAACCTATACTGCCATTTTTGGTTGAGAACCCTCCAGTTGCCATAGTGGCAAAAGCATGATTAACTGCATCAAACCCGGACATACCGCCCAACATTAGCAATATTATCTCTACAAATGTTATTAATACATAAACACCCCATAATGCTTTTGCTGTATCCTTTATTCGTGGATGTAATTTGGCAATATCTGTTTTAATACCGGGAACTTCAGCTCTAAATAGCTGAAAACCACTGATACCTAAAAGTGGAAGAATCAAAATAGATAACACAATTATACCCATTCCACCCAGCCAATGAGTAATTGATCGCCATAATAAGATAGATCTCGGTAATGACTCAACATCAGCAAAAATAGTTGCTCCGGTTGTAGTAAATCCACTAGTAGATTCAAAAAAGCCGTCAATAAAAGAAATAAAAGACATCTCAGGAAAGACATCAGCAAAAAAGAACGGTAATCCCCCGACAACGCTCATTAGGAGCCATGAAAAAGAAA
>CAZJDM010000096.1:0-17064 GCA_964544765.1 uncultured bacterium
CGTCAACCAAGAGGGCGCCCTTCTCGTTACGAAAGGTATATCAATATTACATCTATCTTTGATATCAGCAATACATCCCCTGTATTCATAATCAGTAATGAAGGTTTTAATATTACAAGCATTGTTTTGGCATAAATACCTTTGCTTTTCATTTTTTGAACTACCATTTTTAACTACATCATCTGACTTACATCGGGGACATAATAGTGGGATCAAAACCATTAGCGCCTCCAACTTAATTTATTTTTAAAAAATAATTATTGGAGGTATTTTCTCCTAATCAATTTATAAAATCAACAATTTACACCCACCACCCTTTATTTGTAATTACACTACATCTAGGGACACTTTATTTCGTGACCTTCTTTACCCTCTGAACCCTCTAATTTTTCAAGATCTATATCACTCACTATTGGAGACACACATGAACCCTGATAACATTTACGGCACTCGCAAACGCTACTTCTTTCTTTTTTGCATTCCATCCAGTATCTAACTCCCTTTATACAACAATTGGGTTTTCCTCCACATTTGGGGTGAGTCTTAACCAGGCATGATTTGTTATCTTTACAACACCCCTTATTGGAAGATCCCCCACAAGGGCTTTTCTTATAATTCATGCAATCTGTACCACCTTTAATTGCAATCTTACAATTATAGAAGTATCCTCTATTACCCTCCATTTTACATTTGTTATATTTAGCTTTATTAGGTTCATCCTCAGCACATTTATGATAATAGCCTTTTTTCCCTTGTATTGGATCAATACACACTTTGCTTAAACACTTTCTATCTTTCCATTTTTGACAAGTGTTGGAACCATCCTTTTTAAGTTTTGAACAATAGTATTCTATACCCATACGACAGTAACCTTTTGGGCCTTCCTTATTAACGTTGACTTTAGGACATTCAGTCGCATAAACTTTTTTACCACCCGTTTTGACTTCTTTTCCTTGATAGCAACGCATCACTCTTTTTCGTTCTTCAACACTTTTTGATTTTTCCTTTTTACCTGGTACTTGCTTACCTGACCTTGTCTTTTCATTTGTAACTTGCTTTTTCTTCTTAGATTTTTTTACACATTTTCCTTGGGCATTACGGACTGTATTAACGCCACATTTTTTAACACACTTACCATTAATTAACTCTTTAAACATTGAACACTTAATTGATTTACCCTGTTTTTTTGATTTTGAATAAGACTCCTCACCAAATATAGTAAAAATAAAAAACAAACACAAAAGATACATGATTCCAACTGATCTAAACATAATTAACTCCTACTTTGAAATTTTAGAAAGGGGAAATTTAATCCATATATAAATTGTACACAATCAATTTTTTTTAACAAGATAATCATAAGATTTTTTTTATCAAAATAATTTTATTTTTAGATCAGGGGAGGTTTTTTGCAACCTTTGAAAATGTTTGATAACGTTTTCTTTATTATTCAATTTCCAATTGTAAGAAATGGAAGTGGAGTATTCACTATATTTTTTATATCGCTTAGGTGCGTATTTTAAAATAAACCTTAAAGGTTCTTTACCTTTTAAAATGAAGTCTTGTTTGAACCAACGAAATAGTTTGGTAGTTAAAATCTTATTAGGGCCGGTATCCCAAAAACCTTTACCAATACGTAGATGAAGTGGGTTTTTGAAGGAGTTTGTTATTACTTCATTCAACTGGCTATCAATTTTGTTAGATTGAAAGGGGATAGGCTTTAGACTTGGACAAGAGACCGAGGCGCAATTAATAGCAAAATGAATGCGGGGTTCCTTGAGAGGACGTAAGATTTGATGTTCAATATGATCCAATGAATATTTTTTACCCGCTACTTTAAATTTTTTGTTTTTCCAACCAATGTCTTTTAAAGAAGTAATATCTGGCATGTGTTCCACAACTTCAACTAAAGTAAAGAAGTTATACGCGTTGATCCAGAACGATAATACCTGGTCGTGTTTTGACGGCGGTTGAGTTTTGTTTAGTTTTTGCTGTTGGCTTTGTAAAAGTTTTTGTAAGGTATTATCGGTTTTTAACTTTTGGTAATCAATATAACTATGAGAAAAAGGACCATCAAGTCCCTCTAACTTTAGTACTATTACACTACTCGCTAACAGCTTGCCGTAATCTTCCCAAGTTCCTCGCTTAGATTTGTTAGTAATAGAGTCAGCCTTGATGGAAGGAGAAGCCGGAAAAAGAAGAGGGATGAGTAAAATTGTCAAAATGATTAGAAAAGATTTATTAACGATTGAATTTTTTGAATTTTTCATCTTTTTTCCTTTCGTCGCCAAGCGTGAAACCTAGCTAAATATTCTAGAGCTTTCTTAGGAGCATGGTTCTTTTTCCAATTGCCGGCGGCAAATTTGTTAGACTCTACTAAAGTGGGATAAATGTGAATGGTTTCCAGGATCTTGTTCATACCAAAGCCATGTTTCATGGCTGCAATGTACTCAATGATAATATCTCCCGCATGTGTACCAACAATGGTTGCCCCAAGGATCTTATCTTTGCCTGGTACAGTGAGTACTTTGATAAATCCATGATCTTCACTATCGGCCATGGCCCTATCTAAATCATCAATACCGTAGGTTGTTACTTCATATGGTATGTTTTGCTCTTTGGCTTCTTGTTCATTAAGACCCACATGAGCTACTTCAGGATCTGTGAAAGTGCAGCGAGGGATAACACGATAATCAGCTTTAAATGATTTAAAAGGACTAAATAGAGCGTTTATTGATGCATACCATGCTTGATGAGCAGCAGTGTGAGTAAATTGATATGGACCAACTACATCACCCACTACATAAATATTGGGATAGTTAGTGCGTAAAAATTCATCTGCGGTAATAGTTCCTCGGTTAGTAAGAGGTACTTGTAAATCTTCTAATCCAAATCCAGTTACAGTAGCTTTACGGCCCAAGGCAACTAAGACTTGATCAAAAGGAACGTGGATTTTTTGCTCACCCTTTTTACTTTCACATATCAAGGAATAACTATCTCCATCCTTTTCAAAGGCAATTGCTTGATGATCGTATAGAAGTTTAATGCCTTCCTTGCGAAATTGCTCCATAACCACTTGACTGGTTTCTTCATCCTCCTTATTTAAAATACGTTGTCCCCGCTGTACTATAGTGACTTCTGATCCAAGTCTAGTAAAGCACTGTGCCAGTTCACAACCAATGGGTCCACCTCCTAAAACCAGTAATCTGGATGGAAGTTTCCTAATTTGCCAAATAGTGTCGGAGGTTAGATATTTTATTTCATCAATACCAGGTAAAGTTGGAACAAAAGGAGTTGCGCCGGTAGCAATTACGATGTTCCTAGTTGTTAATATCTGGTTGTTAATCTGTACCCGAAAGGGCGATAGGATTTTGGCGTGACCAGTAAAACAATCAACCCCTAGTTTAGTATAACGCTCGATCGAATCATGAGGAGCTACTTTTTGAATTATATTCTGAACCCGCTCCATTACTTTGTCAAAATCAAAATCTACCGAAGCGCTATTAAAACCAAAATCAGTTGCTCGTTTAATGTAATTGACTATTTTAGAGGATCTAATAAGTGCCTTGCTGGGCACACAACCAGTATTTAAACAGTCTCCCCCCATTTGATGCTTTTCAATCAGCGCTACTTTGGATTTTACCGCGGAAGCAATATAGGCTGATACTAGTCCGCCCGATCCAGCTCCAATTACGATAATGTTATAATCGAAACTAGAAGGTTTGGGATATTTGGCATAGATCCTTCGGGTTTTTAAAAATTCTATCAATCTCTTGGCTAGTAAGGGAAAAATACCGATTAATGAAAAGGCCAATATTAGTTCCATGGAGAGTAGACCCTGCAAAGAGGTAATTTTAGCTAATTGGGTACCAGCATTTACATAAACCACGGTACCGGCAAACATGCCCACTTGACTGACAAGAAAAAACGTCACAATTCCCATAGGAGTGAGTCCTAAAAGCAAGTTAATCAGAAAAAAGGGAAAGATAGGGATCAGTCTTAAGGTGAATAGGTAAAAAGCACCTTCCTTTTTTATACCTTCGTTGATAGTTTTTAATTTGTGTTCAAATTTGGTTTGTACAAAATCCCGAAACAGATAGCGAGAAGCTATGAAGGCTAGAGTAGCTCCTATAGTGCTGGCGAATGATATAACTATTACTCCTTTCCATAGTCCCAGGATTGCACCACCAGCCAGAGTTAAAATGGTGGCACCTGGTAGAGAAAGTGCCGTAGTGATAATGTAAATTGCCATGTAGTATGTTATGGAGGTTAGGGGATTAGCAGTATAGTATTGTAATAAATGATTATATTTACTTTTTAGGAAGGCGAGGGTTAGATATTGATCCAATTGAAAGTGAAAGAACAGTAGAATTGCTAAACCTATCAGTAATGCAATTGACAATTTTGTGGTTAGTTTTTTCATGGTGGTACCTTTACGTTTATTAATAATAATAATAATTAATTGGCGCGAATCAATCTAGTGATTATTCAGGTTGTGCAACAACCACAAAAAGTCCGCTGCCCCATTCAATTTGATTGTTATCGGGAGGAGTCAATCCGCATTGAAAAGATAGATCTCCATGGTTATTTAGATCAATTCCTCCGCTAAATACCGGTACATGATCTGACTCTTGGTCAATACGAGCTTGACCTAAGTCAGTTTCAATTAAATCATGTTCACTAATTATTTTTTTGATTATATTACCATCAGATATGAAGATCGTTTGTAGACTATTTTCGTCTCGACCTCGAAATGCAACCCAGCCTTGCTTATTAACCACAGGAGGAAAAAAATCAATTGTGGTTATTTGTGAGTCGTTGGTACTGGCGATGATTGATGTTTGTATACCATTATATAAGTAAATAGCCCGATTCTGATCGATCATGGTTACCGTAAAAGCTATAAAACCATTGTCGGCAATAGATGGAGAGTTATCAAATTTGGCAATGGGGGAATTCTTATCCATATCATTATCTTGCATAATAATTTGCTGAGTTTTATTTTTCCACCAAACAATGATAGCGTCTGGATTGGAATCATCCAGTGAATTTGCTTTACCATATCGTACTTTGGCTACTAAATCTCCCTTATCATTCATTTTAGGAGCAAATAAGTATGAATAAGGGCTGGAAGCTGTGTGTCCATTATCTACAGCTAATGAGTTTAATTGAGTTTCAATATAACCTCTGATATAGGCTTTTTGTCGTTGATAATTTTCTACTCGAAAACTGATAATATTAGAATCTCCAATTTGGATACCTTGAAAGAAACGGGCATTAAATGAGTCGGAGGGGTCTACCACTAAATCAACTTTTTTGGTGTGGTAATCAAAGAGATAAAGACCAGTGGAATAAAAATCTCTACTGGCTTGATCAAAAAGAAGCATTCCTTTTTGATTTAAAGATAGGTCACTGATAAATAACTCGGGCTTGGTTTGGTAAATAATTTCACCTTTTGCGTGCTGTCCCATCCAAATACCACCCACTGTTTCACCATTGATAGCATTGAGATCAATAGCAACTTGCCTACGATCGTTCAAAACAGCAGTACTATTGTAAAAGGTGCTAAGTGGCGGTAAACCGAAACCATCCTTTATGTTGCTTCTAATTTGCAGTTCAAAATGGGAATGAGTAGGTAGTTGAGCATTTACATTTATGGGGAGTGAAAATACCCATAGGCTGATAATTATATAATTAGCTAGTATTGATCCTAAGTTTGGTTGAAATGTATTCATATATTTAAACCTTTTGTATAAAATTAATTTGTATAAAATTAATTAATTAAAAAATTAAATGATTAAAAAATCAAGCGATATCTATCCAGTCAATGTTTAAACAACATAATTTTTCGGGAGGGGACTTGGCAACTATCTTCGACACTTTTTTAGTAAAGTCAGATAACATATTATGAATTATTTGACGATCTTTAGCTGAAATAGTCAGGGGTGCCGTAAAGACAAATTCTTCTTTAGTAATGTTTTCCATTTTTGAGATAGCTTTAAGCCGCCAGTTAGTGTGATGTCGGATCACTAGTGTATGCTCGGGCTTTTTGAATTAAAATTAAAAAATATTTTGTTTCTATGGTATCTAAGCCAAAATAGGCACTTAATGAATAAGCTTGATCCATAGTTAAATGCCGATCACCGTTTAATATTTGGCTCAGTAAAGTAGAATGAATTCTTAAATGTTGGGCAATTTTTCGAACTTCCCCATAACCTTTTTTGGGCATTTCTTTGATTAGTAATTTAATAATTGTTTTATAGTCATCAAATTCAAAAATGTTCATAAAAACATCCTTTTATAAGATTAAATTACAATATTGTAATTACTATTATATGCATTTTACAAATAATATCTAGAATTTTTATCCCTTATGTCATAATTCCCTAAACGTTAATAATGGGAATGGCAGAAATTTCTGTAAAAGGTGTAATAACAGGTGTAATAACAGGGTAAAAGATAAATTGAAGTGTAAAAAGCGTAATGGTAAATCGTGGGAGAAAATAATAGAATCACTTCCATCTCAAAACAATTAACAAACCTTAATTAAATGAATTAAGTAGAATGCAAGAACAGTCGGTGGTGCATTGTATTACCGACTTATTATAATTAATGAGTTATTAATGCGTCTGATCGTAAATAAAACTTAATAGGTTCTTCAAAGAAATTACACAGCAAATATCTGATTCACTTTTCAAAGGTATATAACGTATTCCAGCTAGAGACAGCTTATTAATGGTATCACCGATAGTATTCCAAGGCTCAACTGTATCAATTACTGTAGACATAACATCGCCAACTAAAATTCGATCAATATTCTTTTTAGTACCTACCTTATGCAATAATTCTCGGGTAGATAGTGTTCCAACTAATTGGTTATTTTCTTTGACCAGTACAAAAACCTTTGAATCTCGTTCCATTGGTAACAGAATGTCTTTAATAGAGGTACTTTTATCAACGGATAAAGGTTTATGATCAATGTATAGATCGCCTAAGTCTCTTAATTGAGTTCGCAGAGCTGCTTGTAGAGGATCTTGCTTGGCCATCTTCTTTCTTTTACTCTGTTCTGACATTATTTTTAACTCATCCTTAACAATGTCAGAAGTTTTTAATCTACGATCAGGAGCAGTGGAAGGTGCTTCTTTAGGTGCTTTTACTTCCCAATATCCGATACCTTTAAGGATCGTTTCTAAACTTCCTTCCCCATATTCTTTGACAGCGCTTTTCATTTGATCGACTAATAAATCATCATAAGTAGGTTGTCCTGGAACGCCTCTAAATTCGCCCATAGGAGTTGGGAACTGGGGATACTTCATTTGAGTCAATAAATAAGCATAGGTAGGATCAGGATCATGGGCATTGTGAATTAAAATATCATCAATTGTAATTCCATTTTCTCCAATTGTTACTATTTCCGGTTTTAGACCTTTGATAATTATGCCCTTATTCTTTTCCTTTCCAAAAATTAAAGGTTTATCATGTTCCAACATTAACAGTTGATCTTCTCTTACCTCTCTTCCGGAAATTTCTCCCCAGGACTGATTATTAAATATGACACAGTTTTGTAAAATCTCAACAAAGGAAGTTCCTTTATGTTTAGCAGCTGCTCTAAAAGTTTCTATCATATGTTTAGGATTGGTATCCATAGTACGAGCTACAAAGGTTGATTCGGCTGTTAAAGCGAAACAAAGTGGATTAATTGGTTGATCAATAGAGCCTTGAGGACTAGACTTGGTTTTCTTTCCAAGTTCAGAGGTGGGACTGTACTGCCCTTTGGTTAATCCATATATTCTATTATTAAACAGTAGAATATTAACATCCAAGTTTCTTCTAATCATATGCAGAAGGTGATTGCCACCTATGCTCAATCCGTCACCATCACCGGTTACGACCCAAACAGACAGGTCTGGATTGCTTACTTTTACTCCAGTGGCAACTGTAGGAGCCCTACCATGAATGGTATGAAATCCATAAGTGTCCATGTAATAAGGAAATCTACTGGAACAACCAATACCGCTGACTACAACAAAGTTTTCTTTGGGAATACCTAAATCAGCAAAAACCTTTTGCAGGGAATTCAATATAGCATAATCTCCACATCCAGGACACCAACGGATGTTATAAGGAGAAATGAAATCCTTTCGGGTTAATTTGATTTCCTTTAGGGTGTCAATGAGTGCCACTTTGTTCTCCTTTCAAAAGAACTTCTTTTAGTTGATCATAAATTTCTGAAACGCTAAAAGGTTTTGCTTGTATTTTGTTGATGGGAATAACGTTCAATAGATATTTGGCTTGAATTATCTTGCTTAATTGCCCTAAATTAAGCTCTGGAACGACAACCTTTTTAAATGACTTAATTATAGATCCTAACTCCAGGGGAAGTGGATTAATGTATCGTAGATGAACGCTACTTACTGAAAATTGTTGTTCCTGTAGTTTGTTAACAGCGGAAGTTATTGCTCCATAAGTACTTCCCCAACCTATAACTAATACGTCGCCCTTTTTGGAGCCCAGTATTTCAATAGGCGGATAAGATTCAGCAACTTTGCAAATTTTTTGATCGCGTAATTTAACCATTAATTCATGATTTTCTGGATCATAACTAACATCACCTCGTTCATTTTTCTCCAAACCACCTATTCGATGTTCAAAACCTCGAGTTCCTGGTATAGCCATGGTTCTTCCTAGAGTTTGAGGATCTCTTTGGTATGGTTTGAATTCTTCTCTTGATGAGGAATCCTCTGAACCGTCTTTTTTGTCTGAATCCTTTTTATCTTCTGAATCTTCTTTTGACCGTGATGCGGTTGGTTCATTTAATCCTTTCATAAGTTTAAATTTAAATTGAGGAATATCATCGACCGAGGGAATTTTCCAAGGTTCTGCTCCATTGGCAATATAGCTATCACTTAAAACCATTACTGGGGTTGAATAATCAATAGCTATTCGAATAGACTCAATTACCGTGTCGAAACAATCTGATGGTGATTTTGCCGCTAAAACGGGCATTGGACTTTCCCCATGCCTGCTATATACCGCCTGTAAAAGATCTCCCTGCTCTGTTTTTGTTGGTAAACCAGTACTAGGTCCACCGCGCTGAACATTTATAATTATTAAAGGTAATTCAGTTATGACCGCTAATCCCATGGCCTCAGATTTTAAACAAACTCCAGGACCGCTGGTGCCGGTAACTCCCAATTGTCCAGCAAAACTTGCTCCAATGGTAACTCCAATAGCCGCAATTTCATCCTCTACTTGTAGGGTTTTGATGGGGAAATTTTTGTAACGTGAAAGGCCCTCTAAAATTGAGGAAGCGGGAGTTATGGGATAACTTCCATAAACCACATCAAAATCACTGCGATCAGCGGCTGCTACTAATCCCAAAACAAAGGCATCATTGCCAGTAATCTTGCGATACAATCCCGACTCGGCCTGAACTCTATCTACTTTGTAACGATTGGGAATTATAAGGGAAGTATCACCAAAATAGTAGCCAGCTTTTAATACTGCAATGTTGGCATCAACAATGTGGGGTAAGTGGCTCCACTTGTGTTTGATCCATTTAATAGTTGGCTCAATTGGTCTTTCATAGAGCCAGAAGCAAAATCCTAAAGCAAAGAAATTCTTACTTCTTACTTTATCTGAATGTCTAAGAGGAGCATCTTTTAACGCTTCTTGAGTTAAAGTAGTAATGTTCAATTTTAATACTTGGTATTTTTGGTTAAGCTCCTTATCGTCCAGTGGATTTAAGGAATAACCGGCTTTTCTGAGATTATCATCGGTAAAACTGTCGGTATTGAGGATCAAAAGACCTTTCTCTTTAAGATCAGACAGATTTACTTTTAGAGCGGCCGGATTCATTGCCACTAAACCGTCGGGTTGGTCCCCTGGAGTTAATATATTACGTTTGCCGAAATGGATCTGAAATCCGGATACTCCCGGTAAAGTGCCTTGAGGAGCCCTAATTTCTGCTGGAAAGTCAGGAAAGGTACAAATATCGTCGCCGGCAATGGCGCTGCTGTCGGTAAATTGTTCTCCCACCGTTTGCATCCCGTCACCAGAGTCACCGGAAAAGCGAAGTACAACCTCATCTAAATTGATATTACTCTTCTGGGTCATTTGATTCATCTGAGTCATCTGTTTTTATCCTCCATCTATATCCTCTGAAACAATCGATCTGTCCGGTGGAAGATTTAAAACTTCTACTGGTAGATGTTCAGCAATGAAATCAGTTATTATTTTATCCGATAAAATACCCAATACCTTATTCTGGTGACATACCGGTAAATAACTGAGATGTCCCTCAACCATTTTATCTATGGCTGATGACACGGTGTCGCTGTCAGTAAGAGTATCTATCGATCCAGTCATTATGTCGCCAATCGGAGTTTTTTTATCGATTTTTTTTTGTAGAAATCTGGTAATAATATCATGTTCGGTAAGAATACCTTTTAGAGTATGGTTTTCATCTTCTACCAATCCTACCAAAACACACCCCACATTATGGGTTTGCATTTTTTTTATGCAGTCAGCTACTGACAAGCTATTTTTAGCCCAAAGAGGTTCTTGGAGAGGTAAATGATTAACTTGCATTTTCCAAAAGACTTGCTTAGCTCGGCTCATATTTTAATGTCCCTATATTACATTTAAAATAAACCCAATAACATATATGATATAAATTGCATTAAAATAAACAAAATAATAGATATTAAATAAAATTATACTATATTTTAGCCTTTTAATTAAAATTTTTCGATGTGTATCTGCCCAGGAGATCGTTTGGTGTGAATAGAGAATCCTTCTTTTGTTAGTAGATCGCTCATTGCATCAATCATAAGAGGATTACCACATAAGTAGATATGAGTATCAGATGGGTTGATATCTTTATTCCATGCTTTACCGACGAGATTTTTATACCACAAATCATGTAGCATACCAATTTCTCCTCCCCAAGGAGTTATCTCGTTTTCGGGTTCACTAATAATAGGTACATATAGAAAACGATCAACCAAATTTTGTAAGGTGATCAATTCAGAGCGGTAACCTAGATCCCATGAATTTCGTGCGCCGTGCAATACGGCCATCTTATTGATTTCATTGGACATCAATTTACTACGAACCATACTCATATAGGGAGCTAGTCCTGTACCTGTTGCTATTAATATAACATCAGCTTTGGGAGGTAGTTCGTCCAGAGTTAACATACCTGAAAATTTGGGCGACATCCATAAACGGTCACCTCTTTGTAGATTGAAAAGTCTTGGGGTGAGAGCCCCAGATCGGACAATACTAATATAAAACTCAAGATATTCATAGGAAAGGGAAGAAGATGCTATTGAATATGCTCTTCGAATTAGCTTTTCCTCAGGATATGATATTCCTTCGGGTTCTGATAATAAACACCTTTTAGCAGATGAAGGTAATCCTAATACAGTAAATTGGCCCGGTTCAAAGTCGGCAAGATTCCAACCGTCCGGTACAATTCGTAAAATTATCAATTCTGGTGTGATTTCAACTCGTTGCATAACAATAGCATTTAATTCTATCTTACCCATGGTTTTCCTAAATGTAGTTATATGTGGTTATTTCATAGTTATTTATAATGATCATATTAAGTATGACTACAATATTACAATATGACCATATATTATAATACGTAATGTTACTATAAATAACTATTCATTTTCAATATAACTACCTATTCGATAATAATTACTTAATTTCAATTAGTACTGTTCCTTCCTTCTTAATCTTCATTTGGCAGCACAATCTTTGATTATCTTCTAAAGCAAGATCGGACTCCTCCTCAGTCAACTCGTTTAAGAGTTCCTTACCTTCTAATACCTCTACTTGACATACCTGACATATCCCAGATTCACAGCCAAAAGGGACTCCTAGTTGCTCTGCGGCTTCATTTAATGGAGTGTCAGTTGATACTTTTATACTTTCATTGTTTATTTGTAAAATTGACATAACTATTTACTTCCTTTACTTAATCTATACTTTAGCTTTTATTGGACATTTACTTCTTTTGGTGTTCCTTCCCAAATACCATGTTTGGTACAGTAAGCATGAGCGACCAATTTGGCTTTTTTATCGAGTATTATGCGAAAGGTCACAGAAGTTTTTCCCTTTTGTCCCTGTCCTCCCAGTGAACCGGCAAAAAAGGTGGATTCAGCTAATTTGGTTTCACGATTATAAAGAACAACATTTGAAATATAATGATCGGTATCGTCAGGGTGTGGATATTCGTTACCCACCTGAACCGTTACTTCAAATGGTTCTCCTGGTTGGGCTGAATCGGCACAATGAATAAAAGGGGAATGACGGTCTATATAATCTTTTTTGGCTTCTTTTTCTATGTCATTGATATCAGTGTAATAATTAATTTTTGGCATTTTTTTCTCCTTTGTTTTTAGTTTGTTTGTTTATTGTTTTCGTTATTAATCTTATAAAAACTTTAAATCTCATAAATACCATAATTACCTTGTTTTGATCATAGTGTTGATCATAATTTTCTGGTTAGTTTTATAACCAGCTCTTAATTTTATTATAAGTCTAAATAGACAATTTATGATCAAAGTTGTTATTATATTGTCAAATTGATAATGAAAACAACAAAAAAGTCGTTAGTTATCTGTCTTCTATTTTCAGTTTTACCTTTTTTTCACACAGGCATAGGTACTTGATCTTGGATCATCTTTTGGATGGTACTGACAGGGTAAATTCATTATGAAAAATTGGCTCAAACTTATACGCTACCCGTGGATTTTAATGTTGTATAGATTGGCCAAATTTATTAGAAAGTAGACATTGAAAATAATGAACCAAATTTGGAGATTACTATATGAAGATTAGAATATATTATATATTTATACTGGCTATTACCTATCAAATTAATTTAAATGCTCAAGCAAATAATAATCCTTTTGATAAATACCCGACCTGTAAATATGGTCAAGATACCTGTTCTGAAGATTCCTATTGTGTTTACACAAGTAATAAAGATGTTGCCCGATGCTTGCCTAGGTTTAGTGGTGAAATACCAACTATTAAATTTCCATTTGTCTCACCTGTATTATGCTGGAAAAGTATCGATTCTAGTCCCACATCATCTCATGCTTGGTTAAATACTAAATTTGCAGTTGATTTATATACTGATAAGATAGATGAAAGAAGCAAAGTGTATGCTGGAGTAAATGGATTTATTGTTGCTCATGATGATTGTCAACAAGGTCAACCTCTATGCCTTGGCGGATTTGGAAACCAAGTAAAAATTTTTACTGATAATGGAATTATGGTCTACTATGCACACTTAAAAAGGTTATTTGTCAAAACAGGTGATTTTGTCGAGGCTGGTGACTTGATAGGCATTGAAGGCGCAACTGGTAATGTGGGTAGTATGTGGGAAGCGAATTCTGGTGATTTTCATCATCTCCATATAAGTGTTCATAGTAAATGGGGTGACGTGACTCCAGATCATAATAAGGCTCCACATCCGGCAATGCCAAGCATTCCATTCCAATTTATTCTAAAAATGGATCCTCCTAATGGCAACGGAACTAATCAAATTATGGATGTAAGGAATTTACCTTGTACAAAGTTTGATGAAACAGTCCCCTATCTTTGGACCTTGAAATAATATCCAAAATTTTTATATTTTTTTGCCTCTTAATTATTTGAGCGATTATTATTAACATTTCTTTAATTAGGTAGAATTATGCTTGAAAAACAACATATTGTTAAAATCGGCAATGCGAAAGGTTGGCTTTATTTAAATTAATGTAATTATAAGATAATTTGTAAATTTTTGGGTTGGTTTTATTATTGGGAGCTAAATTCAGCGGTAGCTTTAGGTCCTGGGCCAAAGGAGTTTTCACCACTAACCCACCATTTTCCTTTTTTACCAATAGAATATGAATTTACAGACTCTTCAAATTGAATAGAGCATATTTTTTCAGCAGTAGAACAATTAGCTTCTTCAGAAGAAATCCTTTTTGCAATTATTTCTAAATTTTCTACGATTTCTTCTCTCTGATTAGGTTCTCCAAGGTTTTTTCTTTTAAATGTTATTTCATGTACCCAGATGAAATAATGAGTTACATTTTTCTTTGGATCTGGATGATAAAGGGATGTCCATTTAAATACAGGGTTTGGATTATAATAAACTGTACCTGTTGGAGTTAAGAGTAAAGGCTTTGAGGGTAGGGGTTTAATTCCAACAGTGAATTCTGCTGGATTACTAGTTGAAATTTTATCTTTGTTAATAATACTTAGAATTTGCCATTCATATTTTCCTTGGGGTAGATATCTAAGATCCATATCCAGTAGATTCTTGTCTAAAATTACCCAACAGACGCCATTTTTTAATGAGTCATGAGAATGTGAAGATATTTTTTCGGTAGTACAACTACCTTTACTAATTCTATCAATGGTCAGTGGAGCGATCCAATTGGCACATAGAGTTTGATTTTCCGTTATGACGTTAGATAACAATTTTTTGTTTGCCATATCAAACGTTCTGGTACTTACAATTTCACCCTTTGAGTTTTTGATGGTTAGTTTGTATTTAATAGCTTCCGGTACCAGGCTCCAGGTGAAATGCGGTAAATTATCTGTAAATTGAATTTTATCGTCTTTAGAAACTGGTGAAACCAAGGTAGCTTTAATTGGACTTTGTCCATCTGCAGATGAGCCTGTAACGGATTGGTTAATTTCTTCTGGTTGGCAAATATTGTCAACTATTTGAGGTTTAGTTTTAAATTCTTTATCTAAATCTTCTTGGGGAGTACTTGCTTGTTGGTTATCTGCATCTGATAAATCTGTAGTTTGATCTAATGATTTTGATTTACCATCAAGATCTCTAAATACAATTTCTGATTCTGGACGAAGAAATTTTCTATATTTTTCGTTGGTCATAATTTCGTCATCTAAATTATCCATTTTAGCTTTTTCGTCTATTGATAAAACTAAAGACCGCATCTTTTTTCCTTTGCTTTTCCTTTATTAGTTTTTCAACGGTATCATTAGTAAGATGTGCTTTTTGGATCAAAATTTCTCTATTTATGTTGGTTAGTTTTTGTTTTAAAATGGCCGTTTGATATGAATTGGGGATGGTTCCTACCTTTTTTAATCTCCAGTCATCCCTAACGGCTTGAGCTTGTTCACCTACAACCTCTTTTAACAATTCAAACCTACTACTGGTCCAATTATTATTATTGACCAGAAATTCTACTTCATTTATTTTAGATTCCGCATGTGCCTTTGCAAAGGATTCGATCAGGGTATCATTACCAAGATCATCATCATTTAACATTTCAGGACGAAGATCTGTCAAGATATCAGTTGCATTAGTGATGACTTCGGCTGGTAATTCGATTCCATATATTTTAAATGTTTTAATAAAATGCTCTACCGATTTTAATAGTATATTAGTTTGTAATTGCCTAAACTCTGAGGGAGGTTTGGCTTTGGTTACTTCATTTGATTTAGTAAATGGTGTAATTACATCGGTTTCTTTGTTAGTACCAGGATTAAAATAGGTAACAATGGGATAAATCAATTCTGGCAATCCGGTTAAATGACATATATTATTTACAATTTCGGTTTGTTTAATCTTTTTCTTTTTACCAGTAGCTGGATCAATGGTAGACACTTTACATAAGGTATATTGAGGGGGTTCTTCTAAGGTCACCAAAGAAAAAGTTGGTCGAATGATTTCTACGTATATCTCTGCAGATAAATTGTTATCAATAGTAGTATCTCCAGCGCTTTCAGTGCTATCAGCAGTTGTTAAAGATTCCTCATCTTTCAGTAAGGAAGGATGATCTTTGATTTGTTTGGGCAATTCTATATCCACAATATTTGGTGCTGGAGATTCGCAACCCATTAAAATTGCAATCAATAATAGAGATAGAGTAGTTGGAATAAAATTTTGTTTCCACATACTAATTTAGACGGATTTAATTGGAGATATCTTTAATTGTTTTTTTAAATAAATAATTATATGAAGAAAATAGGAGATTATGGTAAATCCTTTTTATGAAGTGCCTTTTCAAGAATCCAAATACCTCTATCATTTCTATAAACTAAAATGCGCCACATTGATTTTAGCAGTTTAACCTCCCAGTATTCATGTTCCTTAAGCCAGCCGTAAACACCACTAATTTTCTTTAAACCTTTAGCAGTTTTGATATTTGGAACATATCCCATCAAAAAGGTTCTGAGCCATCTTTGAGGAAGAAAAGGTCCAGTTGCTAAATTGGATTGAAAAAATTCTATAACAGCCGGAGATATTATAACTCTTTGAGGTCCTTTATTATCAAAGCCCTGCCTTAAAAATTCAAACCGATAGATCGTGTTAGCTTGCAAATCCTCAATCGGGCGCGGATCTTGATCTCTTGTAAAGTCAGATAATAAGGGAGTTTCTTTTGTGGTAGTATCTTTTGTGGGTTCATAGGGTCGATATTTACTAAATTTGGCCTGAGTTTCCTGTTTGACTTCTTCTTCAGAATCAGCCAAAGCATTTAAGATCATTTCTTCTTTATGTTCAGGAGGTATTTTGGCGGTGAGAATTCTTAATAACTTGGATCTGAATCTATAAAAAATAGATGGATCTTGTAGGTCTTGTAGAACTTTTAGATGGTTTATTGCCATTAATATCACGGTACGTTGGGTAGTATAAATGGCATTTAAGATCAGTAGTTGAGCGTAAACTTCAGCAGTAACAAGATTTTCGTGCAGTGCTTTACATTTTGTGAGTTCATCAGCATCTACATCTGAAACTTTAGCTTCAAGAACTGAAAGACTGGTTGTAAAAATAGTTAGAATAGTTGAAAAAATTAAAACAGTAACAACCAATAGATTAAAGCGAAAATATGAATAAAATATTTTTCTCATAAAAACATCACCAAATTGTATTTTATAATATTTGTATACAACAGTTCTTTAAATATAGCCAATAAAAACCTCATGTTTCCGTCTTGACTAGTCGGCCAATCCCAGCTTAATTAACAGCCTCAATTATTACGGCCAATTTATTTTTTTTACCCAAGTCCAAACTGGCCT
>CAZJDM010000097.1:0-16994 GCA_964544765.1 uncultured bacterium
AATATCATAAAAAATTTAGCTTTTCTAGATCAGTATAGCGTAGTAAATAACACCAGACATAAATTATTGCATTGATATAGATGTAAACCAATTCTCAGCAGATATTTCAGAGGTTTCATCTTTAATACAAATGGCTTTTGAGTATTGGAAGAATTTAATACGGTTAACATTCTAAGTGTAGTTAGAGTTGCCTCTGAAAACTTTATTCAAAGTGATTGTCAACAGTCTAATATTGATATTCGTTTTCAATTAGGGAAATTGTATCCTGACCAGGTAAGATTAATTCCCAATATAAACAAAACAATTGGTAGGACGATTAGAACTGATTATGACACCATAAATTTACGAGGTAAGGGGTTTATCTATCTTGCTCCGGACATAGGAGAAAATATACTGAAATTTAATAATTTGATTAAACATCATTGGTCGTATGACACAATTCTTTTATTAGCCTTAATTCACGAACTGGGTCATGTTTTTGGACTACACGACATTGGAGTTCATTTTATGCACGCTTTTACCACTTTTATGAATGAAGATTTTTTAGAATCAATTATTACCACCACTGATTGGGGTGCAGAAGAACCTGGTTTATCGTCCAAATCTGAAGAAAATTCTATTACATTATTGAATGCTTCTCTAAACTCTATTATGAAGTCCAGTTTTTTTAGATTTAATATTGAAAACCCCCTCTATTGGGAGGAAAATACACCATCAAATTGTTATGGAGCTTTTGATAGAGAACAATTTATAAAATATTTTAAATTCTTGGGCATTCCGCATAATTATGGATGTATAAAGTATTTGTATCACCAAAATAGAATTACTATCATGAGCAAAAATGAATTTGATAAAACTTCTGATTGGGAGGAGATGGGAGTTATTAACTATCAAATTAAAGAAATTACAATGTTTGATATGCCTAGCGCCAATTTTAGGGGAGGAGTAACAGTTGTATTTGATAATTCTAAACAACAGGTGTTTGATAGAGATGAGGAGGAAGGTGCTCCTATTAGTGATAAATATTTGGGTCCTCAGATAATATATGATGAAGCTACAGGCACCTATATTAACCGCAAAACAGGAGAAACCAAACCCGTAATTATTCAATTTCAACCTATGGGTATTAAGCTGTATGGAGAAATAAATAACTCTCTAGTACCCTTACGTTCATGGTAGGTTAATTCCAGTCACGTATAATAGTTATTTATTCCGGATCTGACCGGAACTTTGCCACTAATATTCCCGCGATAAAACCACTGAGATGGCCCTCCCAGGATATGTAAAACTTTGATGGCAGTATGCCCCATAGACTCCCTCCATATAAGAAGAAGATTGCTCCTGATATAATTATTGTAACTAGCTTTTTTTGGTAAAAACCCCGGAAAATAAGATACCCAATTAGACCGTATACTAAACCACTGGCACCAATGTGAACGGTGTTGCCGCGACCAATTATCCATGTTCCTATACCAGATAAGATTAAAATGGATGTAAAGGTGCTCCAACCACTATTTTTCTCGGTAATGAAAAATATGTATCCTAATATTAGCAGTCCCGAAGAATTGGCGATTACGTGCAATAGGTTGGCATGAATAAAAGGGGCAAAAATGATCCCCCCAAGGGAGTTAATATCACGGGGTACGATACCATATTGATACAATGGAAAAATATATCCTATAAAAGCTAATATCCAAATAATTAAAAGTAAGGTAAAAACGATCTTTAGAGTTTGCATGAAAAACCGGATTATATAATTGTTTTTTATTATGTTAAAACGACTACATCACTTAGGTTACGATAAAGTCCATCTAAATCCAACCCATATCCAACTATAAACTTATTCGGTAATTTAGTTCCAATATAATCAATATGATATGGTTTCTGGTGGGCTGCTGGTTTGGTAAACATACTACAAACTTTTAAGCTGGCTGGATTTTGCTTTTGGAAAACATTAAGTAAATATTCCAAGGTATTACCGGTATCAATGATGTCTTCAACTATCAAAACATCCCGACCAGAGATATTATATTTTAAATCGTGTGTCTGAATAATATTACCGGTAGATTTGACTCCCTGATAGCTTGATAGACCTATAAACTCAACCGATAAAGGCAGGTTAATTTCTCTAATTAAATCAGCTAAAAACACGAAACTACCTTTTAATACTCCGATTATAAGAAGCTTTTTACCCGCGTAATCAGTGGTAATTTGCTTTCCCAGTTTCTTAACAATTTCCTTGATGCGTTGTTCCGGTATGAAAATTTCATGAGGAGGTATTTGATAACTCATATTTGCCTCCAGGCAAAATTAACGTTGGCGCTGATAATAACGGTTCTAAAATAAAAATCAAGCTCTCATCTAAATATTTCTCAAGAAAAAGGTTTGTGGGTTCGAATGATAAAGAAAGAACTAACTATATTCTGAGGTTTATGAGTTTATGTTAAAAATATTTGGAAAACTAATAAATTTATGGTGTAGATGTGTTTTAATAACGATAATATTTCTAATATTAGGTGCTTGGACAAGTTTTGCATCAGAAAAGGACCTTGCCATAACCTTTATTAAGGTTGGTCATGGCGATGCTATATTCTTTGAATTTCCAAATAAAACTAATATGTTATTGGATGCAGGCAAAGAGGGTAAAGTAAGCCAACATATTTTGCCTCTATTAGAAAGGAGGAATATAGAAAAAATTGATTATTTGGTTCTTTCGCATAATCATAAGGATCATATTGGTGGATGCTCGATTATCTTAAAAAATTATCAAGTAGGCGAAATTTGGAAAAACGGTGTGGTTTTTGATTCAAAGTATTATCGTAGATGCTATAAGGCGGCTAGAAAAAGAGATATACCCCAAAAAGTTCTCAATTTAGATGAAGAAATAAGAATTGGGGATGTCTTGATTCATGTATTAAATACTGGTTTCAATTATGAAGAGGAAAATGACAATTCATTGGTGTTTAAGCTGAGGTATGGTAATTTTACCGCACTATTTCCAGGAGATATTGAAAAGAATGCCAGTAGGAGATTATATCGCGAGTATGGACCTTACTTGAAAAGTAAATTATATAAAGTCAGTCATCATGGAACCAAGAAAATATATAAGCCTTTTGTCAGAATGGTTGATCCTGATTACTCTATTATTTGTGGTAGTAGTAGGGACTACTCGAGGTCAGTTGATAAACGAAAATTGCTAGAAGAATTGGATAGTGAGGTATATTCAACCTATAAAAATGGTAATATAGTTGTTAAAACTGATGGTTTTGAAATCAAGGTTGATCCATAAACTCAGATATCTCATTTATTTCATTATATATTTGGATAAAATAAATCAAATCTCATTAAATTGTCATGGGATCGTTTAATAAAGCGGCCCTGGTTTATTATGTTTATTAAACCACGATCATATACTAGATTACCATTTACGATTACATAAGCCGGCTTACCTTTTATTTTTATATTTTCAAAAATACTAGTGTCACAATTATGAAGGTGGTTTGAAGCAGATATTGTTTCTTCAATATTGGGATTCCATATGACCAGATCAGCATCTGAGTTCACTGCGATAGTGCCTTTTTGCGGATAAAGACCAAATATCTTAGCTGGCATAGTAGAACAAAGGTTTACCATATTTGATAAGGATAGTTTATTTTGTAATACTCCATAGGTGTATATTAAACTTAGACGATGCTGAATTCCGGCAGCTCCACCCGGAATTAATCTAAAATCGTTTTTTCCAAGCTTCTTTTGTTTTTGCAGATGAAAGGAACAATGGTCAGTAGCGATAACTTGTATAGTGTTGTTATTTATAGCTTCCCATAACGCATTATTGTGTTCTTCTGGGCGGATTGGAGGGCTCATTACATATGCTGCACCTTTGAAATCTGGTAAATCATAGACGGTGTCGTTTAATAGTAAATATTGTGGACAAGTTTCGGCCAAAATAGGCAAATTTTGTGCCCTTACCTTTTTAATGTGTTTGAGACTGTCAGCAGTACTGATATGGACCAGATATAAGGGAATTTGGTGCATTTGAGCAAGGTTGATGATAGTAGATACAGCTTTTTCTTCGCTAGCAGCAGGTCTCGATAAGGCATGATATTGCGGGGAAGTATTTCCGTTAGTCAAATATTCTTCTTGAAGTTTTTTAATCATTTGCTCATCTTCAGCATGGGCCAAAAGAAGCGCGTTGTGGGTCTTGATGTCTTTAATGACATTAATGATTTCTGATTTAGGAAGGCCGACCGTATCTTGGTATGCCATATAAATTTTAAATGAAGGAATACCTTCATGATAAATACAATTTTTAATTTGAGAAAGAGTATTATCATCGTAATAAGTAATTCCCATGTGGAAAGCGTAATCTATTAAACTACCATTTGCCTCGGTTTTACGTTGTTTGATAGCCTCTTTGAAAGATTGACCCTTTTCAGGGTGAACAAAATCAACTATACAAGTTGTCCCACCAGTTAATGCCGCAATTGATCCACTTATGAAATCGTCTGAAGATGTACAATTAGTGGTTTTTAACCCTAAATGAACATGAGGATCAATTCCTCCTGGCAGAATGAATTGATTTGTGGCATCAATTTCCTTGGATTGGGGAGCTCGGGGTATATTTTCATCAATAGCGACGATTTTACCATCTTGAATTAGAATGTTTGATTTAAGCTGGCCCGAAGGTGAAACAATAGTACCATTTTTTATAAATATGGGAATAGTCATAATCTTTTACACATTTTGTTTTAGGTATTAAATTTACGCCACATATGTGCGAGTTTCGCATGCCGCGTTAAATTTCTAGTTAAGTAGTATATCATTGATCAAGATCTGTTGTATACTATAGATGACGAGATGAATAAGATTCGTTTGGACACATAATGCAAAGCACAACAAAAAAATTATTAATTGGAATAACTGGACAAATAGCTAGTGGAAAAACAACAGCCGCTCTTTTTTTTAAGGATGCAGGATATCCGGTTATCACTGCCGATGAGCTGTCACGACAAGTTACCAAAAAAGGTATGCCGGCCTTAGATACTATAAGTTCTCAAATGGGAAATAAATATTTAAATTATGAGGGCAATTTAGATAGAGCTCTTTTAAGAAAAAAAGTCTTTTCCTCTTCTGAGGCCTTAAAACAATTGAATGCTATATTGCATCCTTTTATGAAACAAGAAGCTAATAAACAAAAAGAAAGATTTTTTCAAAAAAGTGATGTAGTGTTTTTTGATTGCGCGATTTTACTACAGGTTGATTTAATTGATGGCATTGATAAAATAATAGTGGTTGTGGCTGATGAAGACGTATTAATAAATCGAGTTATGCAAAGAGATAATATTAGTCGAGAAGATACTCGAAAGATACTAAATAATCAATTGCCAGTAGTAACTCTTAAGAGTAAGGCCGATTTTATAATCAATAACAGTCATGATATAAAACAACTTAAAAGCCAATTAGAGCCAATCTTGGAAGATTTAAAAAAGGCAACTGGTCAGTGAAATACAATATCAACCAAAAAAGGTTTCTATAGATGTAAAAATACTACTATTAGGTGTGAATTTCTATCCGTTTCTTACCCTAAATTTTATCGTCCAAAATGTTTAAACCCTTGTCTCTAAGGCGTTATAAGAGATTAGATTTTTTGGTATGAGTATTGCTTATACCCCTGTTATGTAAAGATGTAATTTACGTGAAGGACATTACATTACTTTACTTATACTTCTTGTTGGTTGTTTGGTTCTAAATGATAAGTTTTTTGAGGTAATTTGATGGTTACAGAAATATATAGTTTTAACATAAATGGCATTAATCCATTTGTCGTAAGTATTGAAATAGCTATGGGGAGAGGTCTTCCTGGGATTTCGATAATGGGTTTGCCTAGCGAAAGCATTAGGGAAAGTAAAGAAAGAGTAAAAATGGCTGTAATGCAACAGGGGCTGGATTTTCCTAATCGTAAAATTATTATTAATTTAGCTCCAGCGGAAGAAAGAAAAACTGGATGTCTTTTGGATCTACCTTTAGCAGTAGGTATTGTATTATGTAATACAGCTAGTTGTTCTCCTGATAAGCTGAAGAGATTTTATATTGTGGGAGAATTATCATTAGATGGTGAAGTTAATCCTGTAAAGGGAATTTTACCGATTGCTTGTTATTTACAAAAGCAAAAGGATAAGAAAATTTTGATTGTTCCTAAGAAGAATCTTTATGAGGCGAGAATAGTAAAAGATGTGTCGGTAATTGGAGTGGAAAGTCTTAAAGAATGTTTAGATGTAATTCAAGCAAATGAAATGGATGTGAATGTTAATGAAATAGATGAGAATGTTAGTGGGCTGGGTGAGAATATAAATGCCTCAGGTGAGAGTGTTAAAGATAAAAATAGTGTTGAAACTGATATATCGAGTATTGTGGGCCAGGAACAAGCTAAGAGAGCTTTGGAAATAGCAGCTGCGGGTAGGCATAATATGTTGCTTATTGGTGAGCCTGGTTGTGGTAAGAGCCTTATCTCAAAGTGTTTGCCTAGTTTGTTACCTGCATTAAAATTTGAAGAAAGAATAGAAACTTTAAAAGTATACTCGATTAATGACAGTTCTTTAATATCTCCTCATAATCTAATAGAAAGACCTTTTAGGTCTCCTCTACCTACCATTTCCTATGCTGGTCTCCTTGGGAGTTTAAAAAGCCCTGGGGAGATTAGTCTTGCCCATAATGGAGTACTGTTTTTGGATGAATTTTTAGAAATAGATAGAAGAACCATTGAAGCTTTAAGAATACCAATGGACAGAAAAGAAGTCGCTATTAATCGATCTTCCGGTGAAGTAGTTTTGCCGGCTGATTTTCAATTAATAGCTGCATGTAATCCATGTCCATGTGGATATTATAATTCGGATACTAGACGTTGCGAATGTACGCCTTATCAGATTGCCAGATATAGAAACAAGTTATCGGGACCTTTAATGGATAGGATTGATATTCATTTACGAGTAAAAAAAGGTAATATCTCACATATATTAACATCCTATAAAGCTAGTAAATCAACGAGTTTGCAAGTTCAAAATCGCGTCATAAAAGTATCCGAAATTCAGCAGGAAAGAAATAAAGTCCTTGTGGATAATGTAGATAGGGACAGAAATAGCTCAAATAGTAAGTATGTTCCTAACGCTGGACTTACTACACCGATGGTAAAAAAGTACTGTGAAATGGACAGTAAATCAAGAAGGGCTTTACCTGAAATTTCTAAAAAATTGTATCTTTCCCCACGGTCATTACTACATATTATTAAGATTGCCAGGACTATTGCTGACTTAAACGAGCATGATCGGATTGCTTATCAAGATTTAGTGGAAGCAACATATTTACGTTCTTTAGATCATTATGCACCCATTTAGAGAGGGTGTCTGAGTTTTTATGATGTCCTGTGGAGTATGGAAAAAATGTTTAAAGTGAATAAATAAAGTAAATATCCAAAATAAATAGGAGGTACTATGTCTACAGTTAATAGGATAATGCTAATTGGCCATTTGGGCGCAGATCCTGTTATTAAGTCAACTGCTACCGGGAAAACGGTTACCGTTTTTAATATAGCTACTAACGAGAATTATCGTATGAAGGATATTGATTCGACGATTGAAATGCAAAAAAAAACGGTGTGGCATCGGGTAACAGCATGGGGGAAATTAGGTGAACTTGTAGCTCAAGCAATATTAAAAGGGGATAAGGTTTTTGTAGAAGGAGCTTTGGATAAGCGACATTACGAGGATCCAGATGGTAAAAAGCAAACTATTACCGAGATCAAAGCGTTTTATGTTGAACAAATGAAAAGTTTAGCTCCTATCAAAAATCAGATGATAAGTTAAGTTTAGTGTCACTGTTTGCATAAGTGAATGGTCCTTAATTATCATTTTTAGTGTCATAATAACATGTCCTTAAACGTCGTTCGATAAAGTTTCTGTAAAATTTTCCGATCCATACGATAGATTCGGGGGATTAAAATGAGCAGGTATTTTGTCATTTTTTATTTAATATGTTTTATATGTGGGATCTTGATCGGAGGATGCAAAGCTAGAAAAGAAGAAGAATCTGCTGCTGTTGAAACTGTAGAAAAGTCAAAAAAAGTTAAGAGTCAAGTTTCTGTAGTAAGTAATTTGGTAGCTGCTGGTAGTGATTCCGCTGTTTCGGAGAAAGAAGGTTCCAAAGCAGGCAAAGCTGACAAAGCTGACAAAGTAGAAGCGGCTGCGGTTTCTTCTCCGGTAATTTCTTTATATAAACCTGATTCTGGTGTTTCTAGCTCTATAAGAGAAGGGATTTGTGTAGGAAAACTAACTTGTGTTTGCCCGGATAATCCGATGGTTAATCAAATTTGTGGGGGAGGGATCGTTATTAAGCCTAAAAATGATTATCCAGTGACAAACTATCATATTATCGCTGAAAAAATAGGCCTAAAGGGTTTGAGGCGAGTTGGAAGTTTAAAAAGTGCCAGAAAATCGTGCAAATCAAGTTATCGTGGAAATAAAAAAGACTGGCAATTACCTTCGTGTGGAATTAGTAATAATTGGAATCCTAAAGAGTTAGATGATATCTATAATGATCGAGATTCTGATTTTTGTGAGCTTAATTATGTGATTAGAGCCTTATTTCAGTCATCATCGCCAATTTCATATCCTTCGGGTATAAGGGTAAGATTATCGTTAAGAAAATACTGGTCCAACAGTAGTGTTGGAAATTTAAATGGTGAACCTGCCAATTGGGGAATGAGTTCTGGTGATCAATATTCAGCTCATATAAGGTCTGAGAGTTTGATTTATCATTGTGTTCGGCATGAAAATGGTGATTAATTAGAGGCTATATAAAGCAAAAAAAGGTACCCAATGATCGTAGCTATGTAGATCGCCATTGAATTGCATAAATTGCATCAATCCTTTGCGTCTGGTTTGATGATATAGTGATTGCATTTTCTTTAAATCACTTTCCTCAATTGAGGATGTGGATAATTTACTGATCAAGCTTTTTAAAACCCATGTATAGTTCCAAATAAGTCCTAAATTATGAATTCTAGCCTGACCTGAAGGTCCTGGTATTAAAGATGGATTAAATTGTTTGGATTTCAATTGATTAAAATCAATTAATAATATCAATTCTTCTACAGTAAAAAGACGCGAATACAGATCTAACTGATTCCAAAAAGTCGAGAAAAAATTAAAATTTATTTTTTCCATCTTACTATGATAATTTATGGTAGCAGGTAGTTTTGATTTTAAATGTTGGACCAAGTTTTCATAATTATCTATCTTTTGCTCATACTGGTAGTAATCTAACAGCTGTATCGAGGCAAATGTAAGGCTTTGATAATTGTTTGAATGTAAGAAATCCTCTTCTGTGGCATTTTTAATATAAATGTCAAGAGAAGAGGCCGCCAAGTCTGCTAAAGGAAATAAAAGGCTTTGCTGTTGATCATTAATATGAGTTTTAATCCATCTATCATGCTCTTTGGTGGTTACCAGTAGCCAAGAACGACCGTAAGGCATTTCTTTATCGGGGATACGGATCAGATCTCGCTCTATATTCCGTATTTTTTCTCTGGTAAACCGCTTGTGTATCTCAAAAACCAAATTTTGATGAATACCCGTTCCTTGGTTACCCATTTTAAAAACGGCATAATAGGACCCGCATGTAGAATGCCAGTCAACACATCCTTCAAATAATGCGTCTTGTTGAGAGGAAGATAAACATTGATAAGAGACTGATCCCAATAGATCGATCCATTGAGCGCGCTCTTCAAAAAAAAAGATCTCAGACTGATTGCCTTGAAGTGATAGAAGCTTACCGCTATACATATGGATATGGATAAAGATAATTAGGTAGCTAAAAACAAATTTCATAATTTATTATCCCACGCTATACGCTTTAGAAAATATAATAAGATCTTGATGTCAGGTCCAAGTACCTGTTGAGTGGGTAAAAATGTGTTTTGATACCCTGGAACTAAAATTCGGGGATCAAAGCTTTCACCAGTGTTTATTCGATCTAAGGGAGGAATAGCTCCGGCAAAGAAATTAATATAAGAAATCCGGCGGGTAGTATGGTGAGCAATCTGACCCTGATCATTAAAAGACACTGTGGTAAAAGATGATAGTTCACGGTCTTCAAATTCCACAGGATATCTTAGAGTTGCTTCGACTATTTGATTATCTTTAACTATAATGGGAAAAAATTGGCAAAAGACTAAGTCTTGATGTCGTTTAGGTATAATAGGAATCATTTCGAAAGAATCATAGTCGGTAAAATAAAATATAGTTCCAAAACTCACCTCAAATCCTTTGAAATTAACTGAAGGAAGATTTATAGGTATTTCATAGCTTTGAAATAAATTGTCAGTATTCTCAATAAATAACTCGAAGACAACTTGTGAATAACTATGTGTGTTTGTGGTGGCTGTTTCTTGATTAGATGACTCAATATTCATGATATGATCTTGATCTTCTGATAAATTAAAAAGTGAAGTAGAAACTTCGTAGTTATCTAGACTATGCTGTTGTGGTCCTTCCTGCCTTTCTGATGAATGGAGATCTGGTGGTGGTGATGAAGGCATCGAGGACAATAACATGCTAGTGAACTGGTAATTACCAATTATAATAAACTTGGGTCCTTGATAATTAAAAACCACTAGGGAGCCTGCTGGAATAATTTCTTGCTCCCAATTGATATCATTTTTAATTAGGCCGCCAGCCATTTTTCCTAGGGGATCAAAAAATAATAGTCCGGGTTGTATGTGAAAGGAATTAATACTTAAGCCAAATTCATGAAGTATGGATGAAGCTTCTAAATGGCTTAATTGGTCCTGCTGTGGTTCCAATTGAGAGTTGGGAATGGCAATAGCCATTTTTTTTTGACCGTTAGGATGAAAAAGCACGGGAAAAAGATTGGTTCTGGAATTTCTAAAGTTAGGATCAATTATTGCGATAACTTCCTTTCCTACTGGATTTGGAAAAAAATCTATAGTACCGGTATAAATTTCTTTACCATGGAAAATTGCGTTTTTAGAAGCTATTTTGGTCATCCAGCCTTTTTGATCATAATGAACAACAGCCTCTGCAGGAATGCGATATCCACTTTTGGTCATACACTCTGCAGCTAGTTGCCCTTCCTTAATGAGCATGGTTCCATCAATATTATCAGGATCAAAAAAAGCCATACCACCACTAACTTCAAAAGAACAACCTTGCCAGGGAAGCAAATACGACTTTGGTGTTTTAACCGCTATCAAATGGTTTTGAGGATATTTAAACTTTACTTTACTTTTGGCCGGCCAGGTGTATCCGTAAAAATCTACTGGTTCCAATAACAAACCAACTTGACTAGGTCCTTTTAATTGATACTCATTCATTTTAAGTGAGGACCCAATTCTTACTTCATAATTTTTATATAAATTATCTAAATCTAGCCCGATGAAAGACTGGGTAAGGTAATTAAAAACAAAACAACTGTGGGGGGGAAGAATTTTAAAACCATTTATCAAATCAGGCAAACGACTCGTGTATTTGGCATCTATTTTTGAATAATCCCAGTAATCTGCCAAGCATCCGCTAATTAACTGGCCTTGCTTATTATATTTTATAGCTTTGCCATTTTGTAAGTTAATGGATGTTGACAGGAAATTTTCGTTGATAGGTTCTTGATATGTTACAGAGTGAAGTCCTCCACTATCAAAAATCTCTATTTTAGTGTTAGGTACTAGTTTCTTACCTCTATAAACCTTATTGGAACCTAAAACTCGAATACTAATCACCATGCCATGGTGAGTTTTGTGATAAGAAAGATCTTTTTTAAGTTGAGGACTCTCCAGTAATGATGATAATCGACTGATTTTAGACTTAAATAGTAAATGAAAGTTGTTCATGTCGTCAGTGCTGCTTAATATTGCATCTAAGTAATGCCTAAATGCTCTGCGGCGAAAAGCCAGGCTATATATTTTATTTTTGTCAAAAATAATACTTTCTAGTTGAGTTAAGCTATTTATTTGATTATTGGAAGATGGATAATTTATTTTACCTGGGACAAACTGATTATATTCTTCGCCAATGACCATAAACTTAGTACTAGCGTTAACATCTTTAGCACTTGCATTCATTTTTTTAATTATGTTGTACCAATTTAATTCTTTTTTTGTTGCTACTGACCAAATAGGTTGGTCATAAAATTCAAGAGCTTTCTCTAGGCTGTTTATAATTTGATACAAAAAAGTATGGCCGTTGGACCCGGTAAAAGTAGAGACTACATCGAGATTCAAATAAAGTGGATCATTGTAAGCTAGGGCTTTGGTATTTAATATTTTATAGGCATAAGCAAAGGAGTTACATCCGTTTAGAATATAGATCTGATAATTAGGATTTTGATAACTGTCAGGATCATAAAAAGTTGAATCATAAGCTTGATTGTAACCGCCATGACCATCATAAATAATGACTTGGTCGGTTTTACGCGCTTGCTGTAATAAGGTTTGAGCTCGGGATTCTTTTAGATTTTCAGCAACCACCAACCTTACCTTAAACACATGGTTGCCCTGATTAAAGGATTTGCTTAATGTGATATCATCAAAATTGTTTAAGAGGTGTTCCTTTTGATGTAAAGCCTTTTGTTGTTTTGATAATTGATAACCTCGATTCATTAGACGATAAGCCATGCTTTTGGCTGCACTTATAGCTTCATTGTTTTGTAATCGGTTTATAAAATAAAAGAAGCGAATTTCCTTAGGATTCTCTGAAGTTTTGGCAAAAAGCCGATGGTATTCTGGAAATGCTTGAGATGGGGGACGTTCTTTTTTTTGGATCACTTTAATGTTGGTCGTTTCAATGGGACAATTTTCCAATGTAACATCATAGTAGAAATAATAATTATAAGGAGATACAGTATAATCATCTGGAATAAAGCAAGTGTTAGAGTTTATTTGAGGTTTCCTGGTTTTTAATAACAGATCCTTAACTTTTGCGACCAACTGCAAAAAAGCAGAATCATCGATATTATCCAGTGGGTTAGATTGAAAAATGTTTTCCATTGCCGGTGAAACCGTCTTATAATAAGGAATTACCAAAGATGAGGGTACAGGTATTTCAGTTTTTTCAGGTAAGAGTTTACCTTGGAAGGTATGATCAGAACTTGAGTTGATAGCCTTGGTGAGTACCCGGTATTTGACAAATAATAAATTGTTTTTGATTTCGATCCTTTTATAATCAAGGATATCTGTTAATACTATTTGTGTGTCTTGATTAGCTAAAGGTTTGTTGGTGTATCTTAGTTGTCTATTTATCCAATAAAACAGCTTCTTTTTTAGTATTTTTCCCTTTAAATCAACGAGTGGATAGGCTTCTTGATAGGTATTGTGGAAATCATTCAAAAAAGCATCTACAGTGGTTAAGGCTTTATTGGCTCTTTGTACCAAATCGATGCTTAAATTATCTAATTCCTGGCGCTTAAGATCTACCAGATGAGAAAAGAGCAGTATTGGTAATTGATAGGGGATAACCACTTTTCCTTCAAGGATATATTCGTATTCCTTTAGTTGATCCGAGGTCCACTGTAGTTGACTTTTATGTTGGGTGCTTAGGTCCTTCTTTTGACAAGAAGAACCTAAGAAACAACCAGCAATCAATATTAGAAAAATTGATCCTATTTGTTTCATTGCTAATCCTTTAACGCATACTACTTGATTTGTTAGGTGCGGTAGGAGTTGTGTCAGCAGTAGAAGCTGTATCAGTGGTAGAAGCTGTATTAGTGGTAGAAGCTGTATCAGTGGTAGAAGCTGTGTCAGTGGTAGAAGCTGTGTCAGTGGTAGAAGTTGTGTCAGTTGGATAAATCCTCTGTAGAATTTTTTCAGCTAATTGGTGAGCGGGAGCTGTTAATGGACTTTCGACTGTATTATTTACTATTTCATTTTCTAAAGCTATAAAGACTGAGGTTAAAACCGGTTCTGTGTAGGTTTCAGTTAACTGGGTTTCTGACGTAGCAGAACTTTTAGTTTGGGTCGCATCTGCGTCAACTTTTTCCCCATTATCTTCTGCTTCTGTTAGACTATTATCTGCTGCCTCTTTATCTACTACTTTTTGACCATTTGCCTTTTGGTCAGGACATTGACCTTTTGTGGAAGACTCTCCTAAGATAGAAGTTATAGTGGAAACGGGATCCTTGGCACATTGATCCTTCAAGTCAGAAATCGTTTTGCTGTAATTCATAAAAGGTACAATGGGACCTATTTGAAGACATGTCGGAGGGTTTACTTTCAATTTCTTATTTCTAATGAGATCAATCACCTCTTTAGCATCTTCGGAGGTAAAGGTTGTCCAATCAAGTGCCTCGCGGATGTTCTGGTTATCAATGGTGCGGACTTCATCTAAAGCATTGGCTTTAAATTGATTAACGGCCAAATTGGTAGGACATTTTATTAATACAGTATTCTTAAAATCAGTTAATACTAAATAAGCATCTCTGGATTGACAACTGGCCGTTTTAGTCGTTTGATCGGCTTGATAAAATATATTTTTTATTTGAGAAAGATGGTCCGGTTGGACCCCACAGCTTATTAAGCCTGTTACCAAAAGATTTAACAACAATAAACGAATTCTCATAACTTGCCTCCTTTAAATTTTATTAAGATAAATGATTGGGGATTGTTCCCCATAAGACTTGTGGCAAAATAAAACATTGCGGTAAGTAAAGATATTATCATTTATTATCATCAAAAATATTATGATTGTAGTAGTTTAGATGGTGTTGTGATTAGATTTTTGATGCGTTAGCCGTGGATATAGTTGTTTATTTTTGAAAAATTTTTTGATTTGTGTATAGTCCGTATTTATGAGTTTTTTGATTCTTTTTTCTAATTCAAATTTAATATCCTTTCTTATTATCACTTCTTATTTTTTCTTAATCCCCGATACGGCCAACAGTCAATTACGGCAATTTTTCCGACTAGATAGTGATAACAATTTACCTATGGTGCAAAAGCAACTACAAAGTTTATTTAAAAAACCTGTTTCCTTAAATTTTCAAGATTTAAGCACTTTAAGAAAAGGACAAGCCAAACCTTTTGGAGACTGGACCTCTGAAATATTGATTGGATATTGGCCGCAATTATTAGGTGGTTATCATTCCCGGTGGCAAGTTATACAGGGACAATTGCTTATACAGGTACCGCACATAATACCTAGCATGTTGGATATCCCCGAGTTTAGCAATTTGATGGGTAATTTAGATCAACTGAAAGCTAATAAAACGGTTCTGAAAAAATTAAAAATAATATTTTTAAATTACTGTCTGCAAAACGCTTCATATTGCACCAATATAATTGAAGATCTAGGAAAAACATATCTTCCAAGGGACATGCAAGAAGTTAATACTTCGTTATTATCGCCTCTTGAGAAACTCTATTTAATAAGTAGTAGTAATTCGATAAAAGCAGAAATTCAAAGATTAATGGATAGTGCGATAAATTCTGTACAAACAAACCGTTTAGCACAAACAGATCAGCCCATTGAATGGTGGACGGGTAAATGCCATTTAACACCCTATGTGATGACTTTATTTCCTCATAGGCCCAATAATCTGACCCTTCAAGGAGTGACTTTATATACTGGAGACTTTAACGCTTTGTTACACCTGGTGTTCGAAAGAATTAACAAAACAAATTGGAATTCTTTCTTACGTATTTTTGGGCGAACCGAATTTGATCAAAGCATCAATCCAGCTTTGTTTTTTGTGATTTTAACCAATGTTATGGGACTTTATCATCAACAATATGGTGTAGTAGCTGATATTGCCAAAGGGCCAATGGTTTGGAATCATTATGTCAAATCATATCGCATTCTAAAATTAGTACCTATTGAAAAGCACCAGGTCCAAGATCACTACCAACAAGCTGATTTAGATTTTTCCAATTCTTCCAGACGCACGATCCATTTTTTAGCGGACTCCTTTTTTGAATTTGAGATTAAAGTGGTTTTTGCTGACATGCCGTCTGTAACATACCAAGGTGTCATTGAGTTACATCAATCTACTATTGTAGGGGGACAATGGCTCTCTGATAATGCCATTGATTTTTTGTGGGTTTTCAACCATAGATTAATTAATGTTTCACAACTTATACAGGGAGATCCCCTGAGCCAATTTATATATGACACTTATCTACAGGCTATGTGAATGTGCTGAAAAAGTCCCAACGATGAATAGGAAATTCAATATTCAACATATGAATACATGATATTTGATTTTTGAAGTTTATGAAAAGGTAATAACTTCACATATCAAATATCCATGTTCTATTGCTGAAAATTGAATTCCCTATTCTCACTTCTACATTTTTTCACCAAATGATAATTTCCTCCTTTACATTGATGTCACTTTTTATTTCCATAATTTACTTACTCTCCTCTTTTTCAGATTAAAATATGGTTTTAGCTATTCATATTTCGTATGACTATGCTACTTCTTTTAGTAAAAATCTTAAGAAAGACTGAATAATTTAACAACGTCATAGCCTCGCATCAGTTAGAAATATTTTATCCAGGATTTGGTAAATCAACTCTTTACTTAGTGGTTGTTCCAAGGCTCCATCGCCGCCAGCTTTTCTAGTTGGCTCATCTGATAATTGTATAGGTTCATTGGATATCAAGTATACTTTGGTTTTCCTAGACATTTTTTTGACAGCTGCTATTACTTCATAGCCACCTAATTGACCACTGGATTCTTGCATATTGAGGTCGGTAAAAACCAATGCTGGCTTGTCTTTTTTAGCTCTTTCAATAAGTTCTTCGCCATTTTTGAATATCTCAAATTCAAAAGCATTGGGTTTTTCTATTAGATAATCTTCAAAAAGATAGTCCAGATGATCTCGAATGATGGAGGTATCATCGCAACAATAAATTTTCTTAGTGTTCTTATTCATTGGGGTTTCTTCAACCGGTATTTTTTCACCGGTTAGAAATTCAACCAAACTGGATAAA
>CAZJDM010000098.1:0-16768 GCA_964544765.1 uncultured bacterium
TTCGTTACTCTCTAAGTCAGTTTTTATACCAACTGTATGTGATTGGCTCCCCAAAGGTGACTCGAACACCTGACCCAGTGGTTAACAGCCACTTGCTCTACCGACTGAGCTATTGGGGAGCAGCCGGTGATAGATACTAGGAAATTTCTTTTTCAGTGTCAATACATTAATTAAAAGTAGTTTAGAAATATAAAAACACACCCAATATCAAGATGTTATCAGGGTGCTAATAAAGATATATAAAGAATATATCTACTTTGGCGAGTTAATAATATGGGAGAAAAAATGCCGTATTTCTGCGCTTTAGAGTGTTAGTATAACCAGTTAAGAAAGTGTTAATATAGCAGAATCAAGAGAGTTGAATTAAGGAATAGCAAAATTAAGCAATATCGGAATTAAGGACCACTTAATATGTTTCATGGTCTATTAAAAAGACAAATCATACTGTTAATAGGTGTGATTCTATTATTGATAATAGGTCCTATAGTAATTGATAAATCTTTTTCTACGTACTCATTTGTCTTTGCGTGTGTGGTAAGTATTATAGCGATTACCTACGGGATAACCATTGTTTATGCCACCAGGAATAGATACACAAAATTATTACAGAGTAAGATCCACGATATAAAGGAACATGATAATTTAAAGGATAGAAAGAACCAAGAGCTGATATCAAGCTTTAAAAAGGAAATTTTCGATTTAAAGTCAGATAATAAATCCTTACAAAGTAGTTTAAACCAATCCATCAATATGATTTCTGCGGACAAAGAAGAATTTAAAAAAGAAATTAGTGACTTACAGGATAAAATAGCTCAGTACAAAAAGCAATGTCATTATTTAGAGAAAAAAAACTCAACCTTAAGAACTACTTTTGAATCAATAAATGAAAGAAATGTATTAGAACATAGCAGTTATAGTCAAAAAAGTAAGCTCATTGAATCAAAATATGAACGAGCTCAAGATAGAGTAATTTCTTTACAAACCAAAATTCAATCATACGTTAAATTGGCTACTGATATCCTGGAAACAATACCGCAAATTACTGACCAATTAGATAAAGTAACTCAAAAAGGTAATAAAAGTTCTATCGAAATAAGTGATAAGGTAAGGTCGATTTTAGATCAGGCTCAAAAACATTCACATGAAACTCATATAATGCAAAATAGATTTGTAGGGCAATCAATCAATACTCCTACCAAAACCGAAACTAATTCCAGTCTAAATGAAATTACCAACAATCAAAATGAATATACCAACAGTCCAAATAATAATACCAATACCATTACAAATGGCAATACAGTTCCTTTGAGTTATTTAATCCAAGATAGTCTTACTTTGTTAAAAGAAATGCTCCAAATGGTTGATTCCAATAATACATTAAACGAGAAGTATGCTGCGACCACACAACAAATATTAGATTATACGGCAGAAATTAATGCCAGGTCAGACGAAATAAGAAATATATCAGAATCCTCAAATGTTCTTGCTCTAAACGCGGCCATTGAGACAGCTAAGGTTGAAGGAGAGAATGGGGGATTGTCTGTTATAGCCGATGAGATAAGAAAAATATCTGATCGCACCAATGTAACTTATAAAAGTATAGTGGGTATGGTTGATAAAGTGAATGATTCAGTTTTTGAAGTAAACAGCTCCATCCAAAACAGTCTATCAAGTATGGCACAAAGGAAATCTAGTTTCAATAAAGCGGTTGATAATATTCAGTCAACGGTAGATGATACTTTGTCAGATTTCTCTCAAATAGTGAAAAAGAATTCGGTCAGCTCTGAAGAAGTAACAAAAAATATCGATGAAATAGTAACTTCAATGCAATTTAAAGATCAAAATAAGATGCAAATAGAAAATATATTGGAGCACTTATACAAATTACGTCAAATTGCCAAGGACACTTTATCATTTGAAGGAGGAGTAGATAATAATAGCGATAATAATATCGATAATAATGATAGTGATAATAATAGCGGTAACAATGAAAGTCGTAATAGAAGTAGCGATATTGTTAATAGTAAAAATAGAGATGATAGCGATGATAGAGAAAATATTGTGGTTTTTGATAAGAACAAATCGATTGAAGATGATTTGTTAAAGGATAAAAATATTGATAATGATAAAGATAAGGAGAATGATATTGACAACGATATCGATGATGATTTGGGAGAGGGAGATGTTGTTTTCTTTTAATATTTATTATAGAACATCAATATGGATATAAGTTACAAATATGTTGATTCTGACCTTCTATTGAAAAAAGTCAATAAGGAAATAGCCCAGTCTTCTATAATTTGTTTTGACACGGAATATGATTCCTATCGGTTTTTTAGAGAAAAGTTATGTTTGATTCAACTAAAGACTGACTCGGTCAATTATGTAATTGATCCCTTAGCTAGACTGGATATTTCAATACTGAATCCTCATTTTGCCAATAAAAATATCTCTAAAGTTGTTCATGCGGGAGAAAATGATATAAAACTGTTAAAAAGAGATTATGGAATCAATTTTGCCAATATTTTTGATATTCAGGTAGCAGCTAAATTACTACAAATGAAAAAGTTAAGCTTGTATTCTCTTATTGATAATTATTTAGGCATTAAAAATACTAAAAATATAAAAGTTCAAAGATCAAACTGGCACAAAAGACCCTTATCTAAGGAACAGATAACTTATGCTGTGAATGACATTGAGTATCTACCAGCATTGTATAAACATTTAAAAATATTATTGACCAAAGATAATTTAAATAGCAAAGCCGAAAATGCTTTTAATAAATTGAGCGACGTAGCCTGGAAAGAAAAAGAATTTGTTCCTCATAGCCAATTTAATCGCCTAGTTAGAAAGGAAAAGGTTAACGAACAATCTAAAAGAAAAATAATGAACATGTTAAGATGGAGATTCAACAAAGCCAAAAGAACAAATATCGCCATGTTTATGATAATATCTGATAAACATATATTGAAAATAACAAAGGCCAATTTTAAAACGATTAAAGAACTAGAAGCATCAAAAATCATTCCCAAGAGCGTTTTTAATAGACATGGGTCTGAAATTTACTCAATTCTTAAAGAAAAAAATAAATAGTCAAAATAACATGAAACGAACCACCAACTAAATAGGATAACTTTTCACCACTTATTTTTTCAAAAGATTTAAAACATAATCTTTTACAGCTTTTGAAGTGAATCCATACTTAGTAGATAATACATTTTCCGGAGCGGATGCCCCAAAAGAACTCATACTAATTACGTGTGGGGTAATAGTACGCATGAATAAACCTGCACTAGCTTCTACCCCTACTTTTAAAACGTCTGATGGTAACAGTTCATCGCGTTGATCTGGTTTAAGGGATGAAAATAATTCAAAGCAAGGTATAGATACAACAGAGGTCGATATTTTTGCTTCATCAAGTAAATCTGCCGTTTCTAAGCAAAGAGAAAGCTCGGAACCAGATGTATACAAAACTAAATCAGGTTGAGAGGTTTTTTTTACATAATATCCTCCAAGATCTTGGATGCTATGTGATGTGTTCTTACTATAAGTAAGTTTTTGTCTGGATGTTAATATAGCGCTCGGAAGGTCATTATTTATGGCAAAATCCCAAGCGGCTATAGATTCATTATGATCTGCGGGTCGTATAACCGAAATATTAGGTATTAATCTAAGCTCATCAGTTTGTTCTATTGGCTGATGAGTTGGTCCATCTTCTCCAACATGAAACGAGTCATGACTAAAAACAAAAATGGTTTGATTTTCTTGGAGAGCCGCTAGCCTGATACTAGGTAGCATGTAATTACTGAAGACCAGAAAGGTTGATGTAATTGGCAGCAAATTACTGTGAACCGCTATACCATTACTTACCGCTCCCATGGCATGCTCACGAATACCAAATTGGATGTTCCGTCCTTTAGGTTCGTTAGCTTGCATGCTTTTTTCGTTCTTTAGGATAATTTTGGTAGAAGGAGATAAATCACCCGAACCTATAAGTAAATTAGGTAAAACATTTCCCAAATGATTTACAATAAAACCGGAGGTTGATCGGGTAGCTTCCTGCTCAGGTATATCATTTAAAAGGGGTTTGAACCAATCAGAAGGTATCTTGTTCAACTGCCAGGAACTAAATTCTTTAGCTGACTTAGGATTATCTTTTTTCCAGTTACTTTTATTTTTTAACCAGGTTTGATAAGAATTTTGCAATTCTTCAATTCTATTAGTTAGTTCTCTTTTAATATCAGTATCAATATGAAAGGATTTATCCGCTGGATATCCAAAGGTTTTTCTCATTTTTTTAAGAATCTCTTTACCTAAAGGTGCTCCATGACATTTAGCGTTACCTTCAAGTTCATAGGCTCCTTCACCAATTACTGTATTTACTATTATTAATTTAGGTCCTTTATTGGATCTTTTGGCTTTTTCCAATACTTGTCTTAAAGAGAGAACGTTTGCTTCTTCAGAAACAAAAATCTTCCATCCCATTGCCTCGAAACGTTTTTGGATATCTTCGGTGAAGGTAACGTTGGTTGATCCTTCAATCGAGATATTATTACAATCATATATCCAATAAAGATGGTCCAATTGTTGATGACCCGCCAAGGAAGCTGCTTCATAACTTACTCCCTCCATAAGATCCCCATCAGAAACTAAAGCAACGGTTTTATGATCGATAACCTCACTCGCGAATTTGTTTCTTAGAAATCGTTCAGCGATAGCCACACCAACACTCATTGCTGCGCCTTGACCCAATGGTCCGGTAGTAAACTCTATCCCGAGATCATGATTTATTTCGGGATGGCCAGCGGTTTTACTTCCCCATTGACGGAAATTTTTTATATCCTCTAATGACATATTAAAACCATAAAGATGTAGTAAACTATATAATAAAGTTGAACCATGTCCGGCACTTAATATGAATCGATCTCGATTGATCCAATTGGGATTTTCAGGATTATAATTTAAAAAATAGTGAAATAAGGTAAAACCAATATGAGCAGTGCCTAAAGGAAAACCAGGATGTCCAGAGGATGCATTTTGAACTGCATCAGCACATAACATCTTAATTTGATTTATAATTTTCTGTTCGTAGGACCTTGGATCGTTCATTTTAAACCACCTTCCGAGTTTAGTTTTTTCACCAAAAAGACTATAACCAAACGTTTCCTTGTTGGCAATATCTTTTGATTTTATTATAAGAGATAGTTGACGAAAGATTTTGATATAAGGTTTAAGCTATTAAATTTATGCTGTGTGATTGAAGTAATGAAGTAATTAAAGTAATGAGGTAAGGTTTGGGTTATGAGGTTAGGTTTTAATTATGAGATTTGAAGGTCCTGAGAAAAAATTAGAGATAATTCTAAATAAACCACTTTCTAATTTACACGATCAATATGCTGATTTATGGAAAAAAGCAGTAAATGCCTGTAATGCCGATATTATTTCTCATATAAAGAATGATTATATGGATGCTTATCTACTATCAGAATCGAGTTTATTTGTTAGAGATAATCAAATTATCTTAATTACTTGTGGTATTACCAAATTATTGAACGCGTTACCGGTTATTTTAGAACATATCAATGTAGATAATATTGCCTATCTATTTTATGAACGAAAACGATTGATGTTTCCAAATAGTCAACAATCTGATTTTGAACAGGATAGCGAGTATCTACAAAAACTTATACCTGGTAATAGTTATCGCTTAGGACCAGCTAATCAGGATCATATGCATCTTTATCAATCTGTTGTAAATAATCTCCAAGGGACCAAAGATATAACCATGGAAATACTGATGAATGATCCGGGTGAACAAATTATGAACCGGTTTAAATCTTCTGTTGCTGACAACACAATTTCATGCAGAAAAGAAAGCGGTATTAAACAACTATGTTATATTTCAGGAACTCCAGAAAAGATTGATGACCATATATTCTCTCCAGAAGGATATAGTTTAAATGTATTACATAAAAACTCTTATATGACTATACATGTAACTCCTCAAGAAAATCATAGTTATGTGAGCTATGAAAGTAATGCCATTAATAGTGATTATGGTCCAACTATCACTCAAGTTCTGCATGTGTTCAAACCAAAGCGGGGGATACTCTTTTTTACCGCTTGCCAGAATTTACAATTTACTTATAGTGTCCCAGAAGATTATAAGATTGTAGAAAGCTCTAAATGCCAATTTGAAGAAGGTTACAATTTGTATTTTATCTTGTTTAGTCAGAAATCCTAATTTTAGCCTTAGCCTTAGCCTTAATCCCGATTCATAATTTAATCCAGGTTAATCCAGGTTAATCCAGATTAATCCAGATTAATCCAGGCGGTCGCTCATATCCATCAGTTTTTCCAGGTAAGGTTTCTTCTTCAATAACTCTCCTTGAATTACAATAGTAATCAAATCCAGCTTGATGTTATTTTGCATGAAAAACTGTATATTTTGAGGAGTTAGGTTGTTAATTTGTTTGAATAACTTTTGAGGTGTAACCTGGTGATGATCATAGAAATGAGCACAGTCTATTATTTGTTGATAAGATTCATGATAAATGGGCCAAGATCGGAAATAATATCGTTTTGAAGAGAGAACCTCATTTTTGGTTGGCCCTTGGCTCTTTATTCTAGAAATTGTAAGGACGGTCTTATACAAAAGATTGTCTAAAGAGTTTTCATTTAAATTAGAAAAATGAATGTAAAATGTTGATGATGGTGAATGGATGCTTAAGGGAATCTTTGAATCAATTTCAATCAAACTACCTAGCTCTTCTTGCCATAAAATACGATTTAATCTCGAAGATGGATTGGGTTTAGAATTAAAAATGATGTTAGAGATAATACCTGGCGCAAGGCTGTCCTTAACTGTTGTTAAATTAATATGTCCCAGATAAACGTCTAATGGAGAATTTTTTTTACCATTTTTATTATTATCAGGCTTTAGAAATAAAACATTACGTTTATTGGAAGCTTTTGGTGGTGCAATAATGGGAGTCATTTTGTATTTAGAGGGCCATTTGGCAAAATGTTTTTTAACTATTTGTTTGGCTTCATCAAAAGAAATGTTGCCTGAAATAAAAATTTTACAGTTATTAGGCAGATAATAGTTCCTATGAAAACTTACTAAATCCAATGCTGATATATTCGAAATATTTTCAACAGTCCCTAAGGGAGAGGCGCCAAATGGATGATTTTTAAAAACTGACGCTAAAAAGGCCCTTCTGGTTTGAGCTTTAATATTTTTTTGTTTGATTTTAATTCTGTTGATAAGAGCTCTATGGAAAATTTTTAATCGTTCTTTAGGAAAAGATGGAGTCAATAAAATCTCAGTAATAAATCGGAAAAATGATGGTAAATCATCTTTTAGCACTAGAGCATAAATTTTTGAAGGTGTTACTGATATCTGAAAACCAAATTGATCTAAATATTTTCTTATGTCCATGTAGGATTTCTGTTTAGTACCTTGTAATAACATATCTTTAAATAATGCTAATAACCCCATTTGATTACTGGGTAGATACGAATTATTGATATTGAAGAAAATAGAAACAGCAATAACATCACGCCTGTAATCCTTGAGATATAGTAATTTTAAGCGATTGGAATAAGTATGCCTTTTTTCAATGATGGAAGGGACCTCTTCTTTGGTATATTTAGTTTTGCTGGTGATCAGTAAATCATCCTTATAAAAAAGGTTAGCATGGTGGGATTTTAATTTGGCCACTGCTTGTTTATAATTGATCTTATTCTCTTTAGCCGATTTATTGGAAGATAAATGTGCATAAAAACAATTGGTTTTTTTAAAGGATTTAGCAACAGTTTGCTGAATATTTTTGACGTTAAGAATATCTAACTCACTTATTGGATCTTGGTCTGAAAGATATTTATTGGAAATGTTGTGTTTGGCCAGGTATGATACAATCCCTTGATTGGTTTCAAAATTGTTTAACATTTGGTAAATATACTGTCTTTTAATTATGACCAGCGTGTTTTGATCCAGTATTGTTTTAGCTGCTTTATCTATCAGGCTTTCTAAGGCAGCTTTAGTTGTATTATAACCTTTATCTTTATAAAGATCGGATAGTATATAAACATAATCAGTATTATGTCCTTTTATTACCCGAATTTGGTTAAAAATTAATTCATCGGATAGATTATTATTTATTTTCAAGAGTGATAAAGAAGTCATTAATTTTAAAGAGTCTGTACTATTTTTAATTGTTATAGGACAAATGGCCATCAATTGATTTAATGGACTGTTCAGAATAATAGTGTCTTTAATATCTTTTGGGATCCTGATCTTATCATTTTTAGTGGTAGTTTTGGTCTCGGTTTTTATTTCATTTGATTTAAGATTAGGTGATTTAAGATTAGGAAGTCCAGACATTTTGACAATAGGTGAAAAATACTTCATTATTTTTCGTTTCATTTCACTTGGTACAAAATCCCCAGCCACTGTAATAAGAGCATTATTGGGAGATAGGTTGTGTTTAATGAATAAATTCACATCTTTCAATTTTATTGAAACCACATCATTATATCTTCCAAAAGGAGGATTAATCTGCTTAGCTTTTTCCAAAATCTTATAGGCATTAAATAGATTATGTGCATCGGTTTGATAATCAGTATTATTTTGGTATTGATAGATGTCTTTTAGAGCCCTCAATTTAGCAAAAACTAAATTTTTATTAGTTGTGTTATTGTATTTCATTCTGTTAGCTTCTATTTCTAAAATACGATTATAGTTATCTTTACTATAATTAGAATTAGCTCTAGGCAAGGTATATGTATAACTAATTGATTCATGGTTAATTTGATTATGATAAGAGCCGCCAATGGTAAACATATATTGTTCAATGTTTATTGCCTGTTTTTTGGATGCATATTTTCTTTGAACAGGTAAATGTCGTGCAATGTTTGCTATACCACTACTTCCCTTAGGATCATCTGAACTTCCGGTTTTGTATGTCATACGAATACTAATGGTTTGGGCGTTAGTATCAGGGAATAACACTACTTTAAGTCCATTTAATAAGGAAAATTGAGTGTTCTTTTTAGTTAGGTGGCTGGGCGGGGTAGGCATTTTTAATTTTGAAGCACTACTAAGACTTCCTGTAAATAAGCACGATATAATTGTTCCAATAATTAAAGTCATTACTTGTTTGTTTAGGGATTTAGCTAATTGTTTGATCTTTTGAATTGTTTTAGTAGTAATTCCTTTAATTGATTCTAGATCCTTGGAATCAGCTTTGATGATTTTATCGATAGATCCAAAATGTTGTAAAAGACGCCTTTTCAAAACTGGTCCAATTCCTGGTATATCGTCAAGAATACTGTGTAAAGATTGTTTATCGCGTGATTTTCGATGATAAGAAATAGCAAAACGGTGAGCTTCATCCCGTAAAAGGGTTAAATGATTGTAGGTCTTGCTACCCGGTTTTAAAATTAAGGGATTTTTGCGCCCAGGAAGAAAAATACGTTCCATTGTTTTCTTGGAATTATCTGTTTTACGTTGATTGAGTTTATTATATTGACTACTTTGAGTAGTTTTACGGGCTTTAGCTAAACCAATTAATGATACCTTGATATTTAATTCATCTAAAATTCGTTTTATTACCATAAGCTGACCCTTTCCTCCATCCACTACTATTATATCAGGTTCGGTTTCATCTTGCAGTGACCTTGTAAAACGTCTTTCTAAAACTTCTTTTAAACAGGCGTAATCATCTTGAGGATTGGCTTTTTTAATTTTAAACTTGCGGTAATCGGTTTTGGACAATTTTCCTTCAATGGAGACCGACATAGCTCCAACCGTTTGATTACCTTGAGTGGTAGAGATATCATAGCATTCTATTCGTTGGGGAGTCTTATTTAGCTTTAATGAATTTTGTATTGATTCTAGGATAGCTAGCCCTGATTTTTCAGATTGATGATATTTATTAGCTAACTGTAATGCATTGGTATTGGCCAATTTATGTAATTTGATTATCTCGGGTTTGTGAGGTAGAGATAAGCTAACTTTCTTTTGATGCTTTTGCTTAAACAAATTTTTTAAGGAAGGAATTATACCATTTGAAGGAAGAATGATTTTGTTAGGAGGGGCCGTGTTCCAATAAAATTGAATCAAAACAGTTTCTAAATAGGAGTCTTGCCAAGGTAAAGTAAGTGGTACATTGAAAGTATTAATATGAGTTATTCGTTTTTCCCGGATATGTAGAATACAGAAAAAAGCGCGATTTTTAGTATTGTGAACGGAGACGATATCTTGATCAACTAATGAGGGGTGGACGATATGTTGCTGAATTTTGAGTTTTTCAATCTTTTTAATTTGATCCCTTATGACCGCCGCTTGTTCATAATTAAGGTTTTTAGAGGCTATTTTCATTTCTTTTTTTAACTCAGATAATAGTTTGTTATTTTTACCTTCCAATAGTAGCAAGGCGGCTTTTACCAAGTTTTGATATTCAATTTTATTGATTTTCTCAACACAAGGAGCGGTGCATTTTTTTATTTGGAACAGTAGGCAGGGACGTTTGACTTGCTTAAAAGTGCTATCTTTACATCGACGTAAACCAAAAATATCATTAAGTAACGTTAACACCTCCCTAATACCTCCTATCTGCAAAAAAGGACCAAAATATCGGGCTCCATCAGAGGAAATTTTACGAACGACTTCTAAACGAGGAAAATCATGATTGACCGTTAATTTTAAAAAAGGAAATTGTTTATCATCTTTGAGTAAAATATTATATTTGGACTGGTGTTCCTTGATGAGATTGTTTTCCAGAATTAACGCCTCTACTTCATTGGAGGTAATGAAATATTCGATCTTGGCTATCTGTTTTACTAAGGTTTGAGTTTTATAATCATGCTCCTTATTATTTTGAAAATAGCTCTTAATTCTATTACGAAGGTTCTTGGCCTTACCAACATAGATTATTTCGTCTTTAGCATTATGCATTAAATAAACACCGGGATCAGTGGGAAAAGTTGTTGTCTTGAATTGAAAAAGGCTAGCCTTCTTTGGGGACATATTTTTCTCGTCACTACAAAACTACAAAAAGGACAGCTCCAGTTTTTGCAGCGCAAATAACCGATCTCTTAAAGTAGCTGCTTTTTCAAAATTTAGTTCCTTGGCAGCTTCTTTCATTTCTGCTCGTAATTGCTTCATATCTTTTTTCAACTCAGATAGTGAACTATAACTCTTTTGTTGTTTGTCTAAAATATCTCTCTCATCTGATTCTAGATTATATATTTCTTTAAGTGGTTTGCTAATATTTTTTTGGATCGACTTAGGGGTGATATTGTGTTGACGATTATATTCAGTTTGGATTTGGCGCCTTCTCACCGTTTCATCTATACATGTTCTCATCGCATCTGTAACAGTATCTCCAAAAAATAAAACCTTACCATTAACATTACGTGCGGCTCGTCCAGTAGTTTGAATCAATGATGAAGCCGATCGTAAAAATCCTTGTTTATCAGCGTCAAGAACAGCTACTAAGCTAACTTCTGGTAGATCAAGACCTTCTCGAAGCAGGTTGACTCCTATTAGAACATCGATTTCTCCTGATCTAAGCCTACGTATTATTTCGACTCGTTCTATGGAATCTATTTCTGAATGTAAATATTCACATTTAATTTCTAGTTTACTATAATATTGGGTTAGTTCTTCGGCAAACCTCTTGGTTAAGGTGGTGATTAATATTCGCTCTCCCCGTTTAATCACTTCATTTATTTCACTATATAATTCGTTAACTTGATCCTTGGTGGGTTTGACTATTATCTGTGGATCAACCAGACCGGTAGGGCGAATAATCTGATCAATATGTTTATCACCCGTTTTACCTAATTCATACTTAGCGGGAGTTGCTGAGACATAGATAGTTTGTCCCACAATGTTCTCGAATTCTGAGAAAGTTAGAGGTCTATTATCGAGTGCCGCAGGTAGTCTAAAGCCAAACTCCACTAAAGTTTCCTTTCTGGAACGATCTCCTTTAAACATACCTCCTATTTGAGGAACTGAAACATGAGATTCATCGATAAAAAGTAAAAAGTCTTTGGGAAAATAATCCAGCAAGGTGGGAGGGGCTTCTCCCGGTTTTCTGCCAGTAAGAAAGCGGGAATAATTTTCAATACCCGAGCAATATCCAATTTCCTGTATCATCTCAATGTCATGCATTGTACGGGATTCAAGCCTCTGGTATTCTACTAACTTATTTTCTTTTTTATAAAATTGCAGTCGGTCTTGTAGCTCGATTTGAATTTGATTTATAATTCCGGAAACACTGGGTTGATCAGTTACATAGTGAGATCCGGGAAAAATGAGACATTGCTTGGGTTGTTCTAGTACTTCGCCGGTAATAGGGTCAATAATAGCTATTTCTTCTACAGTATCTCCAAAAAACTCTATACGAATGGCTTCTTTTCTTTTATCCGCGGGTAGGATGTCTATTATGTCTCCTCTTACTCGGAAGGTACCTCGATGAAAGTCTATATCGTTTCTTTCATATTGTATGTCAACTAAAGAGCGTAAAAAGGCATCTCGATCTAATTCTCCACCTTTTTCAATAGTGATGGCCATTTTTTTATAAGTTTGTGGATCTCCTATGCCGTATATGCATGAAACACTTGATACAATTATCACGTCTCTTCTGGAAAGAAGGGAAGTAGTTGCTGAATGCCTCATTTTATCGATATCATCGTTGATGGAAGAATCTTTTTCGATAAAGGTGTCTGTATTAATAATATATGCTTCTGGTTGGTAATAATCGTAATAACTTACGAAGTATTCAACCGCGTTATCAGGAAACAACTCACGAAATTCTGAAAATAGTTGAGCGGCCAAGGTTTTGTTATGTGCTAAGACAAGAGTAGGTCTTTGAACCTGTTCTATAATATTAGCCATGGTAAAGGTTTTACCTGAGCCAGTCACTCCTTTTAGAATCTGATGTTTTTGATTGGCATCCAATCCTTGACATATTTGGGCAATAGCTTGCGGTTGGTCGCCCGTAGGGGTATATGTTGCTTGTATCTTAAAAGGCCTCATAATTCTACCAATATTAACTAAATATTGGTTTGGTTACAAGAGCTTCTTCAAGAGCTTTTACAACAACTTCTTTGAGAGTTTTTTCAATGTGTTATTATTGTACTAACGACCGAGAGTGTTGTCTTAGTCCTTGGCACCTAGTTAGTAAAAATCCTTTAGTTAAAACAGGAAGATCCCTAAATTTGAGAGGATAGCCTGGACAGAACCATCCTGTATTTCATTAACATAGTCGTAGATGGTAGCAAAATAAAAAAAATGTCAATTTTAAATAAAATTCATAATATCACAATTGATTTCGATTGCTTAACATATTAAATCCCTGTTATAGTACTAAACCATGGCTTTATCTGGGATGGGAGGGCAAAAAAATCAGACTGTTTATAATTATATTGTTAATATCCTTTTTTCTTAGTAGCTTTAGCTGTTTAGAAAGAAAACACCTGAAAACTAGCGGTACTCTATCAGAGGATCTAGTCGATCAAAAAAGAGTCGATAATTTGAGATCGTCTTTATATGTTGTTGGGTGTGTTCATGTTGCTGATCTTTGGGATAGAATTGATAAAATATTGGGTCGAGAAGCAAGGCATACCTGGTTAAATCCAAATGATTCATTTAAAGATTTTATACAATATGTAAATATGGTTAGATCTTCGAGTCAACACCAACCCTTGGTTAATCATAATCCATTAATTTTTAGTCAAAGACCTTATGTCATAATAAATGGTGATTTGGTTGATTATTACTATGCTGATTATCATTTGTGTCCCAGATGTCCTGACAAAACGAAAGATGACAATTGGTCGATTTTTTATAATATCCTCGATATCCTTCAAGTTCCATCTTTCTCAAATGTTGGAAATCACGAGTTTCGATCAGAAGCGTATAATTTGGATATATACGGATTAGATCATGTAGGAATATCAAGAGATCGATTGTCGGTTGTAACCCAAAATCTAGGTTTTAACCAATTTCGAGGATTAGATGAACTAGATTCAGTAACATTTGATTTTGAACATTTTGATCCCTTTCAAAAATATCGAGGTAATGTTTCGTCTCATTTTGAGCAAATTGGACCATTTGCTACTATTTTTCTCAATACAGGTAGTGACTCGTTTGTTCAAATGCAAAGCCTTAAAAAGCAAGTAGAGAAGGTTTATTGGAGTGCAACATTTAAGGACAACCCCTTATTATTATCTCCATCTGCTGCTTTTAAGGGAATTAGTGTTGATGCCTTTGGATTATCACCGACAGATATTAAACTTGTAGCCGATACTTTAAAAACCTCTAATCAAAATACAATCTATATATTTATGCATGCTCCTCTTCTTAATCAAAAAGAAAGAGATTTCATAGTTGGTAATGGTTTTTCCCTAGACTTAAATAATTTCCTGAAATCGCAAGCTCAGCAGCGTCTAGGTATAGATTCAATTATTAATGGTGGAGGTGATTTACTCAAAGTATTGGTTAATAGTGATAAGAATATAATTATTGTAGCTTCACATACCCATAATCCGCAGTATTATGTTTTTGACAAAGGTGATAAAAGTGATCAAAAGAGCTTTTCAGTAGAAGTTAGGGCTGTTTCTCTAAAGGAAATCAATGCTTTAAAAGATGACCCCCAACACATCAAACATATCACCTATTGGCCATTAGGCGCGATTGATAATATTAATCGTCGATATGGATTTTTAATTATTCACAACGACGGCTTCATTGAGGTCAGTCGACAACTAAAGCCTTGGCTAAATGAACCTAATCAAAAGAATCGATGGCAAACAGCTAATGTAAAAATGTAGTATTAAACCGTTTTCAGCTTTTTGGTTTTTAGATGCTTAGGCTAGTAGCTGTTTGGGAAATTAAAATGGAAATTCTTCTACAGTGGAGCTATCTGTAGTAGAACTATCTTTAGAAGAGCCATCTATAGGAGCTTTCTTGGAGGAGGGCTTTTTACCCTCAGGTAAAGTATAGGCAATTTTGTGTCTTTCTTCCGGTTTTACAATAATAGCTCGAATTGGTTCTACCGGGCAGACACACTGACAATTACCGCATCCAATACAATAACGTTCATCAAAAATAGGCACCAATATTTGATCCTTCTCTTGGGATGTAATAGCCCCAGTTGGACAATGTTCAGCACAAGCTCCACATTCTTTTTTGTCTACATAAGGGATACATGTATCTTCGTTTAACTCAGCGGTACCAATTTTTATTTGTTTTTTGTATTCTAATGGATAATAGGTTAGGGCTTTAGTTGGGCATACACTCAAGCATACGTTACATTCATACGAGCAATAAGATTGGTTGTAGTTCATTGCAGGTTTAGATAGATTATGTGGCCCATTTTCTAACCCACTGGGAATTAGTACGTTAGTAGGGCAAACTGAGATACATTGACTGCAAAAGGTGCATAGTTTAAAAAATTGTTCGGCCGAATTAGCACTAGGCGGTAACACTGTTTGGAGTGAATCTTTTTGATAGTCTTTAAATAGATACTTTTTAGAAGTTGCTCCGGCAGCTATTCCAGTACTGGCACTAGTTATTAATCTGAAAAAGTTACGCTTATTAATATTGCTATCAACTACCACAATTGTTGGTTTTTTTTCACCTGCTAAAGGTAATGAGTCTGTTTTTTTTTCACTTACTATTTTGTCACTTACTAATGGTGTTGATTTCTTTTTAAATTTGGGGAGGGCCAAGTGTAATGAAACCTCTTCTTGAGGGCATGTGTTGAGGCATTCAAAACACTGAATACAATGCTGATGATCAATATTTCCATGGTTAATACATAAGACGGGACACTCGTTCGAGCAGACAGGACAATTATTACATGTTTCACTAATTGTAATTTTAAGGCGAGAGTATTTTTGTAAGAAAGAAAATAGGGTTCCTGTGGGGCAAATTACCTGGCAGAACCATCTAGGGTATCTGATAGATAGGAATAATAAAAATAAGAAGATAATAGCTAGATACAAAGGGAGAGTAAGAAAAGATAGATTAAAAATTCCTATTAATCGAATGTAATTGGCAAAGTGATCGAAATAACCATAGAGAGAGGATTTTAAAAAGATCATTGTTAGACAGAAAAACAAAATAATTTTTCTAATAACGATACTTGCATCATTATTAGGAAAATTACTTTTAGAATTAATGGTTAAATTACTATTTAGATCTTTAGTTATTCTACTTAGCTTTGAGTTAATCTTGATAGAAAGGTTCCTGATCAGATCCTGAAGGAAGCCAACTGGACAAATATAAGAACAATAAACTCGACCTACGATCAATACTGATAGTAATAGGATAAAAGAGATAAACCAATAATGGATCAACTCAAAATTTACTATCCAAGCTAAAAAAGGGAAGATCTGTAATGCATTAAATAAATCATGAGTAAAAGTATTAGTTATTATATTTAAAATAAGCAAAATAAAGATTATAAAGAAGGTGAGTTGTATAACGAAACGAAGTTTTTTAATCATACTATTATTCTTATATTCTTAATTCTCATATTCTTATTCTATTATATTCATATCCACTACTATTTTTTACAGGAAATTCGATGGATAACGCTGTTTTTTAGGTCCATAGAGCCATGGCCAAGATCTTGGGACAGTTTTAAGTATTTAATAGATTGTGTTTGAGCATTTAATATCTTTGATGCGGCACAATCCGCTAATACCATGTCTGTAGAAAGTATTTGCATTCGTTTTAACTTTAAATCAT
>CAZJDM010000099.1:0-16732 GCA_964544765.1 uncultured bacterium
TATTTGCGGCTCACGCTTTATATGTGGGTATATTTTACACTCTGAATCGCTGAGAATCGCTGGAAGGCTGTTATTCAAATACAGTTAAAATTTGTTGGATTGAAGTCGATCCCATTTACGCTGTTAAACAACTTGACCCCATCTCATTCGATCTGGCTAAGATCGAATGGGTATATTTTGAAGAATCAGAAGGAAACATTGTTGCCTTCGATAACGGATCAACATATTATTGGCTATCAGATATTGAAGATTGGATTGAGAATCAAGATCCATAAATATGAGGGGATATTTCCCCTTATTCTTTGATTGTAATGGGTTTAGTTAGTATGAAGTTTGATTATTATTAATCTTTTTCATCGATTTTACCAAATTCTTGCTGTAATTGCTCAGGTGTTGGCAAACTAGATTTCATTTTTTCTGGAAATAATTTATAAGTAGCTACTCCCATAGGTCGATTGCTATCACGAAGTGTATATTCCACTACTACTTTGTTACGCTCCTTACAAAGAATTAAACCAATAGAAGGCTCATCGCTAAAATGTTTCAGTTTATCATCGACAGCCGATAGATAAAAGCCCATTTTACCGGCAAATTCAGGTTTAAATTCTTCTATTTTTAAATCAATGATTATAAAACAACGTAATTTAAGATGATAGAATAGCAAATCTAAATAATAATCTTTATCGCCAACTTCAAATTGATACTGACTACCAACAAAAGAAAAACCAGCTCCCATCTCAATTAAAAAATCTTTTAAGTGCTGAAGTAATTTAGACTCTAATCGCCTTTCGCTAATATTAGTACCGAAATTTATAAAATCAAAATTATAAGGATCTTTAAATAATCCCTGAGCAAGATCCGACTGCTGTGGAGGCAACGTCTTAGTAAAATTTGTAATAGCTTTTCCCTGACGATCAAATAACTTTGACTCTATTTGATTAGTAAGGACAGCTCTCGACCATCCATTTATAGTTGTTTGTTTTGCATACCAAACTCTTTCTGAAGGTTCTTTCATCTTCTCTATGAGAACAATATTGTGTCCCCAAGGTATTTCTGCCATAGGCTGTGGCAGATTCTTAGTATCAATTTCTGCCACAGGTTGTGGCAGATTTAAGGTATCTTTAGTATAAGCCAAGTAAAAAGCTCGCATTCTCCAAATATTACGAGAAGAAAAGCCTTTGATTCCAGGAAAAGACTTTTTTATGTCGTTGGATATTTGTTCAATTACATTAGCACCCCAAGTATCATCTTTTTGGGTTTCTACTATTTCTTTTCCAATTGTCCAATATAATTCAATTAATTCACGATTTACTGATAAACAGGCTTTAATACGAGCTTTATCAATACTAATTTTTAGGTTTTTGAAAAGACTATCATAACCGGAAGGAAGTGGTTTTATTGATTTTGATAGCTTGTAATTGTTCAAATTTATCTCCTATAGATTATTATTACTAGCAAAAGCATTTCCATAATTAAATAGATTTTTTTCTATTAGCATAAACTTTTTTCAGTATATTTTAGTATGACAGCAAGAAAAATCATGGGTGACTATGGGTTATTGTGAAGAATAGCCGAATTACTTTAAATTATTGTTTATCTAGGGTGACAGTTAGTATATAGGTCTTTCCGAAACCCCCTAAAATAAGGCCAGACAGCCCTGAAAATCCCCTTCTTCACAGTTATTCTGGTTATCTTAAGGTCAGCAAATACTTAAATTGCAAAAGTAAATTAATGTGGTTGCAGTGGTTGCATTTAGACCGTTATACACATACATTGACATATATAGACCGCATTAGGAAATTGGCTGGGATAGTTCATAATAGGTGTTTTTAGTTGTTATTATAAAGCCTTAGAAAATTAATTAGCAGACTTTCCTATGCTCCCTTTATTGAAAATATCTTGAATATCAGTATCAGAAAGGCCACCACTATAGATCTTCACTTCATCAACTAGTCCCTCAAATTTGACTTTTCCTCCATCATAACCACCAACCACAACTTTGCTATCTGATAGTTGAATATTACCAGTAAAAGAGCGGGTCCTTTTCAATTGACCATTAATATAGATTTTAATCTCGGTACCGGTAAATACTCCAGCTACATGGGGCCAGCCGCTTGATGGAAATCCATTTGTTGAAATACTTACAACAGTTCCATTAGAAGATGAAAATTTGTTCCATCCCAATTAGGAGATAAGTAACGGCGATATTTAATTTTACCGGTTTGTAGTTTTCAATATTGGGTTTTGTGTCAATTTTATCAGATTTTGTATCCTGATCAGAAGTATTTACATAAACATCATCCACACCTACATTTACCTCACATGAAATAAAAACAAGAGAAGTAAATATACAGTTGATAATTAAACGAGCACAAAATATAAATAAATGTTAAAATAAGAGGATTAACAAATCCACTAAATTTATTAAAATTAATAAAAAGTCAGGAGGTTGGGATGGAATGTGATGAAAAGAAAAATCTTAAAAACTGCAACTGTACTTATAATCCTTGCTCACGTAAAGGTACTTGCTGTGACTGCCTAACATATCACTTAAAGTCTAGGGAACTCCCTGCTTGCTGTTTCCCCGCCAAAGCCGAAGCCACTTACAATCGATCTTTCGAGCACTTTGCCAAGTTAGTTTCAAATGGACAAGTTTAATCTTGTATAAGAATTTTTTACTACTTCACCAAAACCGGCCATTTATTAGCAAATTGATAGTTTTTTAAGTAACTTGCATTTCTTTTAATCAATTATTTTTATATATAAAATATACACTAAATTCAGGGATGATAATTATTTTGTCACATCAATGTTAAATTACATCATTTGTATCACAATCTGTTGCTTTAATTTGCTTAAATTCTATGCAAAATGGTGTTAACATTCACAAACCATAAGAAAAACTTATTGATTATTAAGTTGTCAAAATTTTTGGCAAGAGTGTAAATTTTATTCACATTTTTTCAATTTTACGCTAAACATAGTTTGATTATCTTATTGTTATCTTTACAACAAGATAATTGGCATCATAATTTCTGTACCTTCCTTAAAATAGATTGTCGAAACAACAATCATTATTATAAAAAATAACTAGCTTAAATTGTACGACCATGACTTTGGAAAAAAAGTACATAACAAATTGATTAGAATTGATTACAAATGAGGTCAACATATGAAAACTTATCTATTAATTTTACTTACTACAGTGATTACAACAATTACATTAATCAGTTGTAATCAAACCAAGAAAGAGGAAAAAGATCCTCTGGACACACAACCGAGTAAAGATAACAAAAAACAGCCGTACTTAAAAAAGATGAAAAATTAACATTAACTGATAAAGCAAAGATAACTCCTGACTCCAAACTTGAATCTATCGCTGATAATGTTTCACTTGGAGACTGTACTCCCTTACACTACGCCGCTATCAATGGGTGTAAAGCTGTTTATAATCAGCTAATCACCAAAGGCAGCGATGTTAAAAAGAAAGATAAAGACAATAAAACACCCGAAGAACTTAAAACTTGGTAATGTATGCTATACACATACGCGAAAACCCACCCACTGAACTAATATTACTGCCACTCAAGTGCTTCAGCGGTAGAGGGAAATTGCTCTTTAAAAATAACTTTAATTTGATCAGCAATATCGCGATGCTCTTTTTGACTAGCCGCATCACACCTTATCTGAAGATAATGAATCCAGCTACGTACAGAACCCTTCATGTATAATCTAGTTTGCACCCCTAAAGGTAATAAGGTTCTAGCGCATTCTTTTGCAATACCCTTTTCTAACGCTTGTTCATACTTTTGATAGCTTTGTTGGTAATTATCATTCTGAGCATTAACAAACCAATCTTTGGTATCTCCATCCAGATCATCCCACGAAGCCTGCCGATTTTTACTATCCTGCCTTCTAGCTTCATAAATCTCAAATTCACTTACCTTGGCATACCTCTGACTAAACTCTTGAAAACAGAAGCTTCTATGCCGCAAAATTTGCGGAGCTATACCACGAGTTGTGATTATCTCAACTGTCATATCAACAGTTTCAAAAACGCTCCAATGTTTATGACGAATACAATACTTCAGTAATTTGGAATAATTGGTATTTTCTTGATGAGGACTGGATACACGAGCACAATAAGCCATTAATCCTTCGGGAGTGAGTGTTTCACCTTCTATTTGAAAAAGGGGCTGGGTTACTGAAATGAGCTTAACTGCTGACATAATCTTCTCCGTTTACATTCTATTAAATACTACAATATAGTAAATATTATTTAATACTATTTATCAATATTTTATACTAAATGGTAGATAATCTCTTAATTATGTTTATCCGAAGTAAATTCTATTGTCCAGTGGATAGTTGCTGAAGAAAAACGCACCGTTCATCTTGTATAAATTTATCTTGAAGTTTATCATAATACTGAAGGGACAACTGCCTGATGTAAATCATTACAAGCCTCTTGCGCACTCTTAAAAGCTTCTATTTGAAGATTATCACTGCTCTTGCGAACTCTTTTCATTCCAGTCCGAAACTTATTTAATTTTTTTGCTGACATAACACCTGGTTTTTTCTTATTTCTCATCTTGGTAATTATTGCAAATAACTTCCTATCTAGTTCTCGATATCGATCTCTTACTTCTAATTCAGCGTATGGTACTTGTAATAGATCAAGTGGGCCAAATGGCTTAATTCTCGAAAACTCAGTTAAATTACTAAGTGGAGAATCAACCTTTAGATTAACTTCATCTGTTAAAGCATAGGTATAAGTTAGGTCTTCTACTAATTTTATAACCAGTCTTCCATTAGATTTTCTTTCAAGGTACCTATAAAAATCTTGATCTATTTCATCCAGATCTACAACAAAGTAGGTTCTAATTTTATTAGGCATATTACGAGAAACTAAATATTTTTGCAGTAATAGTAAAAAGACAGCTGACGATGATCCCTCAAATAATACCCTATTAACCACAATAGTACGGTCCTGTAGAACTTCCCTTGAAGGTAAAACTTTACCTATAAACTGCATTCTAACATCCATGGGTTCATCCTCAATATTTCTCAAACTAACAATAGGTAATTCACGATAGTAATAAGAACGTAAGTTTGGAGCAATAAAGTATCTGAAGACCGAACTGGTTGGAGAAGCTGTTCGACCTAGATTGAGGATGTAGTGACCTTCTGGGGGATACTCCTTCATTATTTCACTGGCATGAAATACAACTCTTTGTAAAAGCTGTAAGTTAGACATAACTTGAGCTTTTACAGACATAGAACAAAACAAAAAAAATAATAGCGTTTTTAAAATCACAGTATAATACAGTACAATACAGTATAAAATTTAAAGATTGAACAAATGTAATTTAGAAATACCCACTTAAAGGGTGCGTTTTAAATCTAATAATAACATAATTTTAAAGATGAATGCATTTAAATCATGGTTAGCAACACGGTTAGCCAATTTAAATGGGTAAGGTTCATTTAAGGAGGATCTAATCTGCCAATGGAAATCAAATATTTACGGGCATAATCCTCACCAGTAGTCAGTTTTTCTAGATGATCCCACAATGCATCAGCCTCTCCTGGAACCCTTAACATCGATTGAAATGAAGGCCATTGTCTTATATATTTACCAATTTTAGAGTCCCTTCGACCCAAAAAGTGGCTTAGTGCAGACTCTTCGGTATTGGCAGTTCGATCAGCCAATTTTAAGATCCTCTCCAGTATACCTCTCATAGTCTTCATTTTGGTCAACAGTTCTCTCTCTTTTCGAGACATGCCATTTAATTTCGGAACGTTGGTAACCCCATCAATAGCGTTACCATAGGTTTGTCCAAATAAGTAATAGATATCAGCTAACGTTACGGGCGTATCCTCCACCAAATCGTGCATCCAAGCTAAAGTGCCTAACATCAATCCTAACACAGAATCACGAGGACCAAATCCAAACCTTTTTAAAACATCTCTTACGGCGTGTAGATGTGAGCTATAGGGTCTTCCTGCATACTTTTGACCAGCTCCATCGTGATATTGCAGAGCTAAGGCCCTAGCTTTCTTATTACTTCTTTTTAAATAAGCTATCAAATCACTCTCTGATTCAAATTGCGGAAAATCAATCAATTGATGGGCCTTTACATAAGCTTGATTAATATTTATCCGCTCCTCCACCGCAATATCAGAGGTTTTTCTCAATAGAGCTATCAGCTGTTCCTTTTGTTGATTTGTACCCATCTCTGCTACAGCATGAATTTGAACGAGATTAATACTGAAATCATTATAAGGCTTAAATCTCCATCTACTCTCATATCTAACTACATTAATATAGGCAGTATATAATCTTTGATTAACCTCATCTTCGACCAGAGATACTCTTTCCAGAAAAATATCCCATTGATCTTCATATTTGGTAGATCTAAACCCTTTTTTTACGGGTGAAACTCTGTTTAATAGTTGGCATACTCCTCTAAACCTATCACCAAATCCACCACCAATCACTCCAACTCTGGGATGGGCCGTAACTGAGGCATTTAGTTGATAATTTAGGGAGTTAAAGGAATAAAAAGCATTTATAACAACTATATAAGTCGTAATAATCAGTATATATCTAGTAATAACCAAGTGAAATTTATTCATAATATGAGCCTATAAATTGTTTTACACACTATAACTTCAAACTATACCTAGTTTTTTGCTGATGGCTTATACCACCACCTTTATTTATTTTCAACATATTTGATCGAATATTATTTTAACGGTTTTCCAGCTCACAATTACGATTAAAGCGACAGTCGCTCTTTGAAATTGGATGGAAATGGAGTTACTTTTTGTTGATGATTAAGATTAGCATGACGTGTAAATCCTCTAACCAAAAGTTCATTACCCACATCTCGAAATATCTGATACTCAAACTGTAATGAAGCTTTCTTGACAAAGGCTACCTGAGCTTCAGTTCTAATGATATCGTCATATTTGGCTGGTTTATAAAATCGAACATTGGCCTCTACTACCGGTAAATAAAACCCCATCTTCTCGTACTCTGGGTAGGTTAGACCCTTTTGTCGAATTAGTTCATTTCTTGCTTGCTCAAACCAACGTAAATAATTGGCATGATATACCATTCCCATTTGATCCGTATCCGCATATAAAATCCGATATTTGGTTGCAATTAACATTATTTATCCCCTGATTTCAATAATTTAATAAAAAACATAAGCATATTAGATTATCAATAAAATACAAAAAATACACATATAATAACTTATCATAAAAGACAAATTTTATTATTTATTGAATACTCTATTCAATTATGTTAGCCTACTGCGTTGCTTTCTGGTCGCATTTAAATATGCGCATCAACAATCTAAATGTTCCATGGATAAATAATTAGGAGATATATAATGCAAAATGAAATGTTCAAAGGAATAATGACCGCTACTGTAACTCCTTTTAACTCAGAAGGAGAAATTGATTTCGTCGCGTTTGATCGATTAATTGACTTTCAACTAAATAATAACGTTAATGGTATAGTTTTTTGCGGCACAACCGGGGAGTCGCCTACCCTGAGTGAAAATGAAAAGCTCTCAATTTTTGAATATGCTGTTAAAAAACTAAAAGACAAGGTTCCAGTTATTGCCGGGACCGGTTCCAATAATACTGCAGCCAGCATATCTCTGAGCCAAAAAGCTAAAGAAATTGGTGTTGACGGTCTTCTGCTGGTAACTCCTTATTATAACAAACCAACCCAAGAAGGTCTTTTTTTACATTACACAGAAATTGCCGCCAATGTTGATTTACCTATATGCTTATATAATGTACCTTCTAGGACTTCTATCCATATGCTGCCTGAGACTGTGGCACGTTTAAGTAAAGTTTCTAATATTGTCGCGGTTAAAGAAGCCAAAGGAGACATGGATGTCATTAAAGAAATCCGTTCTCTTTGCGGTGATGATTTTGTTATTATGTCTGGTGACGATGGAAGCTATATACCGGCCTTAGAATCGGGCGCTAATGGCTTAATATCAGTTATATCTAATATCATGCCCGCTAAACTAGTTGAAATGACCGAATTATTTAACCAAGGCCAACAACAAGAAGCAGCCAAAGAACATGATAAATTAGGCAAATTATATAAAATGCTGGGAGTGGAAACTAATCCTATACCGGTTAAAACCTTTTTGCATCTCATGAAACTTATCGAATGTCGCTTCCGTCTTCCATTGTGCCCCGCTTCCAATAACGCTTTTGAACAGATAAAAAGTACGGCAACCGATTATGAATTAATTTAAGCATATAACTAAGGAAGGTAAGCATTCGATTTAAATAATCGAGATTTAAACATTTTTGATTTTAGGTTTAAACCTTCGACATTCGAAAGGAAAAATAATGAAAATCTTCTTAACCGGAACTAAGGGTAAAATGGAAAAAGCCATTATGTCTTTGATCCAATCAGATGATCCAGATAATCAATATACCCAGGTGGATAATCTAAATGAATGCGATATAATGATAGATTTTTCCTCCCCCTCTCATACCCTCGAAATGGTAAAAGAAGCGGTACAAAACCAAAAACCTATAGTAATTGGAACCACCGGCCATTCCATCCAGGAAAAACAAGAAATAACAAAAGCCACCAGCACCATACCCATTGTTATGGATACCAATATGAGTGTTGGTGTCTGTGTATTACGGCATCTGTTACGAAATGCCGCCACTTGGTTAGATGAAGATTTTGAAGTAGAAGTATTCGAGGCTCATCATAAAGATAAAGTAGATAGTCCCAGCGGTACAGCTTTAACCTTGGCTAACGAAATTGCGCTAGCTCGTAACCTGCCTGAGATCAGCCGAGAGAATTGCCAAACCCGCCAAGCTGGGTTGGTTGGCCCTAGAAAAAAGGCTGAAATCGGTATGCAAGTACTCAGAGGTGGTTCTATTGTAGGTGAACATACCGCTTACTTTTGCGGACCATCCGAACGAATTGAACTGACCCACCGGGCCGCCAATAGAGAAATCTTTGCCCGAGGGGCTCTTAAAGCGGCTAGTTTTCTTTTTAAATCCTTTGAATCGAATAACAACCCACCGCAACTATATGATATGAGTGATGTCATCGGCGTGACATCACCGAATTAAAATTTGGAGAAGTAAGAAATGAAAATTCAGTCCAATCAACAAATTTTTTTAGAAGAAGTGTCAGTCAAGGAAATTGCTGCTAAATACGGCACACCGACTTATGTTTACGAAGAAAACAAAATCCGGGCCAATTTCCAAAAGGCGCTCCAAGCTTTTAAAAAGTATTATGATGATTTTAAGTTTTACTACGCTATTAAAGCATCCAATAATTTAGCGATTGCCTCTATACTTAAAAAAGAGGGAGCCGGTATTGATGCCGCTAGTGTAAATGAAATTCTACTAGCTAAAGAAATTGGCATTACCGGCGAAGACGTTATGTTTAGTGGTAATTTTCTTTCTGATGAAGATATTATTGGAGGACTGGAAAACAAGGTTATTTTTAACCTGGACGATATTTCACTCTTACCCCGATTACTTAAATTCGGAAAACCAGAAGTATTAAGTTTTCGCATCAATCCAGGCTACGGTCGCAGTGATGTGGGTGAATATGTCACTAATGCGGGGCCGGAAGCCAAGTTTGGACTACATCCTCATCAAGTTATTGATGCTTACCAGCAAGCCAAAGATGCAGGGATAACCAGATTCGGCGCTCATATGATGCCGGGTTCCTGTATAAGAGATCCCAAGTATTTTGCCTATATAACTGAATTATTAATGAATATTTTAGGTAAGGTTACCGATAAAGTGGGCATTAATTTCGAATTCATCGACTTAGGTGGGGGTTTAGGGATACCTTATAACCATACCGATCATTCTCTGGATATTGACGAGACCGCTAAACAAATCGCTGCTGTCTTTAAAGCTAAAATTGACGAGTTAAAAATCCAGCCACCTCGTTTAATCATGGAACCAGCTCGCTATTTTGTTGGTGATGCCGGGTATCTGGTCGGGAAAGTTAATACCATAAAAACGGGATATCGCACTATAATCGGAACCGACATCGGTATGAACGTTCTTGCTCGCCCCGTTTTATATGATGCTTACCATCACATATACATAAATGGTCGGGAAGATGAGCCTAAACAACCTTATGCTCTTTGCGGACAAATTTGCGAAAATACCGATATGTGGGTCAAAAACCGTAACCTCCCACAAAACACCGCTCCGGGCGATCTGGTTATAGTGGAAAATACTGGAGCGTATGGTTATGGTATGTCTTATTCCTATAACGGAAGATTAAAACCAGCCGAAGTTCTAGTCAAAAATGATAAACATTACCTTATCCGTAAGAGAGAAGATTTTAGTGATATGATCAGAGACGTAGTAGTACCTGATCATCTACTTTAGAAATTTGACCATATACTTTAAAGATTTGACCATATGCTTTAAAGATTTCAAAATACAAACTTTTTAAGGAGACCTTAAAAATGCATCAACACACCGTTGAAAAAATTGGCGGAACTTCCATGTCTCGCTTTGAACTGCTTTTAGAAAATATTTTTCTGCGACATAATGGAACCAAAATCGATACTATTAACCAAAATAACGACCAAGCGGAAGAAGCTATACAAAAACTTTATTCTCGCATTTTTGTTGTCTCCGCATACGGTGGAATTACAGACTTATTACTTGAACACAAGAAATCAGGAGAACCCGGAATATATCAAAAATTTGCCTATAGCGATGCCAGCTGGGAATCTTCATTAAATCAATTAACTGAAACCATGATTAACATTAACCGAGGCTTTGAAAAAATAGGACTACCACGCGATAAAGCCGATAAATTTGTCACGGAACGAATTCTTGATATCAAAAATTGTTTAAAACACCTGCAAAAAGTATGTACCTATGGTCATTTCCGAATTGAGGAATTTTTACCAACCGTTCGAGAAATGCTTAGTTCTTTAGGTGAAGCTCACAGTGCGCACAATTCCAGCTTAATTTTACAAAGTCATTCTTTAAATAGTGTTTTTGTCGATCTAACTGGCTGGAAGGAAAAAGAATCCTTGCCCTTGGATGAAAAGATAAAGAAATCCTTTGCCACCATCGATCCCGGATCTTGTATACCTATTGCTACCGGATACACTAAGTGTCAAGAAGGATTAATGAGTCAATTTGATCGCGGCTATAGTGAAATCACTTTCAGTAAGATAGCCACTATAACCAAAGCCAAAGAAGGTATCATCCATAAAGAGTTTCATCTTAGTAGCGCCGACCCTAACCTAGTCGGCAAAGATAAAGTAAAAATTATAGGACAAACCAATTTTGACGTAGCGGATCAATTAGCTGATCTTGGCATGGAAGCTATTCATCCTAAAGCATCCAAAGGAATGGAGCAATGTAAAATTCCTATTCGAGTCAAAAATAGTTTTGAACCAAACCATCAAGGAACCATCATTAACACCAACCATTATAAGACCGCACAACCTCATGTTGAGATTATTGCCGGTCGTAAAAAAATGCTGAGCCTTCAAATTCATGACCCCGACATGGTTGGACAAAGCGGATACGACTATAAGATATTATCATTCTTTAGTATTCATAACATAAGTTATGTTGCTAAAAACACCAATGCTAATACCATCACCCACTATTTACCAGAAAACACCCCTAATCTTGAACAATGCGTTAAAGAAATTAAAATGTCTTTTGAGTCGGCCCAAGTTACCTTAAATCCGGTTTCCATTGTTTCAGTAATAAGCAGTAATCTTGGCTCTCCGGGATATATTGTTCAAGCATCCAAAATCCTGGATGAAGCAGGCATCACAATTCTTGCTTGTGATCAATGTATGCGACATGTTAATATTCAATTCATTATTAATCAAAAAGATTATGAAAGAGCGATTAAAGTGCTTCATCAAAACCTAATAGAAAAAGCCTAAAAACCAAGATTATTAGGTTATAATAAAATTATAAGATAACAGTATTATGCAAATCAGCGATAACATGTCCAATTTTATTGAGTTTTTAAAAGATTGCGCTCATGCATTAATTGAATGTGGATGCTCATCTAATCGAGTAGAACTCTTATTATCCAGACTCGGCAATTCATTTGATTATGACGTTGAAGTTTTAGCTCTACCTACTGGAGTTCATCTGGTTATTAGAAAGGGACATGAAAGAGCCTTTGAATTATCTCGAATACGCTCCTGGAGCGTTGATTTAAATCTTTTATCGTCTATCAGCGATTTGGTAGACAAGATAGAACAGCATGAAATATCAATTATCGAGGCCCACCAAGAACTAAGATCACTTACTAAAGAACCTCCTCCATATAGTAAGCTTGTTACTCTAATGGCGGGTGGTTTTGCCAGCTCAGGACTAGTTTATCTATATAACGGATCACTACTCGAAATAGGTTTATCGTTTTTTATAGGGGTAATAGTTTTTGCGCTCCAAAAATATGTATTTACCAATAATGATCAAAAAAGATATTTGACCGACTTTTTATCAGCCGCCATTGTAGCTGTTTATGCTTGGATTTGTTTTATTTTTTTTCCTGATATTAATATCTCACGATTAATAATTGGTGGGATAATTGCTTTAATACCAGGACTAGTATTTGTGAACGCTATCCATGAATTAGCTCAAAAGAATATCGTCTCCGGCACATCTAAAGTAACCGAATCTCTTATGATAACTCTTAGTCTGGCTTCAGGGGTAGCTTTTATCATGGGAATCAAAGTATATCTACAAGGATTCTTATAAATGATGCATCATATACTTGGTTTTATCATAATTTTTTTAGCCGCATCCAGTTTTGCCATACTATTTCGTATGCCCCGCAGATACTTTACCAATTCTGTACTCATGGGATGTTTAACCATCTACGGTTTAAAGCTTATGTCCCTTTATATCAATACAATTTATTCAACCTTTATTATTTCTTTTCTTATTGGCTCCTTGGGCAATATTTTTGCTCGTTTTACAGGTAAACCAGCTCAGGGTTTTATTATCCCATCCATTATTTTTTTGGTTCCTGGAGTTCATATTTATAAATGTGTCGAATACGCCCTTTCCAAAAACTATGATCCCATTTTCAACCATTTGACCATCGCAGTCACTACTACTGTTAGTATTAGTTTTGCTATTCTGTTGTCATCCTGGTTGGTTCCAACCAAAAAACTTCTTTAAGTATATATGCGAGCTATATACGAACTAAATACGAACTATATGTGAACTATATATACGAACTAAATACGAACATTGCATTGAATGAAAGATTACTTAAAACCAATCGTGTGTACCTCGCAATTGCAATCCACCATACTCCACTAACTCTCCATCACCAAAATTACCTTTTGGGTGCTGCCTTTGCAACTCAAGTTTCACAAGCAACTTCCAATTTCGATTATCATTAGGGCTTGAAGTCGATAGAAACGGCATTAATCTTCTCAAATAGGAAGCTGGATTTAAAGCAACTCCGACAACTTCCATTCCTAAATCCTGAGGATCATTACTCACAGTTGGTTGATAAGATTGTTTCAGTTGTTCATAACCAGCATACAAAGTTACCGCAGGATTTAGTATATGGCTGACAAATACTGAATAACCTTGCTTTAATTGCTGACGATTTCCAGTATAGAAATCAAACATAACGGAGGTTCTATCCGTTAAATTTACAATAAGTCCAGCAGAAAAAGCAGCATCACTATCATAATTACCAACTGAGGCATAAAACTCAAAATTCTTATTACTAATTAAGGCTCGTAATAATACTGAGTTCAAGTTACTTAGTTCTTTGTGCCTTTCATATAAATTATCTTCTAAACTAACCACTGTACCAATATAATCTTGCCCACTAATAAAAGCCACTCTATCATGAAACAAATACAAATCAGTACGTAAGGTCCAATTATTTCTACCCGGACGTTTAAATACCTTTACCAAACCAGCTCCAATAGCTCCCGTTGGAGCTACGGCACCACCTCTTTGGGTTCTACTGTTAACTGGTCTAAAACTCTCAAGTCTAGATCGATTACCACCATCCGCTACTTGAGGGCCACTTTCAATCTTAAATTTACCAACTTTCACAAAAAGAAGACCATCATTACCATCAGAAATAGAAACAGGTCTACCAAATACAACCGCAAATTCCTGAACCATGGTTTCAGTCTGCAGAGCATCAACCCGTGTATCTATTTTTTCCTTAGCTTCAGCTTCAGCTTGAGCAAGTTGTTGATCTAGTAAGTCCATGGCATTGGCTACAGCTTGTTCTTTTATTTGAACCTGAGCTGCTTGCGGAAGGGTTGGATACACAGGATCAGCCATCAACGCCGCGTTAACCTGGGATATTATTGGGCCAACCATTTGACTTCTGGTAGTGGCAATTTTTTCATCTGCTCTAAGATGTAGTTTTTCTTTAACTGAGTCAGACATTAAATACGGTAAACTTGTAAACTTCATAGATAATTCAAAAATATATTTCACATCTCTAGCAGGAATACGTACCTTATTAAGCACTCTTTCTAAAGTTTCATGATGATTAGATACACTAACTCCAATATGTTGATTTAATATATCTAGTTCTCCTTCACCATCAACTACTACATCCGATCTAATCTCAAAGTGAAAGTTTAATTTAGACTTACCCGGTACCTGCGTGGCACCACCAGCATCAGTACTATTGAGTCGAGAAACCAGATCGCTTTCTCCCCTCTGACCACAGCCTAATAATAATGATAGTGTTAGTGTTAGTGTTAAAACAGGTAAAATCGACAAATTCATAATCCTAATCCAAGCCTTCATAAATACCCCCTTGTTCACGTAACTGATATGTTTAAACAAACAGAAACTTATTAGCAACTATTGGAATAAAAATAAAGGAATTAGTAAAACTAATTTTTAAGTTATTTAAATTATTATTGAATCACCAAAATCTCAGAATTGTGCGACCATGACTGTGGAATAAATTCCTCAAACACCCAATTGGTAATAATTTGGCTTTGATTTTTGTGTTAATAAGTAAAATCAATTCTAAATCAATTTGTTATGTACCTTTTGTTATGTACCTTTTTCCACAGTCATGGTCGCACAATTTATTATTTGAATACACCTATATTCATAAATATAGGTTTTATATATTTCATATTGATATATTTTAACTTTCTATATTTATCGATATCTGATATATATAGTGAAATAAACATTATTTAAAAAATTAGGAATTTGACTACATGGAAGGTTCGATTCTAATTTATTTTGTCTCCTACACTGCCATCATTATTTTTCTGGCCATAGTAATCACCAAATTTATTATCATCAGTAAAATGCCGCTTCATCTAAGATGGGAGCTATATCCTATTGAATCCAACAAACTCAAAGTAATGGTTCCCGAGATGTTATTTCTGGTTAGCTTATACAAACACAATAAAAAACTATGGTGGAGGTCCTTTCCTTTTCACTTTGGATTATATCTCCTAACACTAGTTTTTATTCTACTTCTTTTAGATGCAACATTTAATCCAGAGCAGATTCAAAATTTTACAAACAACAAGATGAGTAACTTACTCTATTCTTCCTTTACTAACTTTACTAAAATTACTAGCATTACTAAAATCATTGCTGCTATTGGGCTCTTACTTACAACCTTAGGAGTATTAGGACTACTACATAGACGAATCTTTGATCAGGAGCTTCGCCAATATACCGCACCAGCTGATATTTTCAATCTATGTTTATTTCTCTTTATAACCTTGGTAATGTGGGGATCTCTAATTTTATTTGATCCTCATTTTATTCTCATCAAAAGATTTCTCCACCATTTATTCTATTTAAATTTCAAAGTACCTATTAATAGCTATTGGATCCAACTGCAGATACTCTTATTTGCTTTCACTATTGTATATGTCCCCCTTACTCACATGTCACATTTCTTTACCAAATGGTTCACCTATCATAACGTTCGTTGGGATGATGATCCCAATGTTATAAATAGCAAAATAGAAAAAAAGATAATCAAGCAATTAAATTTTCCGATTAACTGGTCAGCACCTCATATAAAAGGTAATGGAACGAAAACATGGTCAGATATTGCTACAGAAGAAATTGATAACGATTAGCTTAAGAAGCTGCGAATTAAAGAATTAATAAAGCTACTGATCAAGGAAAATATTAACTAAGGAAGACATGAATTAGGGAAGACATGAATTAGGGAAGACACGAATTAGGGAGATTCGAATTAATGAAAAACAAAGCTATCAAGATAGAAAACATTAGTGACGCTACCGAACAATTCGCTAATATTGAAACTGATACCCTGCCACTATTACCTTGTCCCTACGATCAAACTCACAAGGTGCCTCCATTTAAACCTTTGAAGGATGAAACCAAACAAAAAACAGAATGCTCCTTAGACAACACAATCGCATTATCTATTCCCAAACCTCAAAGTGAGAAAGAAAAACAAATACTAATCAAGAAGTTCCTAATTGGCCTACAAAAGCTTTTTAAGAAAAATGATAACTGGACCTTTATTCAGCCATTACTTCTTTCTATGGAATATTGCACCAGATGCTCAACTTGCTCAGAATCATGTCATATCTATGAATCTAGTGGCTACAACGAAGTTTATCGACCGCTTTTTCGCAGTGAAATATTGCGCCGTATCGTAAGTTAGGCCTGAACCCCACCTTGACTCCATTTATTTGAACTAATTTAA